>CAYQPD010000202.1:0-3606 GCA_964419305.1 uncultured Rhodobacter sp.
TGATCTCATACACCAGCGCATCGACGCCGCGGGTGAAATCGTCGGTCGTCACCACCTCGACGTTGGTGCCGGTCGAGCTTTCGGCGGCAAAGTGGGCGGCGGTTTCGAGAAAGCCGTGCCCGCCCTTGGGCTTCATGATGTAGGCGCACAGCACGTGACGCCCGCCCTTCATCAGGTCGGCTTCCTTGAGACTGAGGTCGGAATAGCGGTCCGATTGGTCCATGATCACTTCTCCCTTGGATTACTTTGAAACCGACGGATCAAGTGACCCGCTGGCGTAACGCTTGGCCATGTCATCCATCGCGATGACCTTGATCTTGCCGGCATTGCCGGCGGTGCCGAAGGCTTCCAGCCGCAGCTTGCAAAGGTCGCGCATCGCGTCCATCGCGGGTTTGAGGAACTTGCGCGGGTCGAACTCTTTCGGGTTCTCGGTGGCGATGCGGCGGAACTGGCCGGTCATCGCCATGCGGCAATCGGTGTCGATGTTGACCTTGCGCACCCCCATCTTGATGCCGCGCACAATCTCCTCGACCGGCACGCCAAAGGTCTGCGGCATGGCACCACCGTAGGCGTTGATGACATCCTGCAATTCCTGCGGCACCGAGCTGGAGCCGTGCATCACCAGGTGGGTGTTGGGCAGCTTCTTGTGGATCGCCTCGATCACGCTCATCGCCAGAATGTCGCCGGTGGGCTTGCGCGAAAACTTGTAGGCGCCGTGCGAGGTGCCGCAGGCAATCGCCAGCGCATCGACCTTGGTGCGACGCACGAAATCGACCGCCTGATCGGGATCGGTCAGAAGCTGGCTGTGATCGAGCTTGCCGACCGCGCCGTGGCCATCCTCGGCCTCGCCTTCGCCGGTTTCCAGAGACCCCAGAACCCCCAGCTCGCCCTCGACCGAAGCGCCGACCCAGTGCGCCATGCGCGCGACCCGTTCGGTGATTGCCACGTTGTAGTCGTAGCTGGCCGGGGTCTTGGCATCGCCTTCAAGGCTGCCGTCCATCATCACCGAGGTGAAGCCGTGCTTGACCGCCGACATGCAGGTGGCTTCGTCGTTGCCGTGGTCCTGGTGCATGCACAGCGGGATCTGCGGGTAGATCGCCGCCAGCGCCTCGATCATCTTGGCCAGCATGATGTCGTTGGCGTAGTTGCGGGCCCCGCGCGAGGCCTGGATGATGACCGGCGCGTCAACGGCTTTCGCCGCCTCCATGATCGCCAGCCCCTGCTCCATGTTGTTGATGTTGAACGCGGGCACCCCGTAGCCGTGCTCGGCCGCGTGATCCAGCAGTTGTCGTAGTGAAATCAGTGCCATGTTGGCCTCCCTCAGATCAGTTTGCCCATCGCGACGGCGGTATCGGCCATCCGGCTGGAAAAGCCCCATTCGTTGTCATACCAGCTCAGGATGCGGCACATCGTGCCCGACATGACCTTGGTCTGATCCATGTGGAAGATCGACGAATGGCTGTCGTGGTTGAAGTCGGACGAGACGTTGGCGAAATCGGTGTAGCCAAGGATGCCTTTCAGCGGGCCATCGGCGGCAGTGCGGATCGCCGCGTTGATTTCCTCGACGCTGGTGTCGCGCATCGCCTCGAACACCAGATCGACGGCCGAGACGTTGGGGGTCGGCACCCGGATCGCCACACCGTCCAGCTTGCCCTTCAGTTCCGGCAGCACCAGACCCACCGCCTTGGCCGCCCCGGTCGAGGTCGGGATCATGCTGAGCGCCGCAGCGCGGCCGCGATACAGATCCTTGTGCATGGTATCCAGCGTCGGCTGGTCGCCGGTGTAGCTGTGGATCGTGGTCATGAAGCCGCGCTTGATGCCGATCGCATTGTTCAGCGCATAGGCCACCGGCGACAGGCAGTTGGTGGTGCAGGACGCGTTCGAGACCACCAGATCGGTCTTGGTCAGGCTGTTGTGGTTCACCCCGAACACGATGGTCTTGTCGGAACCGTTCGACGGCGCCGAAACCAGCACCCGCTTGGAGCCGTTGGAAAGGTGGATCTGCGCCTTGTCCTTGTCGGTGAAGATGCCGGTGCATTCCATCGCGATATCGACGTCACCCCACGGCAGTTCCTTGGGATCGCGGATCGCGGTGACCCTGATCTTGCCTTGCCCGGCGTCGATCCAGCCGTCGCCGGTGGTCACGGTGCCGGGAAAGCGGCCATGCACCGAGTCAAAGCGCAACAGATGGGCGTTGGTTTCCACCGGGCCAAGATCGTTGAGCGCGACCACCTGAATGTCGGTGCGGCCCGATTCGACGATGGCGCGAAGCACATTGCGACCGATACGGCCAAAGCCGTTGATTGCTACCTTAACAGTCATGTCATTTCCTCGTCAGGTTGTGGGCCAGTTCGGTGACGGCCTCGGTGGTGATGTTGAAGTGGCGGTAAAGCGTGGGTGCCGGAGCCGAGGCCCCGAAGCCGGTCATGCCGACAAAGCCGTCCTTGTGGCGCAGCATCAAGTCCCAGCCCTGACGCAGTGCGGCCTCGATGCCGATCCGGGGCGCGGTGCCCAGCACTTCCATGCGGTAGGCTTCGGGTTGGGTGGCAAACGCCTCGAAACAGGGGGCCGAAACCACGGCGGCGCGGATGCCTTCGGCCGCCAGCGCGGCGGCGGCACTCAGCGCCAGTTCGACCTCGGATCCGGTGGCGATCAGCGTGATCTGCCGATCCTTGACCTCGCGCAGCACATAAGCCCCTTTGGCGGTCAGGTTCTCGGTCGCTGCTTCACGCACCAGCGGCAGGTTCTGGCGCGACAGCACCAGCAGGGTCGGCGTCGCGGTCGAGGCCATCGCCATTTCCCAGGCCTCGGCGGTCTCAATGGCGTCGCAGGGACGGATCACGTTGAGGTTCGGAATGGCGCGCAGACTGGCCAGATGTTCGACCGGCTGGTGGGTCGGGCCGTCTTCGCCCAGACCGATGGAATCGTGCGTCATCACGTAGGTGACAGGCACCCCCATCAGCGCCGCCAGACGGATCGCCGGGCGGCAGTAATCGGCGAAGGTCATGAAGGTGCCGCCGTAGGGCTTGAACAACCCGTGCAGCCAGATGCCGTTCATCGCCGCCGCCATGCCATGCTCGCGGATGCCGTAGTGGATGTAGCTGCCCGCGTAATCGGCCTTGGTCACCGATTTCTGGCCCTTGGTGCGGGTCAGGTTCGAGCCGGTCAGATCGGCCGATCCGCCGACCACGAAGGGCAGCGTCGCGTTCACCACACCCAGCGCCATCTCGCTGGCCTTGCGGCTGGCCACTTTCGGCTTGTCCACCAGCAGTTGCGCCTTGTAGGCCGCCATTGCGGCGTTCAGCGGCGCCGGATCGCGCGCCAAAGCCAACTCGAACGCGGTGACATTGGGCGAGGCCAGCAGCCGCGCGTCCCAATCCTTGTGCGCCGCAGCACCCCGTGCCGCCACCTTGTGCCAGGCGGCATAAACCGCGTCCGGCACCTCGAACGGCGGATAGGTCCAGCCCAGCTTTTCGCGCGCCAGGGCAATCTCGGCGTCGCCCAGCGGGGCCCCGTGCACGTCATGGCTGCCTTGCTTGTTGGGCGCACCAAAGCCGATGATGGTGCGGCAGTCGATCAGGCTGGGGCGCGGGTCGGATTGCGCCG
>CAYQPD010000203.1:0-3566 GCA_964419305.1 uncultured Rhodobacter sp.
TATTCCACCTCGGCCTCGGCAAGCGCGGTCTTTTCCACCGGGCTCCACATCACCGGCTTGCTGCCTTGATACAGCGTGCCGTTCATCAGGAATTTCATGAATTCCTCGGCAATCACCGCTTCCGAGTGGAAATCCATCGTGCGGTAGGGGTCGGCCCAGTTGCCGGTGACCCCCAGCCGCTTGAATTCCGCGCGCTGGATATCGACCCAGCCCTCGGCGAAACGGCGGCATTCCTGACGAAAGGCCACCACATCCACATCATCCTTGTTCAGCCCCTTGGCGCGGTATTGTTCCTCGATCTTCCATTCGATCGGCAGGCCGTGGCAATCCCAGCCCGGCACGTAGCGCGCGTCACGCCCCATCATCTGCTGGCTGCGCACCACCATGTCTTTCAAGACCTTGTTCAGCGCGTGGCCGATGTGCAGATGGCCGTTGGCGTAGGGCGGGCCGTCGTGCAGGATGAAGGGCTGTCGATCTTTCGAATTGGCGGCCTTTTCGCGCAGCCGGTCATAAATCCCGATCGCGTCCCAGCGTGCCAGCCATTCCGGCTCGCGCGCCGGAAGGCCGGCGCGCATCGGAAAATCGGTTTCGGGCAGGAACACGGTAGCGCGGTAGTCGGGCATGTCGGCGCACATCGGATGCGGACCTTTCGGCGGGGTTGGATGGGGCGTGGCGGGCTTATAGCGACGGCGGCTGGCGGGGTCCAGCAGATGCGCCTCGGTCGGCCTCGCCCCCCCTGCCGCCAAACAGCCCCGCCAGCGCCCGGCTGACCAGATTTGCGACCCGCGGGCGCGGGGCGGCGCGGAACGGCAGCGGGCGGCAGACCTCCATCGCCGCGACGCCGACCCGGGCGGTCAGCGCGCCGTTGACCACGCCCTCGCCAAAGCGGCGCGACAGTTTCGAGATCACCCCGCCGCCCGCGACCGAGCTGATCAGATCATCGGTCAGCGCCACCGCCCCGGTGGCGATCAGGTGGCCGAACACCCGCCGCAGCAGCCGCCAACTGCCCAAGGCCCCGGCCCGCCCGCCGTAAATCTCGGCGATGCGGCGGATCATCCGCAGGTTGGCATAAAGTGCCATCGCAACATCGGCCAGCGCCAGCGGCACCAGCGCCGTCACCGTGGCGACCTGCCGCGCCGCACCTTCAATCTCGCGCCGCACGGCCTGATCGAGCGGGGCCAGCAGTTCGGTCTCGGCCCGCGCCAGCAGCGCGTCGGCGTCAAGAATATCGGCCTGATGCGCGGCCAGCCGGGCCAGCCCGGCGCGCTGCTCGGGGCGGCCCGTGTAAAGCCGCGTCATCCCCGCCACCACCCGGCGCGCTCCGGCCAGATCGGCGGCCGCGGCGGCCAGCTCGGCCGCGCGGTGCAGACGGTCCAGCCGCCCCAGCCGCAAAAACGCCGCCGCTTCGCGCGTCGCCAGCGCCAGCGCCGCCACCACCGCCAGCCCCAGCAGCCCGAAAGCGATGCTGCCCAGCACCGAGTTGCGCGCCAGAAGGCCGGTCACATAATCCCACGCCGCCAGCGACAGGACAAAGGTGAAAAGCGCGCCAAACGCCCAGCCCGCCAGCCGGCCAAGGGTTGAGCGGCGCGCGGTGGCGGCGCGCCCAAGCGCCTGCATCGCCGCACCCTCGGCCAGCAGATCGGGCACCGGCGGGGCGGCGCCCGGATCGGCGGCGGCGCTGTCAAGCTCGACCAGCAGGGGTTTGCGCGGGGGCGGGGCGTTGCTCACAACTGGTCTCCGATCAGGAATTCCGCCGCCCGGTCCAGCCGGATATGGGGCGGACCAAAGCCCGGTTGCAGGGCGGTCCGGGCGGGGGCAAAGCTCATCAGCGCGAATTCGGCATCAAGCCAGCGCGTCGCCCCTTCGCGCGCGGGCGACAGCAGCCGCGCCGGGTCGGCAGGCAGTTCGCCGGGATACATCGCCGCCTGCTTGCCGCTGCCGAGCAGCCGCCCGCGCACGCAATCGACGCTTTCGCCGCCGCGCTGCACCGTTTCCTCGACCGTGGCACGCAAGCTCGCCAGCGCCATCGCGTTCACCTCGGCCCCGGAATACGCGGCGCGGTCGCGCGCCTCGCGGGTCATCGCCTGCATGATCGCGGCCAGCGCCGGGTGCTGGCGGTGGTGCAGATGGTCGGCCTTGGTGGCGGCAAACAGGATGCGCTCGACCCGCTTGCCGCGCAGCAGCTCGCGCAGCAAACTGTTGCGACCGGGGCGGAAGGCGGCCAAGACCCCGGCCATGGTGCGGCGCAGATCGTCAAGCGCCTGCGGCCCCGCGTGAATCGCACCCAAGGCATCGACCAGCACCACCTGACGGTCGATGCGGGCAAAGTGGTCGCGAAAGAACGGCTGCACCACGCGGGATTTGTAGGCCTCAAAGCGCCGCTCCATCTCGCGCCACAGGCAATGGCGCGGGGTGGTGGCGGGGGTTGGCAGCGGCGCAAAGGTCAGCACCGGCGAGCCCGCCAGATCGCCCGGCAACAGAAACCGCCCCGGTGTAAGGTCCGACCAGCCCGCCGCCCGCGCCGCCGCAAGATAGGCGGTAAAGCTGGCGGCCAGCGCCCCTGCCCGCGCCTCGTCCTCGGCCCGCGCCCCATCCTCGGCCCGCGCGGTGGCGATGAAATCGGCCGCTTCGGGGCGGGAGGCCAGCCGCGACAGGGTTTCCTCGGACCAGTCGGCATAGCTTTTGTCGAGCAGCGCCAGATCCAGCAGCCACTCGCCGGGGTAATCGACGATGTCGAGGTGCAGGGTGCGCAAGCCGCGCCAGCCCGCCAGCCAGCCCTTGGGGCGCACCCGGAACGACAGCCGCAGCTCGGAAATCGCCCTTGTCGATTCCGGCCAGCGCGGATCGTCGCCGGTCAGCGCCGCAAGGTGAGCCTCGTAATCGAAGCGCGGCACGGTGTCGTCGGGCTGCGGTTGCAGGAAAACCGCCGCAATCCGGCCCTCGGCCTCGGCGCGCAACTGCGGCATCCGGCCCCGGTCCAAGAGGTTGGCGACCAGCCCGGTGATGAACACGGTCTTGCCCGCGCGCGAAAGACCGGTGACCCCCAGCCGGATCACCGGCTCGCGCAGCGGCTCGGCCACGGCGGCAACGCTATCCTGGATGCGCCGGGCCAACCCGCCGGTCAAACTGCCAAAACCCAACGTCTCGCCCCTTGTGCCCCGCCCTGTTGATCGCCCCAAGATAGGCACCCGGCAGCGCGATGGGTAGGGGCAAGGCGGCGCTTGGGTGACTTGCCAGCCACGCCGCGCTGCGCTACCCCCCTGCCATGCCCCGATATGCCCTGATGATCGAGTATGACGGCAGCCCGTTTCAAGGCTGGCAACGCCAGGCCGCAGGGCAGCCGTCGGTGCAGGCCGCGATCGAGGCGGCGCTGGCGCGGCTGCAACCGGGGCCGCACACCATCGCCGCCGCCGGGCGCACCGATGCCGGGGTTCATGCCACCGGGCAGGTGGCGCATTGCGATCTGGATCGCGACTGGCAGCCGTATCGCTTGGCCGAGGCGCTGAATGCGCATCTGCGCCCCTTGCCGGTGGCGGTGGTGGCCTGCGCGCGGGTGGGAAGCGATT
>CAYQPD010000204.1:0-3561 GCA_964419305.1 uncultured Rhodobacter sp.
GGAGCCCATCATGCCACTTGCTGTCCTTACCGCCGTGGCCGAAGCCACCCGCCTTGCCGCGATCCGGATCCTTGCCGATGGGCAGGAACATTGCGTTTGCGATCTGATGAAGCGGCTTGAGGTCACGCAAAGCCGGATGTCGCGGCATATGCAGACCTTGAAGCAGGCCGGGCTGGTGGTGGACCGGCGCGATGCGCAATGGGTGCGCTATCGGCTGAACCCCGATCTGGCCCCGGCCATAAGGGCCATTCTGGCGGCGGTGCTGGCCGCCGCCGCGATTGACGAAAGGATTGCCGCATGAGCGCGGATATCACCGCCCCATCCCGCCCGGCATCCGGCCCGGCCTGGCTATGGCACATCGGGCTGGTGGTCTTCGTGGCGCTCTGGTGGCTGGTTTACCACCAGTTGATCCCGGCGTCGGAATGGATCACCGCGCTGATCCCGGTTGATCGCCACAGCCACACCGGCGAAGCCTTCGCTTTTTTCTTTTATGACGTGCCCAAGGTGATGCTGCTGCTGACGCTGATCGTCTTTGCGATGGGCGTGGTGCGCAGCTACTTTTCGCCCGAACGCACCCGCGCCCTGCTGGCGGGCAAGCGCGAAGGCGTCGGCAATGTGCTGGCCGCCTCGCTCGGCGTGATGACGCCGTTCTGTTCATGCTCGGCGGTGCCGCTGTTCATCGGGCTGGTGTCGGCGGGGGTGCCGCTCGGGGTGACGTTTTCCTTCCTGATCGCGGCCCCGATGGTCAACGAGGTGGCGCTGGTGCTGCTGTTCGGGCTGGTCGGCTGGCAGGTGGCCGTGACCTACGCCGCCTTCGGTCTGATCATCGCGATCATTGCCGGCTGGGTGATCGGCAAGCTGCATCTTGAGGCCTGGTTGCAGGATTGGGTGCGCGATATCCATTCGGGGGCTACGGCGCCCGACGCCGCCGATGACGCGCCGCTGACCATGGTCGAGCGCTATCACCTTGGCATCGAGGCGGTGCGCGAAATCTTTGGCCGGGTCTGGGTCTGGATCATCCTCGGCATCGGCATGGGCGCGCTGATCCACGGCTATGTGCCCGAGGATCTGATGGTGCGGATCATGGGGGCCGAGGCGTGGTGGAGCGTTCCTGCCGCCGTGGTGATCGGCATCCCGATGTACACCAACGCCGCCGGCGTGATCCCGATTGTCGAGGCATTGCTGGGCAAAGGCGCCGCCCTTGGCACCGTGCTCGCGTTCATGATGAGCGTGATCGCGCTGTCGCTGCCCGAGATGATCATCCTCAAACAGGTGCTGACCCTGCGCCTGATCGCGGTCTTCATCGGCGTGGTCGGAACCGGCATCCTGGCCGTCGGCTATCTGTTCAACCTTCTATTCTGAAAGGACAAACCATGGAAATCAAGGTTCTGGGCCCGGGCTGCGCCAAGTGCAAGGCCACCGCCGATCTGATCACCCGCGTGGCGGCTGAGACCGGAAAGTCAGTGAGCATCGAAAAGATCGAAGACATGCGCCAGATCGTCGGTTTCGGCGTGATGACCACGCCTGCCGTCGTGATCGGCGGCAAGGTGGTTCACAAAGGCTCGGTCCCGTCGCACGATCAGGTCCTGAGCTGGCTGAATTAAGGGAGATTGCGATGAACAAAACCGTGAAGAAAGACCTGGCCGAGGCGCGCGAGGTTTGCCCGACGACCTCGCAGCGTTTGCTGCGCGAAGGCGCGCTGCTGGTCGATGTGCGCGAGCCCGATGAAGTGGCGCAGGTCGGCTATGGCGGCTGCGATGTGGTCAACATCCCGCTGTCGCAGTTCGAGGACCGCTGGCAAGAGGTGCCGCGCGACCGCGACGTGATTCTGGCTTGTGCTATGGGCGAACGCAGCCTGAAGGCCACCTATTTCCTGATTTATCAGGGCTACACCCGTGTTGCGAACATGCGCCCCGGCATTGCCCGCTGGGTAGCGCGCGGCTTTCCGATCACCGGATCGGCCGACGCGGTGGCCAGTTCCGAAGCGGCGTCAAGCTGCTGCGGCGGGTCGGCCGCAGCGCCCGATGAACTGCTCTGAGAAAGGTCAAGCGATGCTGGAATACCACGTCTCTGCCCGTCGCATCGACAGCCACGGCGCGCAAGCCACCACCAAGGCGGCGGTGATCCCGCTCGACACCGACCTGGCCGGGCGGGCGGATGCCTTCAACCCGGCCGAGATGCTGCTCGCCAGCCTCGCCGCCTGCATCCTGAAAGGCTCCGAGCGGGTGGTGCCGATGCTGGCGTTCGGCCTGCGCGGCATCGCGGTATCCTTGCATGGGGTGCGGCAGGACAGCCCACCCAAGATGATCCGCATCGCCTACGAGATCGTGGTGGACACCGACGAGACCGATGCGCGGCTGAACCTGCTGCACAAGAACCTGCAAAAATACGGCACGATCTACAACACATTGGCGGGGGCTGTCGAACTTTCCGGCACCATCCGGCGGAAAGGCTGACCCTTGGCACATGATCACACCCACACCCCGCCCGCCGACCTTGGCCCCGCCTTTCGTTGGGCGGTGGGGCTGAACACCGGCTATGTCCTTGTCGAGGCGGGGTTCGGCTTTCTCACCGGCTCACTCGCGCTGCTGGCCGATGCCGCGCATAACCTGACCGACGTAGCGGGTCTGCTGATCGCCTGGGGCGCGGCGGTGCTGGCCAAACGCGCAGGGTCGGCCAGCTACACGTTCGGCTATGGCCGTGCCACGGTCCTTGCCGCCATGCTGAACGCGGTAGCGATTCTGATCGGCGTGGTCGTGGTGGTGTGGACGGCAGCGCAGCGTTTCCAAAGCCCGGTCGCGGTGCCGGGCCTGACGATCCTGCTGGTGGCGCTGGTCGGCATCGGCGTGAACACCGGATCGGCGCTGTTGTTCATGCGCGCGCAAAGGGACGACCTGAACGCCAAGGGTGCCTTCCTGCACATGGCCGCCGATGCGGCAGTGTCGGGCGCGGTGGTGCTGGCGGCGGCCGGGATCATGGCGACCGGCTGGACCTGGCTCGACCCGGCGGTGGCGATTGCGGTCAGCCTTGTGATTGCCTGGACCGCATGGGGCCTTCTGCGCGACTCACTTCGGTTAGGGCTCGATGGCGTCCCCGAGGCGATCGACCGGCAGGCGGTGGCCGACTGGCTGGGCGCGCAGGCGGGCGTCAGCAATGTGCATGACCTGCATATCTGGGCGCTTTCGACCACCCGCACGGCGCTGGCGGTGCATCTCGTGTGGGAGGGTGCCGATGCGGATTCCTTCCTCGATCATGTCACCGACGCGCTCGAGCACGATTTCGCCATTGCCCATGCCACCGTGCAACTGGAACGCGCACCCTGCGAGCGGGCGGGCACCTGCCTTGCCGCGTGACAGGGCAGAAAGGCGTATGCGCAAAGCGGGTCGGGCCAAAGCAGATGACTGTTAAACAAAGCCTCGCGAACGACCAACCAACGCCCCGTTATGGCTGGCCGCTCGCGCTGATACGGAACCTGGTCCTGATTGCCGCGATCTGGATCCTGTCGGATCTGGGCTACTATTTCGCCCTGCCGGCCCTCAGCTATCAGCCGAATTACAATCA
>CAYQPD010000205.1:0-3545 GCA_964419305.1 uncultured Rhodobacter sp.
CCGCCCAGGCCCGGCTGGCACGGATTTATGCCCATGACGGTGCGGCGCGGCTCGCCGACCTGCCCGATGATACCGTGATCTGCCGCTGCGAAAACCGCAGCCTGGCTGATCTGCGCGCGCTTGGCGCGACCCCCACCGACCGCGAACTGCGGCTTGATGGGCGGTTTGCGATGGGGGCCTGTCAGGGCCGGTTCTGTGCCGAATGGGTGGGGCGGATCATCGCCCCCACCACCGCGCCGCAGCCCATCGGGGCCACGCGCTGGCCCACCCGCCCGATTGCCGTGGCCGATCTGCTGGCCGCGTCCGAAGACCTTGAAGGAGAGACCGAATGACCCTTGCCACCCCGATGCGGGCCACCGATGCGGCGCAATTTGCGGTCCGCAACCCGTGGTCCGGCGCGCTGCTGGCCAGCCTGCCGGAAACGTCACCGGCGGATATTGCCGCCACCGTCGCCCGGGCCCGTGCCGCCGCTGCCGGCTTTCGCGCCTCGACCCCGTATCAGCGCCGCGAGCTGTTGAACCGGCTGGCCGATCTGATCGCCCGCGACGCCGAGCCGATGGCGCAGACCATCAGCGCCGAGATGGGCAAGACCATTCACGAGGCGCGCGGCGAGATGCGCCGGGCACAAAACACCCTGCGGCTGGCGGGCGATGCCGCAACCTTCCTTGACGGTGAAGTGCTGCACTGCGCGGTGGTGTCGGGCGGGGTGGATCGGCAGGCGGTGGTCACCTACGTGCCTTCCGGGGTGGTGGCGGCGATCACGCCGTTCAACTATCCGGTCAACCTGCTGTGCCACAAGCTGGGTCCGGCAATCGCGGCCGGCAATGCGGTGGTGGCCAAACCCTCGCCCAAGGCACCGCTGGCCGCCGACCATCTGGTGGCGCTGACCATCGAGGCGGGCTTTCCCCCCGATCTGGTGCAGATCGTCCATGGCGGGGCCGAGGCGGCGTTGGCGCTGGCGCGCGCGCCGATTGATCTGCTCAGCTTTACCGGCGGGCGTCATGCCGGGCTGGCGCTGAAACGCGCCTCGGGTCTGGTGCGCTGCCTGATGGAGCTGGGCGGCAACGATCCGCTGATCGTGCTGGCCGACGCCGACCTGGATGCCGCCGCCGCCACCGCGATTGCGCAGCGCTTCGAGATTGCCGGGCAAAGCTGTGCGGCGGTGAAAAAGCTTTATGTCCACCATGCGGTTGCGGTCGCGTTTAGCGACCGCCTGCTGGCCAGGGTTGCGGCGCATCGCTGTGGCGACCCCGGCCTCGACGCGACCCAAATGGGCCCGGTGATCGACGAAGCCGCCGCCGCCGACATCCTCGCCCGGCTGGCCGAGGCCCAGGCCGCCGGCGCGCGCCTGCTGGCGGGCGGCACCAGGGCGGGCACACTGGTTGCGCCGACGCTGATCGCCGATGTGCCGCCGGACTCGCGGCTGTTTGCCTCGGAAACCTTCGGCCCGGTGCTGGCGCTGCGGCGCTTTGAGGACACGGATCAGGTCATGGCCGAGATCAACGCCTGTGATTACGGCCTGCAAGCCGGGGTGTTCAGCAATGATCACGCCGCGATCCGGCGCCTGACGCGGGGCTTGCAGGTGGGCGGCGTGATGGTCAACGAAGGCCCCGACTTTCGCGCCGAGCATGTGCCGTTCGGCGGCATCAAGGGCTCGGGCCTGGGCCGCGAGGGGGTGCGCATCGCGCTGCGCGAGATGTCGGAAACCCGCGTGGTGATCGACTGATGGCAGCGCTTCGGATCAACGTTCTGGGGGCGGGCGGCAAGGTCGGTCGCGAGGTTCTGGCACAGATTGCGGCGGATGCGCGCTTTGCCCTGGCCGAGGCGATCGGTGGCCGCGATGGCGCGGCACTGGCCGCCGCACGGCTAAGCGGCGACGTGCTGGTCGATTTTTCGACGCCGGCGGCGGTGATGGCACTGCTTGACCGGCTGGATGGCAATCCGCTGGCGCTGGTGATCGGCACCACCGGCTTTAGCCCCGAACAGATGACGCGGTTGTGCGCCGAATCCGCCCGCCGCCCGCTGCTGATCGGGGCCAATTTCACGCTTGGGTTTGAAGTGTTCCGCAGCGCCTGTCTGGCGTTGGCGGCTGCCCTGCCCGAAGCGGAGCTGACGGTGGCCGAGACCTACAACGCCGCCAAGAAACCCGCGGCGTCCGGAACCACCCAAGGGTTGGTGGGCGAGTTGGCCACGCCACAGCGCGCCGTTGCGACCGAGATCAACCGCATCGGCGATACCCCGGGCATCACGACCCTGCGCCTTGGTCTTGGCGTGGCCGACATCAGCCTGTCGCTGGCCGTGCATTCCCGCGCCGCTTATGCCGCCGGTGCCCTTGCCGCCGCCCGGTGGCTGGCCGGGCGGGCCAGCGGCCTTTACCACCCCGCCGACATTGCCCCGCCTCGCTTGCCATGAAAGGCAGACCATGACCGACCGCAGCCGCCTTGACGGTGTCTTCACCGCCCTTGTCACCCCGTTCACCGATACCGGAGCCATCGACTGGCCGGCCTTTGACGCGCTGATCGAGCGCCAGCTTGCCGCCGGCATTGCCGGGCTGGTGCCGGTCGGCACCACCGGCGAGGCTGCGACACTTGCGGATGACGAGGCGCTGGCCCTGATCACCCGCACTGTCAAGCGGGTGGCGGGGCGTGCCTATGTGCTGGCCGGCACCGGCAGCAATGTGACCGCGAAATCCATCGCGGCCAGCCGCCGCGCCGCCGATGCCGGAGCCGACGGCGTGTTGCTGATCACACCCTATTACAACAAGCCCAGTCAGGCCGGTCTGGTGGCCCATTTCAGCGCGATCGCCGCCGCCACCCCGGTCGATGTGATGCTCTATTCGGTGCCGGGGCGCACCGGCATTGCGATTGCGCCCGAAACCGCCGCCGAACTGGCCGCCACCTGCCGCAATATCGTGGCGATCAAGGAGGCGGGTGGCGACGTTGCCCGTGCCACCGCGCTGCGTGCCGCCTGCGGGCCGGATTTCGTGGTGCATTGCGGCGACGATGCGCTGGCGCTGGCGTTCTTCGCCCTGGGTGCGCGCGGGCTGACCTCGGTGCTGTCGAACTATGCCCCTGCCGAATGCGTGGCCCTTTATCGGGCGTGGGCTGCGGGGCAGCTTGAAGCGGCACTGGCGCTGCATGACAGGCTGGCACCGCTGACGGCCGCGATGTTCGTTGAGTCCAGCCCCAGTCCGGTAAAACGCGCGCTGGCACTGGCCGGGCACATGCGCGACGCGGTGCGCCTGCCGCTGGTGCAACTGTCGCCGACGGCCGACGCTGCCTTGCGTCATGAGTTGGCGCGGTTCGCCGGGTTCCCGGCAGGTGGCAAAGCGATGTAGGAACAGCGCCCGGACCCGGCGCAGCCCGTCGCCGCCAGCGCGATGGGGTGGAGGCTGCTCTGCCCTGACGGCATCGCGCTGTGCCAACGCGTGGTGTCAAAACCCAAGCAAGGACAGGGCATCCCTGAAGAAAGTTGGCATTATCGCCGTTGATCTGGCAAAGAACGTGTTCCAGTCGCACGGGGCAAAGGCCGGCGACCGCCGGTTC
>CAYQPD010000206.1:0-3534 GCA_964419305.1 uncultured Rhodobacter sp.
GCGCTGCTGTCCCAGCCCGAGATCGCCTTGACCTCAAGAAATTCCTCGATCCCCCAGATGCCGCCCTCACGCGCCCGGCCCGAGGATTTGACGCCGCCGAACGGGCTGCCCGCGCCGCGCGGCTTGCCGTTCATCTCGACCATGCCAGAGCGCAAGGCGCGCGCCAGCCGGTTGCGGCGCGGGCCGCTCTGCGACTGGACGTAGTTGGTCAGGCCGTAGGTTGTGTCGTTGGCGATCGCCACTGCTTCGGCTTCGGTCTCGAACGGCAGGATCGCCAGCACCGGGCCAAAGATTTCCTCGCGCGCGATGGTCATGGCGGGGGTGACATCGGCGAATACCGTGGGGCGCACGAAAAAGCCGCGGTTGATTCCGTCGGGGCGGCCGGGGCCGCCGGCGATCAGGCGCGCGCCCTCGTCGATGCCGCATCGGATGTAGCCCTGAATCTGGTCGTATTGGCGTTGATTGACCACCGGGCCGATGTGCTTGCCGGGTTCATGCGCTGAGCCGACCTTGATCGAATTTGCCACCTTTGCGGCGATTTCGACCGCGCGGGCGTAGGCCGGGCGCTCGACCAGCATGCGCGAGGGCGCGTTGCATGACTGGCCCGAGTTGTTCATCAGATGACGCACGCCGCGCTCGACCGCCTGGTCGTCAGCGTCGGCAAAGATCAGGTTGGCACCCTTGCCGCCCAGCTCCAGCGCCACCCGTTTCAGGCTTTGCGCGGCGGCGATGGAAATCGCGCGCCCGGCGCGGGTCGAGCCGGTAAAGCTGATCATCTCGACATCGGGGTGGGATGAAAGCTGGCTGCCGACGCCGGGGCCATCGCCGTTGACCAGATTGAACACCCCGGCCGGCAGGCCCGCATCATGCACGAACTGCGCGAACAGCAGCGACGACAGCGGGGCTTCTTCCGAAGGTTTCAACACGCAGGTGCAGCCCGCCAGCAGGGCCGGGATGACCTTGAGCGTGACCTGATTCATCGGCCAGTTCCACGGCGTGATCAGCCCGACCACCCCGATCGGCTCCAGCGCGATACGGTCGTTCGGGGCATGGGGGCCAAGCGGGCGGACCCACGCGATGCTATCGAACGCGGTCAGGAAGTTCTTCAGATGCCACGGCAGGCAGGGGGCCTGGCTGGCGCGGGCCATGTCGATCGGCGCGCCCATCTCGAGACTGATGGCGGCGGCCATTTCTTCGGCGCGCAGTTCATACTGGCCAAGGATGCGTTCGACATGGGCGCGGCGGAGGCTGGGCGGGGTGGCGGCCCAGGCCGGAAAGGCGGCCTTGGCGGCAGCCACGGCGGCATCAGTATCGGCGGCATCGCCAAGGCTGATGATGGCGCAGGGCTCTTCGGTCGAGGGGTCGATCACGGCGCAGTCGCGCGCGGCGGCGGGGGCCACCCACTGGCCGTTGATGTAGAAATTGCGTTGCAGGGTCATGGGAACCTCCGGGTTGCGCGGCAAGGTGACATTGCGCGCCGGCGCAGGCAAGTAGCGACGCGACGGAAAATGTCGCGATTGGCACTTGGCCTTGGCGCTTTGCAACTGGGGCGCGGGCTGGTAAAGGCGGACAACGGATGGGGGCAGGATGTTCGGGTTTCTGAAATGGCCAGGCAGCATCACCCGGATCGCGCTTGATCCGCCGACCGCGCTGCCGGGTCGGGCCGGGCTGGCGATCGTGTTGATCGTGCGCAACGAGGAACGCCATATCGCCGAATGGGCGCGGTTTCATGCCCTGGCCGGGGCGGCGCATTTCTACGTCTATGACAACGGTTGCCGCGATGGCACTCTGGCGGCGTTGCGCGCGGCGCTGCCGGAAGAGGTGCTGACGCTGCTGCCCTGGGATCAGGTGCTGCGCGACGCGCGGTCGGGCCGCGAGATTCACAATCAGGTGCTGGCCTATGGCCATGCGGTGCGCAATTTCGGCGCACGCTGGCGCTGGATGGCGTTCATCGACACCGACGAGTTTCTGGTGCCGGTGCAGGCCGATGATCTGCCGGGGGCACTGGCACAGCTTGAAGATTGCCGCAACATCAGCCTGCCGTGGCACATGTTCGGGCGGAGTGGTCACCTGGTGCCGCCTGCGGGCGGGATGGTCGCCAACTATCTGCGCCGCGCGGCCGACCCGATGAGTGATCAGCGCGGGGTGCGCAATTTCAAGTGCATCGTCGATCCCTGCCATGTCACCGCCATCGGGGTGCATGCGATCGAGACCGACGCCAAGCCCGAGACCTGCAACGACAAGGGTGAGGTCTTCACCCATTCCAGCCGCAACCGGCGCGCCTTCTATTCGGCGGCGCATCTGCAGTTGAACCATTACTATGCGCGCTCCGAGGCCGAGGTGGCGGAAAAGATCGGGCGCGGGGTATTTCCCTCGACCAAAATCACCGGGCACGGGCGGCGGGTGCGCCGCATCGTCGCGAACATCGAGGCTGACGAGGTTGAAGATCGCGTCGCGCTGGACTGGCTGGCGCGAAAGGGGGCAGCATGCTGACGGTGGCGGTATTTTCCTATAACCGCGGCGAATTCTTGCGCAATTGCGTGCGGTCGGTGCAGCGCAACCTGCCGGGCGCGGTGATCCGGGTCTATGACGACAACTCGGACGATCCGGCGACGAAAGCTGTGCTGGCCGATCTGGGCGTGTCGGTGATCACGCCCGAAAGCAGCGATGCCCGGCGTCTCGGCGGGCTTTATAGCAATATGCAGACGGCGCTGATGGCGGCGGAAACCCCGTGGATTCTGTTCCTGCAAGATGACATGCAGATGGTGCGGCCGGTGGGCGAGGCGGATCTGGCTGCCATCGCCGCGCTGTTCGCCGAAGACCAGCGGCGGGCCTTCGTCGGCCCGGTTTTCTTCAAGGCGATCAGCATGAAACGGCATCACCGCCAGTGCGTGCCGCAGGAAACGCCGCGCTGCTACCGGTTGCGCGACGGGGCCTCACCGGCGGAACAGGCGAAGCGGATTGCCTATTTCGATGTCTGCATCGGCCATGTGGCGCAGTTGCGCGCGGCGGGTTGGCAGTTTGGCGATTCCGAGCGTGGCAATGTGCAGCAGGCGCGGCGGCTGTTTTCGGACATGCCGACGCTGGGGGAACCATTCATCTTCTACCTGCCCGAGGTGCCGGTGTTTCGCAACCGACGCAAGTCGCTGGCTGCACGAATCGCCGCACGGCTGACCGGTCCGGGTGTCAAGGCCTTTCGTGACATGACCGCCGCCGAGGTAGCCCGCTTTGCCACCCGACCGCTCAGCCAATGGCCGGTGGCCGAGGATTTCCTGACACCCTGCGATCCGACCGTGCGACGGCCTTTCGTCTACAGGGATGTGAAACGAACCTGGTGGCTGGCATTGCTACACCGCGCTGAAAGCTGGGTGCGGCGACGCTGAGATGCGCGTTCGGGGGTGGAATCGTCGCCGCGAAAGACTATCTGTATCCTTCAATCTGATAATATTGAGGTCACCATGTCCATCCGCATCAACGACACCGCCCCCGATTTCACCGCCGAGTCCACCGCCGGGACCATTCATTTCCACGACT
>CAYQPD010000207.1:0-3533 GCA_964419305.1 uncultured Rhodobacter sp.
GCACCACCTGCACCGCCTGCCCCATCCCGGCTTTGGCCACCGCAGCCCCCCCCTGCACCAGTGCCAGCACCTGACCCTCGGCGGACTCGGTATCATAGCCCAG
This sequence comes from uncultured Rhodobacter sp., assembly GCA_964419305.1. Classification (GTDB taxonomy): domain Bacteria; phylum Pseudomonadota; class Alphaproteobacteria; order Rhodobacterales; family Rhodobacteraceae; genus CAYQPD01. The sequence goes on from CAYQPD010000207.1 coordinate 104, forward strand.
AAACTCGGTCGCGCCATGCGCCTCGGCCAGATCGAACCAGATCGCGGCATCCCGGGTTTCGCCCGACCCGGCCCAACTGGCGCGCGCCTTGGCCTTCTGCTCGGCCATCGCGGCATCGAACCCCGCGGTATCGACGCTGCGGCCCTGCTCGCGCAGCGCGTCCTGGGTCAGATCGAGCGGAAAGCCGTAGGTATCGTAAAGCCGGAACGCCGCCGCCCCCGGCAGCGCCGCCCCTTCGGGAATGCGCGCCAACTCGTCGGCCAGCAGGTGCAACCCGCGCTCGAGGGTCTGGCGGAACCGCGATTCTTCCAGCCGCAGGGTTTCCTCGATCATCACCTGCGCCCGGCCAAGCTCGGGGTAGGCCGCCCCCATCTGACGCACCAGCGCGGGCACCAGCCGGTGCATCACCGGATCAGCCGCGCCCAACTGGTGAGCGTGGCGCATGGCGCGGCGCATGATCCGGCGCAGAACATAGCCGCGCCCCTCGTTGCCGGGCATCACCCCGTCGGCGATCAGGAACGAAGTCGAGCGCAGGTGGTCGGCGATCACCCGGTGGTGCATCTTGCCGGGGCCGTCGGGGTCGGTGCTGGTGGCCTGCGCCGAAGCCTCGATCAGGCTGCGCATCAGATCGGTGTCGTAGTTGTCGTGCTTGCCCTGCAACAGCGCCCCGATCCGCTCCAGCCCCATGCCGGTGTCGATGCTCTGCATCGGCAGCGGCTCCAGACGGCCATCGGCAAACTGCTCGTTCTGCATGAACACCAGGTTCCAGATCTCGATGAAGCGGTCGCCATCCTCGTCGGGGCTGCCGGGCGGGCCACCGGCAATCGTCGGGCCGTGGTCGTAGAAAATCTCGGTGCAGGGGCCGCAGGGGCCGGTCGGCCCCATGCGCCAGAAATTGTCGTCGGTCGGAATGCGGATGATCCGGCTGTCGGGCAGCCCCGCTGCCTTTTTCCAGATCGCTGCGGCCTCGTCGTCGGTGTGATAGACTGTGACCAGCAGCTTGTCCGGATCAATGCCGAAATCGCGGGTCAGCAACTCCCACGCGAAGGGAATGGCGTCGGCCTTGAAGTAGTCGCCAAAGCTGAAATTGCCCAGCATCTCGAAGAAGGTATGGTGGCGCGCGGTGTAGCCGACGTTATCCAGATCGTTGTGCTTGCCGCCGGCGCGCACACATTTCTGGGCCGTGGTGGCGCGCACGTAGTCGCGCTTTTCCACCCCGGTGAAGCAGTTCTTGAACTGCACCATGCCCGAATTGGTAAACATCAGAGTCGGGTCGTTGCGCGGCACCAGCGGGCTGCTGCTCACCACGCGGTGGCCGTTGCGCTGAAAATAGTTCAGGAAAGTGGCGCGGATATCGTTGAGCGACGGCATCGGGTGTGGCCTCAAAGTGGGATGGCTGCGGTTCGGGTCCGGTTTAGCGGCGAAGGCCGGGGCTGTCCACCGCGACCGGATCGCGTGCGCAAAAAGGGCCGCAGGCTTGCCCCTGCGGCCCAATGCTACCCCGGGGGCAGCCTTAGATGTCGACCAGATCGTCGCCCTTGCCGTCATCGACGATGTGAAAATCAAGCCCGTTGGCAGCGCGAATCTTGTCTTCGATCGCGGTCGCGACGGTCGGGTTCGATTTCAGATACAGCTTGGCATTCTCGCGCCCCTGGCCGATGCGCTCGTCGCCGTAGGAATACCACGAGCCCGATTTTTCGACCACGCCCGCCTTGACGCCAAGATCGACCAGCTCGCCGGTCTTGGAAATGCCTTCGCCGAACATGATGTCGAACTCGACCTGCTTGAAGGGCGGGGCGACCTTGTTTTTCACCACCTTGACCCGGGTGGTGTTGCCCACCACCTCGTCGCGATCCTTGATCGAGCCGATCCGGCGGATGTCGAGCCGCACGCTGGCGTAGAATTTCAGCGCATTGCCGCCGGTGGTGGTTTCGGGGCTGCCGAACATCACCCCGATCTTCATCCGGATCTGGTTGATGAACACCACCATGCAGTTGCTGCGCCCGATGCTGGCGGTCAGCTTGCGCATGGCCTGGCTCATCAGCCGGGCCTGGCTGCCCATCTGCATGTCGCCCATGTCGCCTTCGATTTCCGATTTTGGCACCAGCGCCGCCACCGAATCAATCACCACCAGGCTGACCGCACCCGAACGCACCAGGGTATCGACGATTTCCAGCGCCTGCTCGCCGGTGTCGGGCTGGCTGATCAGCAGCTCGTCAAGATTGACGCCCAGCTTTTTCGCGTATTGCGGATCAAGCGCGTGTTCGGCATCGACAAAGGCGCAGACCCCGCCTTTTTTCTGTTCCTCGGCCACCACATGCAGCGTCAGCGTGGTCTTGCCCGAGGATTCCGGCCCGTAGATCTCGATGATCCGGCCCTTGGGCAAGCCACCGATGCCCAGCGCGATATCGAGCCCCAGCGAGCCGGTCGAGGTGGCCTCGACATCCATCACCGGGCTATTGGCCCCAAGCCGCATGATCGAGCCCTTGCCGAACTGCCGCTCGATCTGTGCCAGCGCACTTTCCAGGGCCTTTTGCTTGTCCATTCCGCGCTTTCCGTCCAACTCGATCAGGTTCGCAATCGCCATCTTCCGCTCCTTATTCCACAGCCGCGCGCAGGCAGCAATCGTTGCTTTTGTTCGCACCTTGTTCTCACCTTATGAGCACAAATGCAGAACATTTCAACTGATATTTCGTAAAATCAGCTTCTTTCCAAAATCCTTGAAGTAGTGTTAACAAAGGGCGGCCAAAGCTGGCCAAGGCAGAATAAGGGTCGGACATGCTGGTTTTCTGGGCGCAACGGCTGGCGCTTCTGGCCACCCCAAAGACCGGCTCGACCGCGATCGAGACCGCGCTCGAGCCACTGGCGGCGGTGGTCATCCAGCGCCCGCCCGCCCTGAAGCACACCTCGGTGCAACGCTTTCACCGCTTCATCGGCCCCTATCTTGCCGCCGCCGCCGGGGGCGAGTTCAGCGTGGTCGCGATCATGCGCGAGCCGCGCGACTGGCTGGGAAGCTGGTATCGCTACCGCCAGCGCGACGATATTCCCGATCTGCGCAAAAGCACCGCCGGGATCAGCTTTGATGAATTCATCGTGGCGCATTGCGCGGAAAACCCGCCCGCCTTCGCCGCCATCGGCTCGCAGGAGCAATTCCTGCACCCCAAGGGCGCGCGCGGGGTAGACCGGCTGTTTCGCTACGAGGATATCGGCAGGTTCGTCGAATTTCTCGAAGACCAGTTGAACTGCGAGATCATCCTGCCGCGCCTCAACGTCTCGCCCAAGGCCTCGCTCGACCTGTCGCCCCGGACCGAAGCCCTGCTGCACCGCTTTGCCGCCAAGGATTTCGAGCTTTACCAGACCCTCGGGGAAAAGTAGCGCGCCCTACCTTACCTTCAGCGTCGCCAGCCCGATCATCGCCAGGATCAGCGCG
>CAYQPD010000208.1:0-3530 GCA_964419305.1 uncultured Rhodobacter sp.
GAAACATTGGAGGTTCGGGCTGTTGAAGTCACCAGCAGCGATGTGGGCGATGCCCCATGCTGCCCGATCTCCTCGACCAAATTTCTCCCGATCAGGAGATCGCCAGCGTCACTGCCGACGGTGCCTACGACACCCGAAAATGCCATGACGTTATCGCCGAACGAGGTGCGCATGGCGTGATCCCGCCCCGCAAGACCGCCAATCCGTGCAAGGCGGTCACGGCAGGTGCCATCGCGCGCAACGAAGCCCTGCGGGCATCGAAATACCTCGGCCGCGCACTCTGGTGACGATGGAGCGGCCACCAATGACGGAGCCGTGCAGAGACAAAAATGCACTGTGTGAAACGGCTGGGCCAGCGCCTCATGGCGCGGGACTTCAACCGTCAGGTCGCGGAGTTCCAGGTCCGTGTCGCCGTCCTGAACGGCTTCACTGCGCTCAGCATCCCCGTCACAACGGTCGCGGGATAGGTCTGTCCGGCAGAAGGGGCAGTCCGGTCGCCAGCCGATTTGTGCAACCGAGCCGTTCTTGCCTGAATCATACAAACCCGGGCAGGCAATGGCGAGAAAAACCGCCGCAATATAACACAAAACCAATGGGATGAACGTTGTTCAGGGTGAACTCGTTATAGTTCAGGTTGTTAAGTTATAGTTCAGGTTGTTAAATGGTGGAGCCAGACGGGATCGAACCGTCGACCTCTTGAATGCCATTCAAGCGCTCTCCCAACTGAGCTATGACCCCACCGGAGGTGCGGACCGTTGCCGGACCGCTTGGGCTATTTAGTGAAGGCGGGCCGGGCGCGCAAGCGCAAAACGCAGCCGCCGGGGCGGAAATCAGAGCTCTTCCTCGGTGCCCGGCACGTCGGGCAGATCGTCGAGCGACACCGTGTCGTCGGCGTCGTCTTCGAGCAGATCGTCATCGACTTCCGCATCCTCGGCCGGGCCGGCGTCCAGCAGATCGTCATCGCCATCGACCTCGTCCACCAGGGTTTCGTCATGCTTGGCCGGGGCGACCCGCGCGGCCGCGCTCGAGGTCATCTTGCGGCGCAGGCTTTCGATATCGACCACCTCGCCGGTGTAGGGGCTGGTGATCGGGGTCTTGTTGAGGTCGTAGAAGCGCTTGCCCGTCGTCGGGCAAAGGCGCTTGGTGCCCCATTCGGCTTTGGCCATGGTGGTTCCCTTGCAAAGCTGGCAGATCAACTGAAGGCGTCGCTTGCCACAGCGGCGGGCGGCTGTCAAAGGCTTTTGCGCAAATCATCGCGCCGGCCGGTCGGGGCTTTTCTCTGGCGCAGCGGTGGCTATGCTGGCGCCGTCGAAAAGGAGCCATGATGCCCATTCTGCCCGGCCCGCCACGGGTTGAGATCACCCTGCGCCGTTCCGCCCGCGCCCGGCGGTTTTCGCTGCGGGTATCACCACTTGACGGGCGGGTGACGCTGTCGCTGCCGCTGCGGGCGCGCGAGGCCGAGGCGCTTGCCTTCGTGCGCGGGCACGAGGGCTGGATCCGGGCGGCGCTGGCGGGGGCGCCGCAGCGCGCAACGGTCGCGATCGGTTCGGTGCTGCCGCTTGAGGGGCGGTTGGTGACGCTGGTGCCCGGCACGGGCCGGGTGCCGCTGTTGGTGGGTGATTCGCTGCGGGTGCCGGGCGATCCCGGGCAGGTGGCGGTGCGGGTCGCGGGTTATCTGCGGGCGCTGGCGCGCGACCGGCTGGCGGCGGCGAGTGATCGCCATGCGCTTGACGTAGGGCGCGCCTACCACAGCCTGGCCTTGCGTGACACCCGCTCGCGCTGGGGGTCGTGCACCGCGGCGGGGGGGCTGATGTATTCGTGGCGGCTGATCATGGCCCCGCCCGAGGTGCTGGATTATGTCGCCGCCCACGAGGTGGCGCATCTGGTGCAGATGAACCATTCGGCGGCGTTCTGGGCGGTGGTGGCGGGGCTGTGCCCCGGCTACCTGCGGCATCGGCGCTGGCTCAAGGGCCAGGGCCAGGCGCTGCACGGTTATCGCTTCAGTGCCTGAGGTCGGGCTTGACCGCAGCGCGGCACAGGTGCTTGGCTGTGACACATGCTGATCGCCCCGCCTCGCCCCCCCGATCCCCCGACCGTCGCCGCCCACGAGCGGCTTTACCGCGCCCTGCGCGCGCAGGTGATGCACGGCGAGCTGGCCCCGGGGCAGGCGCTGACGCTGCGCGGGCTGGCGCGGACCTTCGGGGTGTCGATGACCCCCGCGCGCGAGGCGGTGCGCCGGCTGGTGGCGGAAGGGGCGCTGGCGCTGTCGGCCTCGGGCCGGGTGGCGACGCCGGAACTGACGCCGGACCGGATTGAGGAACTGGCCGCGATCCGCGCCCTGCTCGAGCCCGAACTGGCCAGCCGCGCCCTGCCACGGGCGCATTTCGCGCTGATCGACCGATTGTCGGCGATCAACGCCGCCAATGCCGAGGCGGTGGTCAAGCAGGATGCAGTGGCCTATATCCGCACCAATCTCGAATTCCACCGCACCCTTTATCTGCGCGCCCAGGCTCCGGCGATGCTGGCGATAACCGAGACCGTATGGTTGCAGCTTGGCCCCACCATGCGCGCGCTTTACGCCCGGCTGCACCGCACCGCCCTGCCCCAGCACCACCGCCAGATTCTGGCGGCGCTGCGCGCGGGTGACGAGCCGGGTCTGCGGCTGGCGGTGCGCACCGATGTGAGCCAGGGCCTGCGCTATCTGGCGGGGTAGGGCGGTTTGCAAAAAAATATTTCGTTCGTTCGTCACTCCCTTGCGGTCTTTCCTCGCTGGCGCAAGCGAAGAAAGACCGCAAGGGAGTGATGAGCGGGCGTTGTCCGGGTCAGATCAACGGCAAACCGAGTCAGAGCAGAATTATTCGACCCCGGTCGCGGTGATCATTGCCCGGCCTCGGCGGCCAACCGCAGCAGATATTGGCCGTAGTCGTTCTTGCCCATCATCCGCCCGCGAGCCTCGAGCGCCGCGTGCGAAAGCCAGCCGTTGGCAAAGCCGATTTCTTCAAGACAACCCACCTTGTAGCCTTGGCGCTGTTCGATGGTCTGGACGAAATGCGCGGCATCCAGCAGGCTATCAACGGTGCCGCTGTCAAGCCAGGCAAAACCCCGGCCCAGCAGTTCGACGCGCAGATCGCCACGCGCCAGATAGGCCGCGATCACGCTGGTGATCTCAAGCTCGCCGCGCGCCGAGGGCACCACGGCGCGTGCGATCTCGACCACATCGGCATCAAAGAAGTAAAGCCCGGTCACGGCGTAGGGGCTTTTTGGTTCGCGCGGTTTTTCCTCGATCGAGCGCACCTTCATGTCGGCATCGAACTCGACCACGCCAAAGCGTTCGGGGTCTTTCACCCGGTAGCCGAACACGGTGGCACCCCGGGGTTCGGTCGCGATGGCGCGCAGTTTGCCGGTCAGCCCCTGGCCGTAAAAGATGTTGTCGCCCAGCACCAGACAGGCCGGATGGCCGGCCAGGAAATCGGCCCCGATCAGAAAGGCCTGCGCCAGCCCCTCGGGGCGCGGCTGGGCGGCATATTCGA
>CAYQPD010000209.1:0-3491 GCA_964419305.1 uncultured Rhodobacter sp.
AAACTGAAGCCCGAGCTGTTCAAGAAACGACCATACCAGCTTACGGGATGTGACAAGCCGAAGAACCCGGGAGATGTAGGTGAAGGACAGCTTTTCGTGCGCGGCGATTTCCGTAACCGACGTGAACGAGCCGGAGTCCAGCATCCGTTTCCACCGGAAGGCCCGCGCGAGCGCCTTTACAAGAGTGCCATCAATCTTGGCCCGAACGGTGGTTTGGGGTGGCAGGACCATCTCCTTCCGCCCTCCGCGCTTCACATGGCTGAAGGGCACATGGACGGTGATGGTATCGGGGATCGCCTGCGCGCGCGTCATGCCGCCGCTCCCACCTCTGCGCGCATCTCGCGCGCCAACGCCGCCAGCCCGTCCGTGCGCAATCGCACATTCAGCCCATCGGTCCCGATGTCGACCCGCTCCACCAGCAGCGCCACGATGCGAGCCTGTTCGGCTGGGAACATTTCATTCCATAGCGGGTCAAGCCGGGTCAGGGCTGCGTAGGTCTCAGCCTCGTTGATCCCCGCATCTTTATCTCTGGCCGCCTTCCACGTGCCCGCGACGATTTCGGGTTGGCGGAACACGATGCGCATCTGGTCAATGACGGCAGCCTCAATCTCGCCAGCGGGCACGCGGCCCACAGGGCACGATCCGGCGCCATGCTTCAGGACGGTCTGGCTGACGTAGTAGCGGTAAAGCCGTCCGCCCTTTCGGGTGTGGGTTGGCGAGAAGGCTGCCCCATCAGGCCCGTACAGCAATCCCCGAAGCAGCGCAGGCGTGTCGGCGCGGGTTCTGGCGGCGCGCTTTCTCGGGCTCTCGGTCAGGATGGCATGGGCCCCGTCCCACAGTTCACGGTCGATGATCGCTGCATGCTCGCCGGGATAGCTGGTTCCCTTGTGAACAGCCTCGCCGATGTAGACCCGGTTGTTCAGCATCCGGTAGATGAACTTCTTGTCGATCCGGTGGCCACGGCTGGTGGTGACGCCCCGTTCGGCCAGTTCGCGCGCCAACAGCGTGCCCGATCCGATTTCGATGAACCGGGCGAAGGACAGCAGGATGTTCAGCGTCAACCGCCCCATCGACGTGGTGGTGTTGAAGGATTGCGTCACGGAAACGAAGGTCACGCCGTTGCGGTCGAACACCTCGACCAGCTTGGAGAAATCCATCAACGCGCGCGACAGGCGGTCGATCTTGTAGACCACCACCACATCAACCAGCCCGTCCTCGATGTCGGCCAACAGCCGCTTCAGGCCGGGGCGTTCCAAGGTTCCGCCGGATATGCCACCATCGTCATACTGGTCGCGAACTAGCACCCAGCCTTCCGACCGCTGGCTGGCGATGTAGGATTCGCAGGCCTCGCGCTGAGCGTGCAGGCTGTTGAATTCCTGCTCCAGACCTTCTTCAGAGGATTTACGGGTGTAGACGGCGCAGCGAAACTTGCGGACGACCTTCGATTTCTCTGGGGCCTTGTTCATGCTTTCCGGCCCTTCGCTTGTGCTGCGGTCGTTCGCGGCTGCGAACGATCCACCGGATCGTCCGCAGGCCTGCGGCCACTACCACTCACCCTCCGGTGGTTCCTGAGCCCGAAGAACACCCAGCCATTCCAGCGCGTGCCGGTGATGGCGCGGGCGATGGCCGACAGCGACTGATAGGGCCGCCCCTGCCATTCGAAGCCACCTTGGGTCACGGTGACGATCTGCTCATTGCCCTGCCATTCGCGGATCAGCCGCGTTCCGGTGATGGGGCGGTCGCGATCGGCGCGAATGCGGCGCGTGGTGATATTGCCGCCGTCAAGCTGCTCGCCCAAGGCTTCCAGCCGCTTGACCGTCTCGGGCTTCAGCCCGCCGTAGACCAATTCCTGGATGCGGTAGGCCAGTCGGCTTTCCAGGTAGCGGCGATTGAACGGTGGCGGCTCGGTCGAAAACAATTCGCGCCATTGCTGCTTCAGGTCGGGCGTCGAGGTGGTCTTCAGCGCGGCCAGGCGCGCGGGAATGGGATCGGGCTTCGTCATGCATCTCTCCTGCGAGTTGGAGTTGCATGAAGGCATTGGCCTGGCGGATAGTGTAGGCAACTTTCTCCAGTCTCGTCAGATACTTCGTCCCGCTCTCGCATCCTCAGTCGCACCAGCCCAAGCGCCAGCAGGCCGCACAGTTCGGCGCGACGCCCGGCGGGTGTCATCTGATCGGGGTGCAGGGCGTTGGGGCGTTTCATCACTTTGCTCAGGTCATTGTGCATGCCCAAGGGAAACAGCATTGCGAGGGCCCGCGCGACCTCGAAACGGGTCAGCCCAACCTGCAACCGTAAGGGTGGAACCGTTCCACCCTTCCCGTGTGCCCTTCTTGCATCGGGCGTATGTGCTCTTTATGTTCTCGTGTTGAGCGGACGGTACGAGTGGGAGATTCGAATGGGCAGTGAGGCGATCCTGGGTACGACCTGGTGTCTCGCGACGGCGATCGAGCACATCGAACGCATCGAAGCCTGCGAGCGCGAGCAAGAGTTCTATCGCGTGATATTCAACGATGAAACCATAGAACTGGGCGCGCGCCCAACTCCAGATGGGAAGAAGCGATCCCCCACGCAGAGATCCATCGACGGATTGCTCCTGGCCTTGCGCGACGGCTACGTTCGAGCAACAGGTCGGCGATCCACATTCAAACGGCCATGTCCTACATCCGACACCAGGCAATGGCGGTTGCATTCAACTGATCCAACACTGATCACCACGGACGAATGGCGTTCGGGGGAATTCGACGTCGATGCCTTGGAACTGACAGGGTCAACTTGGCAATACATCCAGATCGAGGTGCCGGATTTCATGGTCAAGGCGATCTGGCCGGATTGGCCGCCATGTGATGTGCCAGCCACGGCTTCGGAGGCATCCCCGTCTGCTTACGCAACACCATATCTCGCGCTCATGAATGCGGCGATCGCGCACTTTGGCCTGTCGGCCGAGGACCAAGGCAAGAAGGAAAACCTCTTGGACTGGTTTCTCAAGCAGCAGATCGAGGGCGAACCAATATCGCGCAAACTTGCCGACGCCATGGCGACGCTGATCCGGCTGCCGTCGGCGCAGCGCGGCGGGGCCAAGCGGGTGCTCGGGCCCGATCTGCGCAAGATCTGACGCGGCTGATCCTGCACCGTTGGATGCGGCAACGGTGCAAGGGCCGGCGATCCGATTTCAGCCTTTGATCGCGCGACATGACCCTGCGTAAAGGGTCTCGTCAGGCCGCGCGCCAAATTCGGATACTGCCGGAAACTCTTGCCGCGTCAGATAATTCCTGGTGGCCTCAGGGCGACCGAAAAGTCTTGACGACGACAAGAGTTTTCAGGCTACGGCACCCTTCCCGCCACACCCCGCCGAGTGGGTGGAACCGTTCACCCGATTCGCGTGGGTGAGGGTTCAACCCACCTGAGCACAGCGGTGCCGGACAGCCCTCGGAACGGCTCGCAATACCCGATGGGGTCCACCCTTTATCCGATGTGATGTCAATATCTTGACG
>CAYQPD010000210.1:0-3479 GCA_964419305.1 uncultured Rhodobacter sp.
CAAGTGGCGCTGGCCCCGGTGATCGCGGCGGCGCATGATCTTGCGGGCATCAAAGGCCATACCGGGCGCACGGCCCCGGATGTAATCACCTGAGGCGGCACGGCGGTCGGGTTCGTGGCGCCCCCGGTTCGTGCTGCACGGCGGGCGGGCGCTGCGCCATGCCGCAGGGCTGACCCCGCTGCGCAGCGATTGCCGGGCGCGGGTGTTCGACCTTGATCACCTGGTGCCGACCGAGCGCCGGATGGTGGTGACGATGGCCGAGTTGGATCAGGACGGCGCGCCGCTGGCGATTTTGGCCTGCGGTCACATCATCAGAGCCGAGTTGCCGATCAATGCAGCAATGCCGATCAGGGATTACCTCTTGCATCGTTGATTGCCGATCTATATATATCGCGGATAGACGATACACGGAGCAATCGGAATGCGCGATCAGGATGATCAGGATACTGTGACGCTAGTGCCTTCGATCGCGGCGGAAGCGGTCGCGGCGATTGCCAAGGCGCTGGCGCATCCGGCGCGGGTGCGGATCATCGCGTTCCTGTTGTCAAAGCCCGGCTGCATCGGTGGCGACATCGTGGATCAGGTCGGCCTCGCGCAATCGACCGTCTCGGAACACCTGCGGATCCTCAAGGCGTCGGGGCTGGTGCAGGGGGAGATCGAATATCCAAGGATCTGCTATTCGCTGAACCCCGCGGCCCTGGCGCCATTACGGACCCTGATCGAGGCCATCGCCACGCGGCCGCCCGAAACCGAGGCCGCCTGCTGCGGCTGACGGCGGCGAGAAGCACGATCCAGAAGTGAAGCGACGCCCGCCTGCAACAGGCGGCGAAAGGAAATGCCATGCTGAACGATCTGCCGAAGTTCGTCTTCCTCACCGGCAAGGGTGGCGTCGGCAAGACCTCGCTGGCCTGCGCCACGGCGGCTAGTCTGGCCAATGCGGGCAAGCGGGTGCTGCTGGTCTCGACCGACCCGACCTCGGATGCAGGGGAGGTATTCGGGGTTGCGATCGGCAACAAGATCAGCCAGATTGCCGCCGTGCCGGGGCTCGAGGCGCTGGAGATCGACCCCGAGGCGGCGGCCAACTACCGCGAGCGGATCGTCGGGCCGATCCGCGGGGTGCTGCCGGAAAAGGCGCTGAAGGGGATCGCGGAACAGTTGTCGGGGGCCTGGGCCACCGAGATTGCAGCCTTCGACGAGTTCACCGTGTTGCTGACCGACGATGCGGTGACCGGCACCTACGATCATATCATTTTTGACACCGCCCCTACCGGCCACACCCGCCGGCTGTTGAAACTGCCCGGTGCCTGGAGCGGTTTTCTCGCAACCGGCAGAGATGCCTCTTGCCTTGGTCCGCTGGCGGGGCTGGAAAAGCAGCGCGCGCCACGGCGTGGCGGTGGAACTGGTGGCGTGCGGGCACGAGGCGGCTCTGACCACCACCGACCCCGCCGCGCATCTGACCGCGACGCTGATGGGCGACGTGCCGCACCTGACCGTCAGCCGGATCGACCCCGAGGTCGAGACGACCGCCTACCGCGCCCACATCCTTGCGACCAAGGGTGCCAGCCTTGACCGCCAGGGCCGCGCCATGCTGGAAGAAGACCTGCGCTCGCCCTGCACCGAGGAAATCGCCGTGTTCCAGGCGTTTTCCAAGGTGATCCGCGAGGCCGGGCGCAAGTTCGTGGTGATGGATACCGCGCTCACCGGGCACACCCTGCTGCTGCTCGATGCCTCCGGGTCTTACCACCGTGACGTGCTGCGGCACGCGGGCGACACGGCCAGCCACATGACCACCCCGATGATGCGGCTGCAAGACCCCGACAAGACGAAGATTCTGATCGTCACCCTGCCCGAAACCACGCCGGTGCTGGAAGCGGCGCGTCTGCAAGACGATCTGCGCCGGGCGGGGATAACGCCCTGGGCCTGGGTGGTGAACGCCAGCCTCGCCGCCACCGGCACCGCGCATCCGGTGCTGGCCGCCCGCGCCGCGAGCGAAGCCCCCGAGATCGCATCGGTCCGCGACGGCCTTGCAACCCGCCTTGCCGTGGTGCCGATGCAGGCCGAAGACCCGGTGGGGGCAGATCGTCTGAGCGCGCTGGCCGGTCGCGGCCTCGCCGCCGCCGCTGAATGAGAAAGGGACGGAACCGATGAACCTTTTTGAGCGTTACCTGACCCTCTGGGTTGCCCTCTGCATCGTGGCGGGCATTGCATTGGGGCAGATCTTCCATGGCCTCTTTCAGGCCATCGGCAGTATGGAGGTGGCCCGCGTCAACCTTCCGGTGGCGGTGCTGATCTGGCTGATGATCATCCCGATGCTGTTGAAGATCGACTTCGCCGCCCTTGGTCAGGTAGCAAAGCACTGGCGCGGCGTGGGTGTGACGCTGTTCATCAACTGGGGGGTCAAGCCGTTTTCCATGGCGGCTCTGGGCTGGCTGTTCCTGTCGGTGCTGTTCCGGCCCTGGCTTCCGGCCGAGCAGATCGACAGCTACATCGCCGGCCTGATCATCCTCGCCGCTGCCCCCTGCACCGCGATGGTCTTCGTGTGGTCGAACCTGTCGCAGGGCGAGCCGCATTTCACGTTAAGCCAGGTCGCGCTGAACGACGCCATCATGATCGTCGCCTTCGCGCCGGTGGTGGCGTTCCTCTTGGGCCTGTCGTCGATCACCGTGCCATGGGAAACGCTGCTCCTTTCGGTCGGGCTTTACATCGTGGTGCCGGTGATCATCTCGCAATTGATCCGCCGCAACCGGCTGGCAGTGGGCGGCGAGGTGGCGCTGCGCGCGCTGCTGGCGCGGCTTGGCCCGACCTCGGTTCTGGCGCTGCTGGCTACACTGGTGCTGCTGTTCGGCTTTCAGGGCGAGCAGATCATCGCCCAGCCGCTGATCATCGCGCTGATTGCGGTGCCGATCCTGATCCAGGTCTATTTCAACGCGGGGCTGGCCTATATCCTCAACCGGGTCACCGGCGAGGCGCATTGCGTGGCCGGCCCGTCGGCGCTGATCGGCGCGTCGAACTTCTTCGAGCTGGCCGTCGCCACCGCGATCAGCCTCTTTGGCTTCACCTCGGGCGCGGCGCTGGCCACCGTTGTGGGCGTGCTGATCGAAGTTCCGGTGATGCTGTCGGTGGTGAAGATCGTGAACGCCACCAAGCCCTGGTATGAACGCGGCAGCGCCGTGCGGCGGGTGGCGGCGAAACGCGCAAGACCATGACCCGTATCCTGTTCCTTTGCATCGCCAATTCCGCTCGTCGTTCATATTCATGTTGACGCATGTTTTCGACGAGCATATATGCGCATTAGTGCATAAGCGCAGGAGCACATCATGCCACTGGCCATTCTTTCCGCCCTGTCCGAAGCCACCCGCCTTGCCGCGATCCGGATCCTTGCCGACGGCGACGAGCACTGCGTCTGCGAATTGATGCAGCGGCTTGAGGTCACGCAAAGCCGGATGTCGCGGCACATGCAGACCTTGAAGCAGGCCGGG
>CAYQPD010000211.1:0-3434 GCA_964419305.1 uncultured Rhodobacter sp.
GCCCGTCGGCGATCATGTCGATATCGACCCGATGGTCTGCGCGGGCTGCGGTGCCTGCGCTGCACTTTGCCCCTCGGGGGCGATCAGCTACGATGCCCCGCCGCTGGCGCATGTGCTGCATCAGATGCGGGTGCTGGCCGAAACCTATCTGGCGGCGGGGGGCCGCCACCCGCGCCTGCTGGTGCATGACGCCGAGTTCGGGGCCGAGATGATCACCCTGGCCGCCCGCTTCGGGCGCGGCCTGCCGGCCGAGGTGATTCCGCTGGCGGTGGCGGCGCTGGCCGCCTTTGGCCATGCCGAAATGCTGGCGGCGCTGGCGATGGGGTTTCACGGCGTCGATCTGCTGGCCGCCCCGCGCAGCGAGCGCGACCCGATTCTGGCCGAGATCGCGCTGGCCGGGGCCATGGGCGGGGCCGGGCGGCTGCGGCTGCTTGATCTGGCGGATCCGGAGGCGCTCAGCGAAGTGCTTTACACCAGCCGCCCGGCGGCGCTGGCGGTCACGCCGGTGCTGGCACTGGGCAGCCGCCGCCAGATCGCCCGGCTGGCCGCCAAGGCGCTGCTGCCCGAGGCCACCACCCCCTTGCCGTTGCCGCCCGGCGCGCCCTACGGCGCGGTGGCGGTCGATGCCGACGCCTGCTCGCTGTGCCTGGCCTGCGCCTCGCTGTGCCCCACCGGCGCGCTGACCGCCAACCCCGTCACGCCGCAACTGCGGTTTCAGCAGGATGCCTGCCTGCAATGCGGGCTCTGCGCCAGCGTCTGCCCGGAACGGGCCATCACCCTGGTGGCGCAGTTCGACCCCAGCGATGCGGTGTTCAGCCAGCGCGTGCTGCGCGAGGAGGAACCCTTTGCCTGCATCACCTGTGGCAAGCCGTTCGGGGTGAAATCGACGATTCTGAAGGTCAGCGAAAAGCTGGCGGGCAGGCATTCGATGTTCAGCGCTGCCGGGTCCGAGCTTCTGATCCAGATGTGCGACGACTGCCGGGTCAAGGCGCAGATGCACCGCACCGACAACCCGCTGGCGGGGGCCGAGCCGCCACGGGTGCGCACCACCGATGATTACCTTGCCAAGCGCCGCGATAGCTGATGCCCGTCGCGCCGGCCGGAAAAGGAAATGCCAGATGACTGACGAATTCGACCAGGCACCGCGCGAGTCTCGCAACCCGGTCAGCAGGTCCGCCGCATGAGTGTCACCCGCGACGTCGTTCTCGCGGCGCTGAAAACCGTGCTCGACCCGGTCGGCGGCAAGGATATCGTCAGCGCCGGGATGGTGCGGGCGCTGAGCGTCGAAAGCGGGGTGGTGCGCTTTGTGCTCGAGATCGACCCGGCGCGGGCCAAGCGGATGGAAGCGGCGCGGACGCGCGCCGAGGCGCTGCTGCGCGCCCTGCCGGGGGTGACGCAGGTCTCGATCGTGATGACCGCCCATACCATCGCCACCCCGCCCGATCTGAAAGCCCACGGTGCCGCCCCGCCGCAGGGGCCGGAACCGATCCCCGGCGTGGCGCATATCCTGGCGATTGCCAGCGGCAAGGGCGGGGTGGGCAAATCCACCGTGGCGGCCAATCTGGCCACTGCACTGGCCGCCGAGGGCCGCCGGGTGGGGCTGCTGGACGCCGATGTCTATGGCCCGTCGCAGCCGCGCATGCTGGGGGTCTCGGGTCGCCCGGCCTCGCCGGATGGCAAGACCATCCTGCCGCTACGCAACCACGGCGTTACCCTGATGTCGCTGGGGCTCTTGACGCAGGAAGACGAGGCGGTGATCTGGCGCGGCCCGATGCTGATGGGGGCGCTGCAACAGATGCTGTTCCAGGTCCAGTGGGGCGCGCTTGACGTGCTGATCGTCGATCTGCCGCCGGGCACCGGCGACGTGCAGATGACGCTGGCGCAGAAGACCCGGCTTGACGGCGCGATCATCGTGTCCACCCCGCAGGACATTGCCCTGATGGATGCGCGCAAGGGCATCGACATGTTCCACAAGCTGGGCACCCCGATCCTCGGGCTGATCGAGAACATGAGCGTGCATATCTGCGTGCAGTGCGGCCACGTCGAACATATCTTCGGCGAGGGCGGGGTGGCGCGCGAGGCGGCCAGGCTGGGCGTGCCGTTGCTGGCCGAGATTCCGCTGCACCTTGATATCCGCACCGCCTCGGATGGCGGCGCGCCGGTGGTGGTCTCGCACCCCGCCTCGCCGCAGGCACAGGTGTTTCGCACTCTGGCCCGCCGCCTGATCGCCGAGGGCCACGCATGACCCGGATTCCGCTGTTTCCGCCGCTGCTGAAAGGGCTTGCCACCGGGCCGGCCGATCCGTTCCGGGTTGCCTGCGGGCAGGCCGAACGCGGGGTGGATTCGGGCCTGCTGACCTGGTCGATTACCGACGGGCGGCTGCGGGCGGCGCTGGTGCTGGCCCCCGAGGTGGCGCTGGAACCGGCGATGGCCGCATTCTGCGCCTGTGCGGTGGGGGCGCAGAACGCGCTTGGCGCGCTGGCCCCGCCGGAATTGGCGGTGCACCTTGACTGGACCGGCGGCCTTCGCCTCAACGGCGGCCATTGCGGCGGGCTGCGCGTCGCCGCCGCCGCGCGCGACCCGGCTGCCGTGCCCGACTGGCTGGTGGTCGGGCTGGATCTGACGCTCGGGCTGCCCGACGATCTGGAGCCCGGACAGACCCCCGACTGGACCGCGCTCGATCAGGAAGGCGGTGCCGATATCGACCCGATCACCCTGCTGGAAGCCTGGGCGCGCCACAGTCTGGTCTGGATCAACGACCTCGACGACCCCAGCGGAAGGGCCAGCCTGTTTCGCGAATGGGAAAGCCTCGCGTGGAACCTGGGCCAGACGATCAGCCTGCCGCTGGAGGGCACAAGGCTGGTCGGCACCTTTCTGGGGCTCGACGAAAACTTCGGCATGGTGCTGAAGACCGGGGCCGCGACCCGCCTGATCCCACTTTCCACCCTGATCGAAAAGGTCTGACATGCTGCTGGCCCGCGCCATCCATTTCGACGCCAGCGACCAGCGGGTGTTCGCCCGCCCGGCGCGCACCGGCGAATGGGCGATCTCGGGCGGGTTCGAGTTTTCCAACTGGACCGAGGCCGATCTGGTGGGCAAGGCGCGCCAGGCCTTTGCCAACGGCTGGCTGGGGGTGGAAACCTTCGGCCGCGTGACCTTCGTCGCCGTCACCCGGATCGAACCGGGCGAATACGATGCCCTCGCCGCGCATCTGGCGCGCCACTTCGTGCAGGTTTACGGCGCGCCCTCGCTGGCGGGCGCGCTGCCGGTGGCGCATGAGGAACTGGCGCAGATGGCGGCGCTCTGCGCCGATCACGACCCCAACACGGTGCTGACGGTGGCCCGCAGCCTGACCGAGGCCGGGGTGCGCGAGCACTACCGCTTCATCGCCCCGACCGAGGCCGGGCTCGACCAGTTTGCCATTCACGGCACGC
>CAYQPD010000212.1:0-3411 GCA_964419305.1 uncultured Rhodobacter sp.
GGGGGCGGTCGGTCGCGTCCCCGTCGCTGGCGCGACGGGGAAAGGGCATGATCCCTGCTCGGAGTCTGCAAATGCGATAGCCCTGGCTTGATCCCTGCCCCGGCTTGGCAGCCCCCCCGTCAGCGGCTATGAGGTTTGTAGTCGCCGCCCCAACCAAGGCCAGCCATGATGCCCGACGCTGCCCTGCCCAACCCTGCCATACTGGTGCAGGACGCCGGTTTCGCGGTGACCGGAAAAGTGATCCTGCACGGGATCAGCGCCGCTCTGGCCGAGCACCGCATCGGTATCGTCGGGCGCAACGGCTCGGGCAAGACCACCCTGCTGCGCCTGCTGGCCGGGCTGATCGCGCCGACCTCGGGCCAGGTGCGGGTGGCGGGTTTCGATCCCGCGCGCGACCGCAGGTCCGCCGTCGCGGCGCTTGGCATATTGTTCCAGAACCCCGATCACCAGATCATCTTTCCCACCGTCGAACAGGAACTGGCCTTCGGCCCGCGCCAGCAGGGCCAAACCGACGCAGCCGCCCGCGCCCTGGCCCGCGCCACCCTGGCGCGCCATGGCCGCAGCCATTGGGCGCAGGCTTCGGTCGCGACCTTGTCGCAGGGCCAGCGCCACTATCTGTGCCTGATGGCGGTGCTGATGCTGCAGCCCGCCACCATCCTGCTCGACGAGCCCTTCACCGACCTTGATCTGCCCACCCGCGCCCGGCTGATCCGCGCTCTGCACGCCCTGCCGCAGCGCCTGATCACCATCACCCACGACCCGCGCCTGCTGGCGGGCTATGACCGGGTGCTGTGGCTCGAGGCCGGGCGGATCCGGCAAGACGGCCCGGCTGACGCGGTGCTGGCCGCCTTTGTGGCCGAGATGGCCCGGATCGGAGAGTGTGATGCTGACACTGACCTCGCCCTGTGAGACCGCCCTGCACCGCCTGCCCGCCGGGGGCAAACTACTGGCGCTGGCGCTCGCGACCCTGGGGCTGATGGCGCTGACCGATCTGCGGCTGATCGCCCTGGTAACGGCCGCGACAGCGCTGCTTTACCTCGCGCAGGGTCTCGCCTTCACCACCCATGGCGCCCGGATGCTGCGCCCGCTGTGGCCGTTTCTTGTGGTGCTGGCGCTGTGGCACGGCATCAGCGGCGAGATCGCGCGCGGTGCCGGGATCGGCCTGCGCCTGCTGAGCGCCGTGGCGCTGGCCAATCTGGTGACCATGACGACCCGGCTCGACGACCTGATCGCGGTGCTGGAACGGCTGGCGCAACCGCTGGCGCGGCTGGGCCTCAAGCCCCGCGTGCTGGCGCTGGCGCTGGCGCTGGCAATCCGCTTCACGCCGGTATTGCTGGACAAGACCCGCGTCCTGATGCAGGCATGGCGCGCACGCAGCCCGCGCCGCCCCGGCTGGCGGGTGGTGCTGCCGGTGCTGCTGATCGCCCTTGACGACGCCGATCATGTCGCCGAAGCATTGCGCGCGCGCGGCGCGTTGTAATTCTCCCTCGACCCGAAAAGGACACCCGATGGAACGCAGTCTTGCTTATGTCGCCCTGTTCGCCGCGCTGATCGCGGTGCTGGGGCTGGTGCCGCAGATCACCCTGATCTCGGGGGTGCCGATCACCGCCCAGTCGCTCGGCGTGATGCTGGCCGGCACCGTGCTTGGGGCGCGGCGCGGGGCGCTGGCGGTGCTGCTGTTTCTGCTGCTGGTGGCGCTTGGCCTGCCCTTGCTGTCGGGCGGGCGCGGCGGGCTGGGGGTGTTTGCCGGGCCGACCGTCGGCTTTCTGATCGGCTTCCCGGTCGCCGCCTACGTCGCCGGTCTGGTGGTCGAGCGCTGGTCGGCCCCGCTAGGTTTTGCGGCCCTGGTCGGGGCATTCCTTGGCGGTATCGTGGTGCTTTACGCCTTCGGCATTGTCGGCATGAGCGTGGTGCTGGGCAAGACCCTGCCCGAAGCCGCGCTGCTGGTCACCCCGTTCGTGCCGGGCGATCTGATCAAGGCCGGGCTGTGCGCGCTGCTGACCGACGCCCTGGCGCGGGTCCGCCCCGGTGCCCTGCTGTCGCGCCCCTGAGCCCCCCGCCCACTTCTTCTTTGCCAAAATACTCCGGGGGGAGGCCGCAGGCCCGGGGGGCAGCGCCCCCCGCCTTCTTACGCCACGGGGCAGCGCCCCCCGCCTTCTTACGCCACGCGGCAGCGCCCCCTGCCTTACGCCACCTTTTCCAGCACCACCTCGGGGGCAACCCCAAGGGCGCGGCAGACGTCGCGGGTCAGATGCGGGCGGTTGAGGGTGTAGAAATGCAGATCCTCGACTCCCTCGCTCAGCAGGGTGTCGCACAGCTCGGTGCACAGCGCGACCGACAGCAATTCCTCGCGCCCGTCGCGTTTGGCGGCGGCATAAGCCTCAATCAGCGTTTGTGGCACCTGCATGCCGCAGCGGGTGGCAAACTTGTGCGCGCCCTCGAAGCTTTCGATCGGCAGGATGCCGGGAATGATCGGCGCGGTGATGCCCTGACGCGCGCACAGATCGCGAAAGCGCAGAAAGGTTTCGGCCTCGAAGAAGAACTGGGTGATGGCGCTTGATGCCCCCGCCGCCAGCTTGCGCTTGAGCCAGGCGACATCGGCGTGGCTGTCGGCGGCTTCAGGGTGGGGCTCGGGATAGGCCCCGACCCGCAGCTTGAACTTGCCAGTCGCGGCCAGCGCCTCGATCAGCTCGATCGAATCGGCAAAGCCTTCGGGATGGGGCGCAAACCGCCCCTGCCCTTTCGGCGCATCACCGCGCAGCGCCACGATCTCGGTCACCCCGGCTTCGGCGTAGGCGGTGGCGATTTCCAGGGTCTCGGCCCGGCTGGCATCGACGCAAGTCAGGTGGGCCGCGACATTGATCCCGTAGTTGCGGCCGATCGTCGTTACCGCCTCGTGCGTCAGCTTGCGGGTGGTGCCGCCCGCGCCGTAGGTGACCGACACGAAATGCGGCTTCAGCGGCACCAGCGCCTGCACCGTCTCCCACAGCCGGAACGACGCATCCAGGGTCTGCGGCGGGAAGAATTCGAACGATACGCGCGGCGTGGTCATGGGCGGTGTCTCCTGCTTGAAGCCCCTTGTCGCAGATCATGCGATGTGAAACAAATTCATAATCCGCAAGATCATTATGAGGCTGACCGCGATGTATCTTGAATTCCGCCACCTGCGCACGATCTGGGCCATAGATCAGGCCGGCGGGCTGGCGCGCGCTGCCGATCTGATGAACATGACCCAGTCGGCGCTGTCGCATCAGGTCAAGGGGCTCGAGGATCAGGCCGGGGTCGAGCTGTTCGTGCGCCGCTCGAAGCCCTTGAAGCTGTCGGCGGCGGGGCAGCGGCTGTTGCGCCTGGCCAACCGGGTATTGCCGGAAATCGAGGCGGCCGAAGAAGAATTCCGCGCCCTGCGCTCGG
>CAYQPD010000213.1:0-3392 GCA_964419305.1 uncultured Rhodobacter sp.
GATGCGCAGCGCCTCGCGCGCCACCCCTTGCCAGTGCTCGGGTTCCATCAGCCGGGCCAGACCGAACCGCCCGCCGCCGCCGGTGCCGCCGCTTTCGCGCCGCCCGGCGTGCTCGACGATGACCGAGATGTTGAGCCGCGCCATCGGGCGCACATCGCGCAGGTGCTGGCCTTCGGGGCGCAGGATCTCGACCTCTTGCAAGCCCGCCGCAAGGGTGGCGGACACCTGGATCACCCGGCGGTCAAGGCCGCGGGCATAGGCGTCGATCTCGCGCAGAAGGTCGATCTTGCCGGCAAAACCTGCGTCGCGCATCGGGTCGGCGTCGCTGTAAAGCCGGGCGTTGGTGCCGCTGGGGGCCGGGGCCAGCACGCCACCGCCATCGCCGAGCGCCAGCCGCGCGGTCTCGGCGGCGCGCGTCAGGGCGGGGTGCGAGATTTCGGTCGAATGGGCATAGCCCGCCACCTCGCCCTTGACCGCCCGCAGACCAAAGCCTTCCGAGGCGTCATAGCTGGCATTCTTGACCCGCCCGTCGTCCAGCACCAGCGCCTCTGACCGGCGGCGCTCAAGGAACAGCTCGCCGTCCTCGCCGCCAAGCGTGGCCGCGCGCAAGGTCGCAAGCGCGGCGGTCTCGTCAAGCTGGGTCTCGAACGGGCGGAACGGGGTCTCGGTCATGGGGTATCCTTGAAGCGTGATGCGGTTTCGTGGCAACGCTCATCGGCATCCTTGCCGTCGTCGGGGCAGGCTTTCGGGCCGCAAGAAAACTCTCCGGGGGAGAGTTTTCCGGCCCGTTGTTCATAAGGCTGAAAGCCGTTGAACAAGGGCGGTCGGGCCAGGGCTGGCGGTCGGAAATCGGGCCGCGCCTGCCTGGCTGGCGCGGTTACGCGCCTGCCGGGGGCAGGCAGGCGCGGCCTGATTTGATTGAAATCAAATCCGGCAAGGAAAGAAGGCAAGGATGCCGTTCTCAGCAAAGGTCTTCCTGCTCTGGGCGATTGCCTGCCGACGGCGGGCCGATCAGCCCTTCATATGGGGCGGATAAGGCCCGGAACAATCAAATTCGTCGGCCCACCCCCGGCAACCGCCGATCCGCGCCGAAAATCTGTCGGTTTTCACCTCGCACCGGGTCGGGCGGGGATGACAGTTCCCCGGCGCTGGCGTATCAGGCGGCGGACCCATCGACACGAGGCTTTGATGCAGTATATCTCGACCCGCGGCCAGGCCCCCGCGCTCGACTTCGGTGCCGCGCTGATGACCGGGCTGGCGCGTGACGGCGGGCTTTACGTGCCCGCCACCGTGCCGGTGATGGCCAAGGCCGAAATCGCGGCGCTGGCCGGGCTGGCTTACGAGGAAATCGCCTTCCGGGTGATGCGGCCCTTTGTCGGCAGCACCTTCGGCGACGACGAATTTCGTGCCTTGATCGCAAGCGCCTATCACGGCTTCGCCCATCCCGCCCGCGCGCCGCTGGTGCAGCTTGCGCCCAACCATTTCCTGCTCGAGCTGTTCCACGGGCCAACGCTGGCGTTCAAGGATTTCGCGATGCAGCTCATCGGCCAGATGATGCAGGCGAGTTTGCGCAAATCGGGCGAGCACATCACCATCGTCGGCGCGACCTCGGGCGATACCGGCTCGGCGGCGATCGAGGCGTTTCGCGGCCTCAAGGGCGTCGAGGTCTTCATCCTGTTCCCGCACGGCCGGGTGTCGGAAGTCCAGCGCCGCCAGATGACCACCCCGACCGAGGCCAATGTCCACGCGCTGGCGATCGACGGCGATTTCGACGATTGCCAGGCCCGCGTCAAGGACATGTTCAACGATTTCGCCTTTCGCGACGGGGTGCGGCTGGCCGGGGTGAATTCGATCAACTGGGCGCGGGTGCTGGCGCAGGTGGTTTACTATTTCGCCGCCGCCACCGCCCTCGGCGCACCGCACCGGGCGGTATCGTTCACCGTGCCGACCGGCAATTTCGGCGACATCTTCGCAGGCTACATCGCCCGCCGGATGGGCTTGCCGATCGCGCGGCTGGTGATCGCCACCAACCACAACGACATCCTGCACCGCGCGCTGAGCACCGGCGAGTATCGCACCGATGGTGTCAAACCCTCGATCAGCCCGTCGATGGATATCCAAGTGTCGTCGAACTTCGAGCGCGCGCTGTTCGATGCCTACGGGCGCGATGGCGCGGCGGTGGCGGCGTTGATGGCCGAGATGAAAGGCGGCGGCTTTCACATCAGCCAGGGCGCTTTGCAGATGCTGCGCGACACCTTCGCCTCGGGCCGCTGCTCGGAAGAGGAAACCCGCGCCGCCATCGCCCGCATCCATGCCCAGACCGGGCAAGTGATCTGCCCCCATACCGCCGTCGGGGTGCAGGTGGCTGAACAGCACCTGGGCGCCACCCCGATGATCACCCTTGCCACCGCCCACCCGGCCAAGTTTCCCGATGCGGTGCAGGCCGCGATCGACCAGCGCCCCATGCTGCCCGCCCATCTGGCCGATCTGCTGGTGCGCCCCGAGCGCATCACCCGCGTCGCCAATGATCTGGCCGCGCTGCAAACCCTGATCCGTGCGAGGACCACCCATTGACGATTTCACCCGCGACCCATCGGCTCGACACCCTGCCCAACGGCCTGCGCATCGTCACCGAAGCCATGCCCGGCCTCAAATCGGCGGCGATCGGCATCTGGGTGACGGCGGGCGGGCGGCACGAGCGCCCCGAGCAGAACGGCATTGCCCATTTTCTGGAACACATGGCCTTCAAGGGCACCACCACCCGCACCGCCTTGCAAATTGCCGAAGCGATCGAGGATGTCGGCGGCTACATCAACGCCTACACCAGCCGCGACATGACCGCCTTCTATGCCCGCGTGCTGCAAGGCGATGTCGCCCTCGCGCTCGAGGTGATTGCCGACATCGTGCTGAACCCGGTGTTCGCGCCCGCCGAGATCGAGGTCGAGCGCCATGTCATCCTGCAGGAAATCGGTCAGGCGCTCGACACCCCCGACGATATCATCTTTGACTGGCTGCAAGAGGTCTCGTATCCCGATCAGCCGTTCGGCCGCACCATCCTTGGCCCGGCCGAGCGGGTGGCCGGGTTCAGCCGCGACGATCTGGTGCGCTTTGTGGCCCAGCATTACGGGCCGGACCGGATGATCCTGGCGGCGGCGGGCGGGGTCGATCACGACGCCATTCTGGCCCGCGCCACCGCGCTGTTCGGCGACCTCAAGCCGGTCGGCAGCGGCCGCGTGCAACCGGCCCGGTTCAGCAGCGGCGAGCGGCGCGAGGTCAAGGACCTTGAACAGGTGCATTTCGCGCTGTCGTTCGAGGCCCCCGGCTATCTCGCTGATGATGTTTATGTGGCCCAGGTCTATGCCACCGCCATGGGCGGGGGCATGTCGTCGCGC
>CAYQPD010000214.1:0-1912 GCA_964419305.1 uncultured Rhodobacter sp.
ACCGGCGCATCGGCGCGCATCAACCCTTCGGCCTTGAGATCGGCCCAGAGCGCGGGCGGAATCACTGCCTCTGCGGCGCGCCGGTTGGCCTCGACCTCGGCCACGCCCTGACCGCCGGGGATCACCGCGACGATCGCCGGGTGGCGCAGCGGAAACTGGAAGGCGGCATCGACCATCGCCACCCCGTGGCGCGCACACACCGCCTCGATCCGCGCCACCCGGTCGAGAATAGCCTGCGGGGCCGGATCATAGTTGAAGAACGCCCCGGGCTTTGGCCCGCTGGCCAGAATGCCCGAATTGTAAGGCCCGCCGATCACGATGCCGATGCCGCGCGCCTGCGCCAGCGGCAGAAAGCTGGCCAGCGACTCCTGTTCCAGCAAGGTATAGCGCCCGGCCAGCAGGAACAGATCGAAATCGCCATGCTCGGCCAGCCACTGGGCGGGCTGCCATTCGTTGATCCCGGCCCCGAAGCCCGTGATCACGCCCTGCTCGCGCAAGGCCAGCAGGGCGCGGTAGCCCCCGGCCATGAACTCGGCCAGCCTGGCGTCCAGCGCGGCCTGGCTGCGGTGGTTGAAGACGTCAAGATCATGGGCATAAAGGATGTCGATCCGGTCCACCCCCAGCCGCTCGAGCGAGGCTTCGAACGAGCGCATCACCCCGTCAAAGCTGTAGTCGTAAACCTCGCGCCGGGCCGGCACGTCGAAGAACTTGCCGATGGTGTCGCGGGGCTCAAAGGGCGCGCAGCGGCGCAGCAGGCGGCCGACCTTGGTCGAGAGCACATAAGCGTCGCGCGGGTGCCCGCGCAGAAAGCGGTTGAGCCGAGTTTCCGAAAGCCCCAGCCCGTAAAGCGGCGCGGTGTCGAAATACCGCACCCCCAGATCCCACGCCCGGGTCAGGGTGGCTTGGGCCTCGTCCTCGGTGATGGCGCGGTAAAGGTTGCCCAATGGGGCCGCGCCGAAGCCCAGCTCGGTGAAGGTCAGCCCGCCGTTGCCGGTGCGGTCCCAGTGCCGTGTCTTCAGTTGCATGTTGTCCTCCGTCTGTGCTGACATGCTAGTATGATTCCGGCAGCGCTGCATCCCTTTTGCGTGCGTGCCGAGTCAGATCGGGGGGGGCGGATGGGCAATTTCCAGAACGTGTTCGGGGCGGGCAAGCCGGTGATCGCGATGGTTCATCTCGGCGCGCTGCCGGGCACGCCGCTTTATGACGCCGCAGGCGGCCTTGCCGCGCTGGTGGCGGGCGCGCGGGCCGACCTGCGCACCTTGCAGGCGGCCGGGTTCGACGCGGTGATGTTCGGCAACGAAAACGACCGGCCCTACGAGTTCAAGGTCGATCCCGCGTCGAGCGCGACCATGGCCTATGTCATCGGTCAGCTACGCGCCGAGATCACGCTGCCGTTCGGGGTCAACGTGCTGTGGGACCCAAAGGCGACGATGGCCGTCGCCGCTGCCACTGGTGCTGCCTTCGTGCGCGAGATCTTCACCGGCAGCTATGCCAGCGACATGGGGCCGTGGACCCCCGACGCAGGCGCGGCGCTGCGCTACCGCGCCCGCCTTGGCCGGGGCGATCTGGCGTTGCTTTACAATGTCTCGGCCGAGTTTGCCGACAGCCTTGATCGCCGCTCGTTGCCGGATCGGGCGCGCTCGGCGGTGTTTTCCTCGATCCCCGATGCGGTGCTGGTGTCGGGGCAGATCACCGGCGAGGCGGCGGCGCTGGCGGACCTTGAGGCGGTCAAGGCGGTGCTGCCGGATACCCCGGTGCTGGCCAATACCGGGGTGCGCCATGCCACCGTGGCCGACGTGCTGCGGCTGGCCGATGGCTGCATCGTGGGCTCGGCGCTAAAGGTCGATGGCCAGACCTGGAACCCGGTCGATCCCGACCGCGCCGCCGATTTCATGGCGCGCGCCCGCGCCGC
>CAYQPD010000214.1:2012-3381 GCA_964419305.1 uncultured Rhodobacter sp.
GACCTCATGCTGACCCCCGGCCTTTCCGGCCACGAGGAACGGGTGGCGGCGCTGATCCGCGCCCGCCTTGCCGCCCTTGGGGTGGCCAGCCGCACCGACCGGCTGGGCAATCTGATCGCCAGCTTCCCCGGCGATCCCGAAGCCCCCTCGGTGATGCTGTTCACCCACATGGATCAGTTGGGCTTCTTCGTGCGCAAGATCGAGGACGGCGGTCTGATCAGGGTGGCGCGCATGGGCGGCGTGCCCGAGCGCGCGCTGGCGGCCCAGGCGGTGACGCTGTGCCTTGGGCCGGGCCGCGATCTGCCCGGCCTGATCACCAACAAATCGCACCATGCCACAACGCCCGACGAGAAATATCACGTCCTGCCCACAACCGAGATCAGCATCGACACCGGCCACGCCAGCAAGGCTTTGGTCGAGGCGGCGGGGGTGCGGATCGGCACGCCGGTGGTCTATGCCCCGCGGGTGATCGAACTGGCGGGCGGGCGGATCGCGGGCACGGCGGTGGACGACCGCGCCGGCTGCGCCGTGCTGCTCGAGGTGGCGCGGGCGCTGGTGGCGCGGGCAGGCGGGCCGACGGTGCATCTGCTGTGGTCGGTGCAGGAAGAATTCAACCTGCGCGGCGCGGTGGTGGCGGCGCAGGCGCTGCGCCCCGATATCGCGCTTCAGATCGACCTGATGCTGGCCTGCGACACCCCCGACATGGAGGATCAGGGCGAGATGACCCTGGGCGGCGGGCCCGGCATCAGCCTTTATTCGTTCCACGGCCGCGGCACCCTGAACGGGGTGATCCCGCACCCCGCGCTGGTGGCGCTGGTCGAGGCGGCGGCGGTGGCCGAGGCCCTGCCGCTGCAACGCTCGGCTCAGGTCGGGGTGCTGACCGATCTGTCTTACGTGCAACTGGTGGGCGAAGGGGTGGCCAGCCTCGATCTTGGCTTTCCGCTGCGCTATACCCATTCGGCGCTCGAGTGCTGCGATCTGGCCGATCTGGCGGGCCTCGCGCGGCTTTGCGTGGCAGCGCTGGCCCGCATCACGCCGGACCTCGATCTGAACCGGGGGGGCTGAGATGGGCTGCACGCTGGGCGTCGATATCGGCACCTTTGAATCCAAGGGGGTTCTGGTCGCGGGTGACGGGCAGATCATGGCGCAGGCGGCGCGCCCGCACCAGATGATCGTGCCGCGTCCCGGCTGGGCCGAGCACCGCGCGCGCGAGGATTGGTGGGGCGATTTCACCTTCCTCACCCGCGCTCTGCTGGCCGAAAGCCGGATCGACCCGCGCACCATCCGCGCCGTAGCATGCTCGGCGATCGGGCCGTGCATGTTGCCGGTGGACGCCAGCGGTGCGCCGCTGATGAACGGCGTGCTTTAC
>CAYQPD010000215.1:0-3377 GCA_964419305.1 uncultured Rhodobacter sp.
TGGCCACCATCACGGCGCAGAACCCCGCCGCCCGGGTGCTGATCTGCGGCTCGCTCTATCTTGCCGGAACCGTGCTGCGCGACAACGGCTAAGGCCCTGACGCCCTTCATTTCTCCTTTGGCCAAATATTCCAGGGGGTGCGGGGGGCAGCGCCCCCCGCCGCTCCCTCAGCCAAACAGCCGCGCCGCCTCGGCCGCCGAATACCGCCCCAGCCGCACGTCCTCGGCCACCGCCGCCCGGTCACGCATCAGCGGGTCGCCATAGCCGCCGCCGCCCGGGGTGCGCACCCGCACCCGATCGCCCGGCACCAGCACGATGTCCTGCGCCTTTGACAGATGCTCGGGCACGTAAACCTCGCCGCCGCGGATGACCTCGACCCGGTTCACCCCGCCATCGCCACCGCCCAGCACGCCCTGCGGCCCGACCCGGCCGTGATCCATCACGAAACTCGCCCGCGCCGTGCCGCGCAGCAGTTCGACCTCGTAATCCAGCCCGAAGCCGCCGCGCTGCCGCCCCGCCCCGCCGGATCCCTCGTGCAGCGCGTAGTGGCGGTAAAGCACCGGAAAATTCTGCTCCATGATCTCGACCGGCGGGGCCTTGGAAATGCCAATGGTGGAACAGCCATTCGTGAGGCCGTCATGGTCGGCATTGCCGCCATAGCCACCACCCGAGATCTGATACATCACATAGTCGCGCCCCTTTTCGGGGTCAAAGCCGCCCAGCCCGAAGTTGCCCGAAGTCCCCGCCGGGGCCGCCGTCACCCGCTCCGGCAGCGCCTGCACCAGGGCGGCAAACACCGCCTCGGCAATGCGCTGCGATACTTCGGCGGCACAACCCGACACCGGGCGGGGATAGGCCGCGTCCAGAAAGGTGCCTTTGAGCCCCACCACCGCCAGCGGCTCGAACGCGCCCGCGCTGATCGGCACATCCGGGAAGATGTGGCGCATCGCCAGATAGACCGACGACAGCGTGGTGGCGCGAACCGAGTTCATCGGCCCGGCGCAAGGCGCGCTCGATCCGGTGAAATCGAACTCCAGCCCATCGCCCGCGCGCGTCACCGCCAGCACAATCGTCAGCGGCGCGTTCACCACCCCGTCGCTATCGACGATGGCCGTGGCACGGTAGCTGCCCGGCGCGATCAGCGCGATCCCGGCCCGCATCTGGCGCGCCGCCAGCCCCCGCATCTCGGCAATCGCCGCCGTCACGGTGGCATCCGTGTAGCGATCCAAAAGCGCCGTCAGCCGCTCGGCCCCCACCAGCAGCGCCGAGGCCTGGGCCTTGACATCGCCGATCCGCTGCTCGGATACCCGGATGTTGGAACCGATGATCTGGTAAATTTCGGCGTCCATCACCCCGCGCTTGAACAGCTTGACCGGCGGCAGGCGCAGCCCCTCCTGTTCGGCCGAGGTGGCGCTGGCCGAAAACCCGCCCGGCACCGCGCCGCCGGTATCGGGCCAATGGCCGGTGTTCGACAGCCAGCACCAGATTTCGCCGCCGCGGTAGAACGGCATGGCAAAGCGCACGTCCATCAGGTGGGTGCCGCCCAGATAGGGGTCGTTGACGATGTAGATATCGCCCGGCTCGGGCGGCAGGGTCAGCCCCGCCGCGATGCGCTCGATGATGATGCGGGTGGAAAACTGCATGGTGCCGACGAACACCGGCAGCCCGCGCGCGCCTTGCGCGATCAGCGCGCCGTCGCTGGCGGCATAGATCCCGTCGGATCGGTCGTCGGCCTCGGCGATCACCGGCGAAAAGGCGGCGCGCGAAAAGGTCAGGTCCATCTCGTCGCAGACCTGCTGCAACCCGGCCTGAATGACGGCAAGGGTGACCGGATCAAGCATTCTCGCCTCCGACGTCGATGATCAGGTTGCCGGTGGCGTCGGCGCGCACATGGTCGCCGGGGGCCACCACGATGGTGGTATCCATCTGCTCGATGATCGCCGGGCCGGGCAGGGCCAGATCAAGTGGCAGATGATCGCGCCAATAGACCGGGGTCTCGACCCACCCCCCGAACCACACCGGGCGGCTGCCGGTCTGCGCCTGCGTAGCACTGGCGCGCCGCCCGGCGGGGTCGATCAGGCGGCTGAGGTCGATCAGCGGGCGCTGCCCGATCACCGAGCAGTTGAGGTTCACCAGATTGGCCCGGATGGTCGGCAGATCGACATGGAACCGCGCGTGATAGGCGGCCTCGAACCGCTGCTGCAATTCGGTGCGCGACGGGGTGCCATGCGGCAGCGCCACCCGCAGCAGATGGGTCTGGCCGATGAACTGCATGTCGGCGGAAAATTCGGGGACCACTGCGGTCAGCGTCAGCTTCTCGGCGGCGATCAGGGCGCGCCCTTCGGCTTCCTGCCCGGCCAGAACGGCATGCACCTGCGCCATGTCCACGCCGTCGAGCGGGCGGTTCAGGGTGCGCACGAAATCGTGGCGCAGATCGGCCACCACGCAGCCCAGGGCATTGGTGATGCCGGGGCGGGCGGGCACCAGCACCTTGGGGATCGCCAGCTCGCGCGCCAGCGCCACCGCGTGCAACGGCCCGGCACCGCCAAAGGCGAACAGCGCGAAATCGCGCGGGTCGGCACCAAGGCTGATCGACACCATCCTTATCGCCCCCGCCATATGGGTGTTGGCAATCCGGATCACCGCCGCCGCTGCCGCCTCGACCCCCAGCCCCAGGGGGGCGCCGATCTGCGTCGCCATCGCCGCCCGCGCCGCCGCGATCCCGGCCCCGAAGTGCTGCGCAGGCAGTCGCCCCAGCAGCAGGTTGGCGTCCGAGATGGTGACCCTTGTGCCGCCCAGCCCATAGCAGATCGGCCCCGGCGTCGCCCCTGCGCTTTCCGGCCCGACCCGCAGCACCCCCGCGCCGTCAACCCGCGCCACCGAGCCGCCGCCCGCGCCGATGCTGCGCACATCGACCATCGGCACATGGATTGGCATGGCGTATTCGATCTCGATCTCGTTCGAGACCGGCGCGCGCCCGTCGCGGATCAGTGCAACATCGGTCGAGGTGCCGCCCATGTCGTAGGTGATCAGGTTGGGCACCCCGGCCACCCGCCCGGTATAAAGCGCCGCCATCACCCCCGACGCGGGCCCCGACATCACGGTTTTCACCGCCTCGCGCGCCACCTTGGCCGCCGCGACCATACCGCCATTGCCGTTCATCACCAAGAGGTTGTGACGGTAGCCGCGCGCCGCCAGCCCGTCGGCCAGGCGGGCGATGTAACGCTCGAGCAGCGGCTGCACCGCCGCGTTCACCGCCGCCGTCACGCCGCGCTCGAACTCGCGGCTTTCCGACAGCAGGGCGTGGCCGCAGGTGACATAGCGGGTGGGCCAAAGCTCAGCCGCAATCGCCACCGCGCGCAGCTCGTGGGCCGGGT
>CAYQPD010000216.1:0-3337 GCA_964419305.1 uncultured Rhodobacter sp.
AAACCCCCGAAATCAATCTGGAAGCATCTGCTGCGGCCGCGCACCCTGTTCTACACCGGGCTGTGGTCGGCGATCGGAATCGGCCTGGTGGTGGCGCTGTTCGTGCGCGAGGATGTCGACCTGAACGTGACCCCGATCCGCAATCCGACCTATGTCATGCTGTCGGACGGCAGCATCCGCAACACCTACGACCTGCGCATCCGCAACAAGTTGGGCTCGGATCGCGATTTCCGCATTTCGGTGGTGTCCGAGGCCGATCTTGCCGTCACCCTTGAAGGCATCACCGGCGATGTGGTGCGGGTGCCTGCCAATGAAACCCTGTCGCAACGGCTTTACGTGATGGCACCACGGGGCAGCGAGGCGGCCACGGACGATCGCACCGATATCGACATCTGGGCCGAGGAAACCACCGGCAGCGCCCGCGTTCATCACGACACGATCTTCAACGGAGAGGACGACTGAGATGGCCGAATTTACCGGGCGCAAGTTCCTTGTCGTCGTGGTTGCGTGTTTCGGCGTGATCATCGGCGTCAACGGCGTGATGGCCTACAAGGCGCTTTCGACCTTTCCGGGTATGGAAGTTGCCAACTCTTACGTCGCCAGCCAGACCTTTGATGGCGACAAGGCCGCGCAACTGGCGCTGGGCTGGGCTCTGGTCACCGACTATGATGCCACCGCCAAAACCCTGCGGCTGAACTTTACCAATGCGGCGGGCCAACCCGCGCCGGTGGCAAGGGTGAAGGTTCTGGTCGGGCGCACCACCGAGGCCAGCGACGATCAGCATCCAGATTTCTTGCGCGAGGGGGGCGTGTTTACCGCACCGGTCACCCTCAGCCCCGGCAAATGGATGCTGCATGTCGAGGCTTACGCCGCCGACGGCACCTTGTTCCGGCAGCGTATCGACCTGATGGTCAAGGGCTGAGGCATGTCCGTCGCCGGTCGCATCGCAAGCGAGCAAGCCTACGGCGACGGTCACGTTCCGGTCTCGGCCTGCCCGGCCTGTGGGGTTGCCCCCTCGGCCGAGCGGCTGGCGGAACTGTCGGTGCCGGTCTCGGCGCGCCTGATGCTGTCGATCCCGGCGGCGCATTGCGCGGCCTGCATCAGCACCGTCGAAGGCGGGCTTGCAGCCATGCCCGGCGTGCATTCGGCGCGGGTCAACCTGACGCTCAGGCGGGTATCGGTCGAGGCCGACCCCGAAATCACCGCCGATGATGTCAAGGCCGCGCTGCTGGGCCTTGGCTACGAGGCGCACGAGCTTGACCCCGGCTTGCTGTCGGCGACCGAAACCGACCGCCAGGGGCGCGAGCTGCTGATGCGCCTTGGCGTGGCCGGGTTTGCGATGATGAATGTCATGTTGCTGTCGGTGGCGGTGTGGTCGGGCGCAGCCGACGCCACGCGCGACATGTTTCATTTCATCTCCGCCGCGATCGCGCTGCCGACGGTGGCCTTCGCCGGCCAGCCGTTTTTCAAGAACGCCTGGCTGTCGCTGAAGGCGCGCCACCTTGGCATGGATGTGCCGATCTCGCTGGCGATCATCCTGGCCTCGTCGATCTCGCTTTACGAGACCTTCCACTCGGGCGAGCACGCCTATTTCGACGCCGCCCTGATGCTGACCTTCTTTCTGCTGGCCGGGCGCTATCTCGATCATCGCACCCGGGCCGTGGCGCGCTCGGCGGCCGAAGAACTGGCGGCGCTGGAAGTGCCGCGTGCCACCGTGCTGCGGGGCGGGGTCGAGGTGGTGGTGGCGATCACCGATCTGGCGGTGGCCGAGCTGGTGCGGGTGCGCCCCGGTGGCCGGATGCCGGTTGACGGGGTGGTGGTGGAAGGCAGCTCCGAGATCGACCGCGCGTTGCTGACCGGCGAAAGCCTGCCCGATTTTGCCGGCCCCGGCAGCGTGGTCTCGGCGGGCGAGGTCAACCTGACCGGCCCCCTGCTGGTGCGGGTGACGGCGGCGGGCAAGGACAGCTCGCTGCACCGCATGGCCGATCTGGTGGGCATCGCCGAAAGCGCCAAGACCCGCTACACCTCGCTGGCCGAACGCGCGGCGCGGCTTTATTCGCCCTCGGTGCATATCCTGTCGTTCGGCGCCTTCGCGGCCTGGATGTGGATCACCGGCGGCGACGTGCGCTTTGCGATCAACATCTCGGCGGCGGTGCTGATCATCACCTGCCCCTGCGCGCTTGGGCTGGCGGTGCCGGCGGTGGTGACGGCGGCCTCGGGGCGGCTGTTTCGCAAAGGGTTGCTGATCAAGAATGGCACCGCGTTGGAACGGCTGGCCGAGGTCGATTGCGTGGTCTTCGACAAGACCGGCACCCTGACCATGGGCACCCCCGAAGCGGTTGATCTTGCGGCGCATTCGCCGACCGATCTGGCGCTGGCGGCGGCGCTGGCGGCAGCCTCGTCGCATCCGCTGGCACGCGCGCTGGCCGCGGCCACAGCCGCCGCCGGGGTGCGCCCGGCGCTGGTCGAGGGTTTGCGCGAGGTGCCGGGTTATGGCGTCGAAGGCCAGTGGCACGGCCAGAGCGTGCGGCTGGGGCGCGCCGCATGGTGCGGCGCGGCAGGGCTGGCGGTCACCGCCACCTACCTGCGGCTTGGCCCCAACCCGCCGCAGGCCTTTGCCTTTGCCGATCAGTTGCGCCCCGGGGCCGAGACCGCGGTGACGGCGCTGGCGGCGCAGGGCAAGCGCATCCTGCTGGTGTCGGGCGATACCGAAGCGGCGGTGGCGGCAATGGCTGACCGGCTGGGGATTGCCGAATGGAGCGCGGGCGTGCTGCCTGCCGACAAGGCCGCGCGCGTTGCCACCCTGACGGCGGCGGGTCACAAGGTGCTGATGGTGGGCGACGGGCTGAACGATACCGCGGCGCTGGCGGCGGCGCATGTCTCGATTTCGCCCGCCTCGGCGCTGGATGCCGCGCGGGTGGCTGCGGACATTGTGCTGCTGGGGCACGACATGGCCCCGATTTCTGACGCCATGCGCATTTCGCGCCAGTCAACCCGCCGGATCAAGGAAAACTTCGCGATTTCGGCGCTTTACAACGTGGTCGCGGTGCCGCTGGCGCTGGCCGGTTTTGCCACCCCGCTGGCGGCGGCGCTGGCGATGTCGGCGTCGTCGATCACGGTCTCGCTCAACGCCCTGCGGCTGAGGTAGAGCGTTGGAAATCCTTGCATTCCTGATTCCGGTTACCCTGTTCATCGGGGGCGTCGGCCTGGCTGCTTTCGTCTGGGCGCTGAAATCCCACCAGTTCGAGGATCCCAAGGGCGATGCCAACCGCATCCTGACCGAGGATTGGGACCACAAACCCAAACCCTGAACCTTCTTCTTTGCCCAAATACTCCC
>CAYQPD010000217.1:0-3324 GCA_964419305.1 uncultured Rhodobacter sp.
GACACGATCCAACCGCCGCCACTGCCCGCCATAAATGGCGTGGCGGGCAGTGGCTTCCTTCTACCTCAGGAGCCATGGAAATGCATAAGACAAGGCAGGCACGACCGGCGCGGGTTGCAACCATGGGGCACGGACTACGCCGCAAGCATGCGCAGAGTAAATGCATCAAGTCAGTGACAAATCCAGTGATAAGCCTAAAAACCAGCCACCGACCGCCGAAGCGGTTAGCGTGTAAGTAGCTGGTTTCGTAGGGTTTTTTTGGCTCCGGCGGTAGGGATCGAACCTACGACCAATTGATTAACAGTCAACTGCTCTACCGCTGAGCTACGCCGGAACACCGGGGTGCTATAGCAAGCGGGTGGGGGGGCGTCCAGAGCCTTCGGGAAGAAAAGTGAACGGCGCGGCGTGGGGGCGGCAGAGCGTGGAAAATCGGGCAGGCACGGGTCTGGGGCGGTGATGTTTTATTCTGTCAGATCAATCTGATGCAAGGTCGGATACGGAGGGCGGCGGGGGCAGGGCATGGCGCGCGCCCGGCGGGCGGGTTTCCGGGGGGGGACGGTTTTTCGCCAGCCATGCCCCCTTTCGTGCCGTGCCCTCAGCCGCTAGGCTGGCGGCATGTTCGCCCGTCTCAAAGCCATGATGCCCCGCGGCCTTTATGGCCGGGCCGCGCTGATCCTGATCGTGCCGATTGTCACCATCCAGTTGGTGGTGTCGATCGGTTTCATCCAGCGCTTCTACGAAAATGTCACGCTGCAGATGACGCAAGGTGTGGTGGTCGAGCTGCGCCTGTTGCTGGGCGCGGTCGCGGCGGAACCGGGTGAGGGGCGCAAGATGGCGCAGGCGCTTGAGTTCACACTGGCATTGCCGGCTGAATGGCAGGCCACCGCCGACGCCAGCACGGTTTGGGATTTGTCGGGGCGGGTGGTGATCCGGACCCTGCACCAGGCGCTGCCGGGGTTGGTTGCCGCCGATCTGCAAAGTGATCCCGGCGCGGTCCGGCTGCTGTTTGCCACCGCGCGCGGGCCGCTGGCGGTGACGGTGGATCGGCACCGGGTTTCGGCCAGCAACCCGCATCAGTTGCTGGTGCTGATGATTCTGACCTCGATCCTGATGACGATCATCGCCTATCTCTTTCTGCGCAACCAGATCCGCCCGATCACAAAACTGGCCGAGGCGTCCGAGGCGTTTGGCAAGGGGCGGCATCTGCCCTACCGGCCGCGCGGCGCGACCGAGGTGCGCGCGGCCGGCAGTGCGTTTCTTGAAATGCGCGCCCGCATCGAGCGCCAGATCGAGCAGCGCACCTTGATGTTGTCGGGGGTCAGCCACGATCTGCGCACCCCGCTGACCCGGCTGCGGCTGGGGCTGGCGATGGTGCCCGAAGACGAAGACAGCGCCGCGCTGCTGGCCGATGTGGCCGATATGGAGCGGCTGGTGGACGAGTTTCTGGCCTTTGCCCGCGGTGACGCGATGGAAGAAGCCGAGACCGTGGATGTCGCCGCCCTGGTGCGCCGGGTGGTCGAGAACGCGCAGCGGGCCGGGCAAGCGGTGGTCTTGCGCGACGGTGGCGACGCTGACGCCACTGTCCGGCTGCGCCCGGCGGCGGTGGTGCGGGCGCTGGAAAATCTGGTTGGCAATGCCATTCGCTATGGCAGCCGGGCCGAAGTTGCCCTGACCTCGACCGACCGGGTGGTGCGGATTGCGGTCGAGGATGACGGCCCCGGCATTCCCAAGGGGCGGCGCGACGAGGCGGTGCTGCCCTTTGCCCGGCTCGATCTGGCGCGCGACCCCAACCGCGGCGGCGGGGTCGGGCTGGGTCTCGCGATTGCCGCCGACATCGCCCTCAGCCACGGCGGTTCGCTGCGGCTGGGGCAAAGCGACGCCCTGGGCGGGTTGAAGGCGGAACTGGTGCTGGCGCGGTAGGCCTCAGCGCGGCTTGGCCAGATTCATCACCCAGGCCGGGCGCGCGCCGTCCGCCAGACCGATGCCGATTTCGGTGATGCCGCGCAGCAGGATGTTGGCCCGGTGATGGGGCGAGTTCATCCAGAAATTCATCGCCCGTTCCGGGGTATCGAACCCCCAGCCGGTGTTCTCGGCCGCCAGCCGCATGTGGTAGCCCCCGCGCGTCAGGCGCTGACCAAGCTGCGCGCCATCCGATCCGACATGGCTATAGCTCGAGTGTGCGGCGTTGTCGCAGGCATGGGCATGAGCCACCTGCGCCAGTCGGGCCGAGGGGCGCACGGCTCCCAGACCAGCGGCACGGCGCTCGGCATTGACCAGGTTGACCAGTTGCGCAATCTGCGCATTGGCGCGCGCGGGCGAGGCGCAGTGGGCGCTGGCGGGGGCCGGCCCGGGTGCCGGCTCGGCGGGCCAGCGCTGGCCCACCACCACGTTGCCGGCCGACACCGACAGCGGGATCGGGATCACGATGCAGCCCGACAGCGCCACGCTGACCACCAGGGCGGGAATGGTTTTGGGCAGGGCGAACAGCTTCACCATGGGATCGACTTTCCTGAACTTGCGGGCGGGCGCACAGAAGGCCCTTGTATCCCGCCGGTTGGTCGGAATGATGGCACAATACCGGCACGACTTCGGCGGTCAACCGGGGCACCGACCATGGTCGGGCAGATGGTGCGGCGATGGTCCGGGGCGGGGATGGCAGAGGTCTGACCCAGTGGCGCGAAAGGGACAGGATGTTCGATGGTGCGATTCGCAAGGTGATCGATCCGACCCTGAACCGGGTCGGGCGGGCGCTGGCGGCGCGGGGCTGGGGGGCCGACGGCGTGACCCTGGCCGGGCTGGGGCTGGGGCTGGCGCTCGCGGCGCTGATCGCGGTCGGGGCAGCGGGCTGGCTCGCGCTGGCGGTGCTGGCACTCAGCCGTCTGGCCGACGGGCTGGACGGCGCGGTGGCGCGCGCCACCACCAAGACCGATTTCGGCGGCTATCTCGATATCGTCGCCGATTTCCTGTTTTACGGCGCGGTGCCGCTGGCCTTTGTGCTGCGCGACCCTGCGGCCAATGGCGCGGCCGGGGCGTTTCTGCTGACCAGTTTCTACTTCAACGGGGCCAGCTTTCTGGCCTATGCCATCATGGCCGAAAAGCGCGGGATGACCACCAGCGCGCGCGGCGAGAAATCGCTTTACTTCACCGCCGGGCTGCTGGAGGGGGCCGAGACCATCGCCTTTTTCGCCGTCCTGTGCCTGTGGCCGGGGGCATTCGCCGCGCTGGCCTGGGGCTTTGGGGCGTTGTGCTTTGTCACCGCGCTGGCGCGGGTGGCGCTGGCGCGGCGGGTGTTCGGCACGGGACGCAGTTGACGGCGGGGCGCGC
>CAYQPD010000218.1:0-3318 GCA_964419305.1 uncultured Rhodobacter sp.
GCCGACGCCTGCCCGGTCAAGGCCGAGGCCGAGCGGGTGGCCACCCGGCACGGGATGCGGATGGTGCTGGTCTCGAATGGCGGCATCCGGCCTTCAGCCAATCCGCTGATTGAGAGCGTGTTCGTGCCCGCCGGGCCGGACGAGGCCGACAAGTGGATTGCGGCGCGGGCCGGGCCGGGCGATGTGGTGGTGACCGGGGATATTCCGCTGGCCGCGAAATGCGTGGCGGCGGGGGCGCGGGTGATCCGGCCCGATGGCGCGGCGCTGACGCCCGCCAACATCGGCAACGTGCTGGCGACCCGCGATCTGATGGCCGACCTGCGCGCCGCCGATCCGTTCCGCCAAGGCGGCGGGCGGCCGTTCAGCAAGGCCGACCGTTCGCGCTTTCTCGAGGGGCTGGAGCGGCTGGTGCGCGCGGCGCAGGCGTGATGTCGCAGGCAGAACAGATTTGCCCCGCGCGCCGGGGTGATCTGGCCGGATGAACGCCGCATTTTCGCCCGCCTCGCCTGCGTCCCCCGTCTCGCTGCGGGGCATCATGTTTGCGCTTGGCGGTTCGTTGATCTTTTCGGTCAATGACGTGGCCATAAAGTTCCTGTCGGCCGACTATGCCCTGCACCGGCTACCGCCAGTTGCCGACGCGGCGGCCCAAGGCACATCTGATCCGGGTCAGCATCGTGATGGTGTCGAACGTCGCCTATTTCCTGGGGCTGGCGGCGATGCCGCTGGCCGATGCGGTGGCGGTGGGCATGCTGGGGGTGGCGCAGGCCTGCCGTCTGAACGAGGCCGGGTTGGTGGCTCCGTTCGAGTATGTCGGCATGCCGATGGCGATCTTTTGGGGGGTGGTGGTGTTCGGGCGCTGGCCGGACGTCACCGCCTGGGCCGGGATTGCCCTGATCTGCGGCGCCGGACTTTATACCCTGATGCGCGAGACCCTGCACCGCAAGGAAAGCCCGGATGAAACCTGAAGCCGTGATTTTCGATATCGGCAACGTCCTGATCGAATGGAACCCCGAGCGCTTTTATGATGCCCGCATCGGAAAGGCCCGGCGCGCGGCACTGTTTGCCGAGATCGATCTGGTCGGGATGAATCTTGCCATCGACGCCGGGGCGCTGTTCAAGGAAACCATCTATGGCCTGGCCGACCAGCACCCGCAGTGGGGCATGGAAATCAGGCTGTGGCATGACAACTGGATCGACATGGCCTCGCCCCGGATCGAGCCGTCGATTGCGCTGCTGCGGGCGCTGCGGGCGCGCGGCGTGCCGGTGTTTGCGCTGACCAACTTCGGCATCCACAGTTTTGCCTTCGCCCAGAGCCGATATGATTTCCTGACCGAGTTCGATCAGGTCTATGTCTCGGGCCAGCTTGGCGTGATCAAGCCTGATCCCAGGATTTATGAAATCGTCGAGGCGCGCTGCGGGGTGGCACCGGGGCGGTTGCTATTTACTGATGATCGGGCCGAGAATACTGCCGTGGCGCGGGCGCGCGGCTGGCAGGTGCATCACTTTACCGGGCCGCAGGGCTGGGCGCAGGCGCTGGTGGGCGCCGGGCTTTTGACAACAACCGAGGCGGGAATTTAGGCATGGATATCATCGGGCGTGACGCGCAAGCGCATCTGACATGGGCCGGGCTGACCGACGCGCTTGAGGCCGGCCACCGCCTGCCGCGCGCCGAGATCGGCGACACCTTTCTTTATCGCGGCAAGGACACGCTGCTGAACCGCGCCGCCTGGATCGACGGGCTGGGGCAACTGGTGAAATGCGCCACGATCTTTCCCGGCAATGGCGTTTTGGGGCTGCCGTCGGTCAATGGCGCGGTGACGCTTTATTCCGACCAGACCGGCGTGCTTGAGGCGTTGGTCGATTTCCATCTGGTGACCAAATGGAAAACCGCGGGCGACAGCCTGCTGGCCGCCAAACGGCTGGCGCGGCGCAATAGCCGCGACATCCTGCTGGTCGGGGCGGGCACCGTGGCGCGCTCGATGGTCGAGGCCTATGCGAGTGCCATTCCCGATGCCCGCTTCACGGTCTGGAACCGCAGCCCGGCGCTCGCGCAGGCGATGGCGGCCAGCCTGCCGCATGTCACCGCAACCACCGACCTTCAGGCGGCGGTTGGCAAGGCCGACATCATCTGCACCGCCACCATGAGCACCACGCCGCTGATCAAGGGCGAATGGTTGCGTCCCGGCACTCACCTTGATCTGATCGGGGCCTACCGTCCGGACATGCGCGAGGTCGATGACGAAGCCCTGCGCCGGGCCGCGATCTTTGTCGATAGCCGCGCCACCACCATCGCCCACATCGGCGAGCTGAAAGATCCGATCGCGCGCGGGGTGATCACCGCGGCCGATGTGCGCGCCGATTTCTACGACATCGCCGCCGGGGCCTACCAGCGCCAGTCCGACGACGAAATCACCCTGGCCAAGAACGGCGGCGGCGCGCACCTTGATCTGATGACCGCCGCCTACATCATGGCCGCATGGCGCAATCGTCTGGTGTAGGTTCGCGGCCTTGGTTCAGCCTGCCGGGATTTGACCGCTAGGTCCCTGCCAGATAGGCGGCCATCGCGGCGCGGCTGCCGTGCTGCCAGACCGCATTCAGCGCGGCGGTGAACCCCGCCACCAGCCGCGCGTCATGCGCCAGATCGCCGTAAACTTCGGCCATCGCCAGCCATTGCGCGGGGTGTTCGCGCGCGGCCATGGCGCGGGCGTGCAGCCGGTCCCAGTTGGGATCGTTGGGGGCAATACCCGCTCCGGCTTCGGTGGTGCCCGCGCAGTAGCGGCACCACAGCGCCGACAGCAGGATCAACCCTGAAACATCGCGCCCCGCCGCCAGTCCATCGCGGATCGAGGGGATGATGAACTTGGGCTGCCGGTTTGATCCGTCAAGGCACAAGCGGCGCACGGTATCGGCCACCTCGGGGTTGGCAAACCGCGCGATGATCTTGGCCTTGTAGTCGGGCAGCCTGACCCCCGGCACCGGCGGCACGATCGGCAGCACCTCGCGGCTCAGCACGGCATCAAGGAAATCGCGGATCTGGGGGTCGGCCATCGCCTGATGCACCAGCTCGATTCCGGCCAGACCGGCGGGATAGGCGATCAGCGCGTGACCGCCGTTCAGGATGCGGATCTTCATGGTCTCAAAGCGGTCAACCTGGGCGGTAAACGTCACCCCCACGGCTTCCAGCGGCGGGCGACCGGCGGGGAAATTGTCTTCGATCACCCATTGGCGGAACGGCTCGCAGGTCACCGGCACGGTGTCGTCGATGCCAAGGCTTGCGGCAAGCGCCCGTTCCCGCACGCCGGTGGCGGGGGTGATGCG
>CAYQPD010000219.1:0-3316 GCA_964419305.1 uncultured Rhodobacter sp.
ACCATCGCTGCGGTGAGTTTCCTGCCATGTGGCAATTCGCAGTCTGAAGGGTTGGTGAAATTGAGTGGTGCCCAGAGACGGAATTGAACCGCCGACACGCGGATTTTCAGTCCGCTGCTCTACCAACTGAGCTATCTGGGCCCGCCGATCGGCAGCGCCGGTCGGAGTGGCGCGTTGATATGTCAGGTGCTTCCGCCTGTCCAGAGGGTTTTGCGCGAAAACCACAGGCTGGCAGCGCTTAGTGCGGGCGGGGGGCAGGGGGCTGATCGGTGGCCGGATCGTCGTCCGTTCCGGCCTCGGCGGGGATCACGTAGCGCCCGCTCAGCCAGCGGTGCAGATCGACATCGGCGCAGCGGCGCGAGCAGAACGGGCGGCAGGTCGCATCGGTCGGTTTGCCGCAGATCGGGCAACTCATCGCAAGACCTCGGCCAGCGGCAGCCGGTCGCGCTTGCGCACCAGCTCGAACAGCCCAAGCGGGGTCCAGCCCGCAAGGCTGGTTTCCGCCGACTCGCCCTTGAAGGCGGCGCGCAGCACCTGATCAAGCACGGCGCGGTCGCGCTTGGACATCGGCGCGAAATCAACCACCACCTGCCCGCCCAGGCCGCGCAGCCGCAACTGCCGGGGCAGGTCACGGGCGGCGGCGATGTTGGCCTTGAGGGCTGCGGCGGGGCTGGTATCGGGGCCGGTGTTGACATCCACCGCCACCAGCGCCCGGGTCGGCTCGATCATCATGTGGCCACCGCCGGGCAGCGCCACCGCAGGCACCAGCACCGCGTCCACCATTTCGGCCACGCCGTGGGCGGCAAAGGCCCCCTCGGCATCGGCCACTTCGTCGGGCTTTGGGTCGGACCAGTCGCGCCAGGCAATTTCCTGCGCCATCGCCCCTTCAACCAGCAGTTCCGGCCCGCCTTCCAGATCCGCCAGCACCGCCTGCGCCAGATCGCGCATCGCGGTGATGTCGGCGGCGATGTCGTCCGCGTCGGCGGTTTCGCAGGCCGAGCGCAGGATCAGCCCAAGGTCGGCATCCGCTCCCGCCATGGCGTTAGCGGCCAGCGCGGCCAGTGCGGCACGGGTTTGCTCGTCATGGATGCGGCGCGAGATGTTGCGCCCCGGTGCCCCCGGCGTGACAATGGCATAGCGGCTTTTGAACAGCAGGCGGGTCGTGACCGGCACCGCCTTGCCCGGCTCGGCCACGCCCGACACCTGCACCAGCAGGCGCTGACCGGGGGCCACGCCCGAGACCTGACGCAGAAAGCCGGTGTCCCCCTGCGGCAGCCGCACGAACACACCGCCCTGGCCCTTCATCGGGCGATCCGCCACGGCGCGACAGATCGCCCCCGGCTGCGGCACATCACCCGCAGGGTCGATCAGGAAATCGTGCAACTGGCCGTCAACGATCAGCGCCGCAGCCGCCTGCCCGCCGATCTGATCAAGGGCAATAACCCGGCCTTTCATGTCTGGCTCCGATAAAGCGGATAGCCTGCCGTCACCAGCAAGGCCGCAGTTTCGGCCACCGGCAAGCCGACGACGGCGGTGAAAGACCCCGAAATCCACGGGATGAAAGCCCCGGCCAGACCCTGGATGCCATAGCCGCCAGCCTTGCCCTGCCATTCACCGCTGGCAAGATAGGCATTAAGCTCGAGGTCCGACAGCCGCTTCATTCGCACCACGCAGGTCACCTCGCGGGTCCAGAACCTTTCACCCCGGCGCAGCGCCAGCGCGGTAATCACCTGATGCCTGCGCCCGCCAAGCGCCACCAGATAGGCCGCCGCCTGCCCGGCATCCTCGGGCTTGCCCATGATCCGGCGGCCCAGCGCCACCGTGGTATCGGCGCAAAGCACGATGTCATCGGGATCGGCCTGCACCGCAGCGGCTTTTTCGCGCGCAATGCGCGCCGCGTAGGGGCGCGGCAACTCGGCCTTCAGCGGGGTCTCGTCCACATCAGCGGGCTGCACCGCATCGGGCACCACCCCGATCTGCGCCAGCAACTCCAGCCGACGCGGGCTGGCCGAGCCAAGGATCAGGCGCACTTACTTGAAGCGATAGTTGATGCGACCCTTGGACAGATCGTAGGGGGTCATTTCCACCTGCACCTTGTCGCCGGCCAGAACCCGGATCCGGTTCTTGCGCATCTTGCCCGCCATCACGGCGATCAACTCGTGGCCATTGTCCAGCTCGACCTTGAATGTCGCGTTCGGCAGCAGTTCCTTCACGACACCGGGAAATTCGAGCAATTCTTCTTTGGCCATGGTCTCTCCAACAGGGGCAGACCCGCAGGGGCGCGGGATTGCGCGGGTAATGCGCCGGGATCGCCCGATTTTCAAGGGAAAAATGTCCGCCCCGGCGCGCGGGCACCCGGTGCCGCGGCGGGGGGGGCCGCTTATCCGTCCCTTGCGGTCCGTCTGCGCCTGGTGCCGGGCCGGGCGGCGGGGTCAGCTTGCCGCCGCGTCAGGCGGGCCGAACCGCGCCACCATCCGCCCGATGATCTGATCGCGCGCCTGGCGATAGGCGGCCAGCTTGGCCTCGCGGCCCTCGCC
The DNA here is from genome assembly GCA_964419305.1 of uncultured Rhodobacter sp. Taxonomy (GTDB): domain Bacteria; phylum Pseudomonadota; class Alphaproteobacteria; order Rhodobacterales; family Rhodobacteraceae; genus CAYQPD01. The sequence goes on from CAYQPD010000219.1 coordinate 2,538, forward strand.
CAGTCCGGTCGGATCGAGGATCGGCCAGTATTCCACCGCCAGATGAAAATGGCGCAGCAACTCCTGCGCCAGAACCAGACTGGCGGGCGACAGGGCGATGATCAGATCGAAGCCCGACAGATCGTCGCCCCACTCCTTCATCTCGGCGAAACTGCGGGTGCGGTGGCCGTCAAGCTCGATCCCGACCTCGCGGCAGACCGCAATCGAGAACCCGTCCACCTCGCGGTCATTGTGCACCCCGGCCGATTGCACATAGGCGCGCTGGCGGTAGAATTTCTTCATCAACGCCTCGGCCATCGGCGAGCGCACCGCATTGTGGTCGCAGCAAAACAGCACCGCCGAGGGAAAACCGATCGCCACCCCTAGCCCCAATGCAGCACACAGATCAGGGTGAACAGCCGCCGCGCGGTGGCGATATCGACCAGCGCCTTGCCCTCCAGCCGTTCCTGCAACACCCGCGCCCCTTCGTTGTGGATGCCGCGCCGGGCCATGTCGATCGCCTCGATCTGGCTCGGGGGCAGGCGCTTGACCGCCTCGAAATACGACTCGCAGATCTGAAAGTAATCCTTCACCACCTGCCGGAAGGGCCCCAGCGAAAGGTGGAACTCGCCCACCTTCGCGGCGCTTTCGGTGGCGACATCAAACACCAGCCGCCCGTCGCGGATTGCCAAGTGCAGCCGGTAAGGCCCGCCCGAGGCGGCGCGATCCTCGCGCGCCGGCAAGGCAAAGCTGTTGTCTTCCAGCAGATCGAAGATCGCGACCTTGCGCTCCTGCTCGAT
>CAYQPD010000220.1:0-1874 GCA_964419305.1 uncultured Rhodobacter sp.
GTGGTGACGACCGACGATTTCACCCGCGGCGTCGATGCGCTGGTGTATGAGATCAACGAGAAGACCGGGCTGATGAAGATCGCCTACCCGGTTGAATTGTTCGATCACAACATCACCGACGGGCGGGCGATGCTGGCCTCGTTCCTGACGCTGACGATCGGCAACAACCAGGGCATGGGCGATATCGAATACGCCAAGATGCACGATTTCTGGATGCCGCCGGTGTATCTTAACGCCTTCGACGGCCCTTCGACCACCATTGCCAGCCTGTGGCGCGCGCTGGGGCGGCCACATGTCAATGGCGGCTTCATCGTCGGCACCATCATCAAGCCGAAGCTGGGTCTGCGCCCGCAACCCTTTGCCAACGCCTGCTACGACTTCTGGATGGGCGGCGACTTCATCAAGAACGACGAACCCCAGGGCAACCAGATCTTCTCGCCGCTGCGCGAGACCGTGCGTCTGGTGGCCGATGCGATGAAACGGGCGCAGGACAAGACCGGGCAAGCCAAGCTGTTTTCGTTCAACATCACCGCCGACGATCACTTTGAGATGGTGGCGCGCGGTGAATACATCCTTGAGACCTTCGGCGAAAACGCCAGCCACATCGCCTTCCTGGTCGATGGCTATGTGACCGGCCCGGCGGCGATCACCACCGCGCGGCGGCGTTTCCCGGCGCAGTATCTGCACTATCACCGCGGCGGCCACGGGGCGGTGACCTCGCCGCAGTCGATGCGCGGCTACACCGCCTTCGTGCTGTCGAAAATGGCGCGGCTGCAAGGGGCGTCGGGGATTCACACCGGCACCATGAGCTATGGCAAGATGGAAGGCGAGGCCGCCGACAAGCTGATGGCCTACATGATCACCGACGACTCGGCGATGGGGCCTTATTTCCATCAGGAATGGGCCGGGATGCTGCCGACCACGCCGATCATCTCGGGCGGCATGAACGCCCTTCGGATGCCGGGGTTCTTCAAGAACCTGGGCCACTCGAACCTGATCCTGACCGCCGGTGGCGGTGCCTTCGGCCACATCGACGGCCCGGCGGCGGGGGCGATCTCGCTGCGCCAAGGCGAGCTGTGCTGGAAGGAAGGGGCCGATCCGGTCGAGTTCGCGAAATCGCACCGCGAGTTTGCCCGCGCCTTCGAGAGCTTCCCGTTCGACGCCGACAAGATCTATCCCGGCTGGCGCAAGGCGCTGGGCGTCAACTAAGCTGACACGATCAGGGGGGGCGGGCCGACCCGCCCCCCTTTCAACCGCAGCAGGAGAGCCGCCATGACCGCCCCCGTCTTTGACCGCAAGATCAAGATTTCGCCGTCGATCCTTTCCGCCGATTTCGCCAACTTCGGCCTCGAATGCGAGGCGATCGAGGCGCAGGGCGCCGACTGGGTGCATGTCGATGTGATGGATGGCCATTTCGTGCCCAACATCAGCTTCGGCCCCGCCACCTGTGCCGCGATCCGCCCCCACATCAAGGGGGTGATGGACGTGCACCTGATGATCGCGCCGGTCGATCCCTACATCGAGGCTTTTGCGCGTGCCGGGGCCGACATCATCACCGCGCATCTTGAAGCCGGCCCGCATATTCACCGCACCCTTCAGGCGATTCGGGGTGCCGGGGCCAAAGCCGGGCTGTCGCTCAACCCCGGCACCGGGCTGGACGACATCCCCTATCTGCTCGACATGGTCGATCTGGTGCTGGTGATGACCGTCAACCCCGGCTTCGGCGGGCAGAAATTCATCCATTCCCAGGTTGAGAAGGTGCGGGCGCTTCGCGCGCTGATCGGTGACCGCCCGATCCATATCGAGATCGACGGCGGTGTGACGCCCGAAACAGCGCCGCTGGTGGCGGCGGCCGGGGCGGATGCGCTGGTGGC
>CAYQPD010000220.1:1974-3298 GCA_964419305.1 uncultured Rhodobacter sp.
GGGGTGGCACTGGCGATTGCCACCACCACCACCCCGGCCAATGTCGAGGCGCTGTGCCGGGCGGTGTTCGGGCGGGCGGCGGGCGAGGTGTTTGCCGTGATCGCGGCGGGTGACGAGGTGGCGGCCAAGAAACCCGCGCCTGATGTCTATCTGTTGGCTTTGCAACGCCTCGGGGTGGCGGCGGATCGGGCGGTGGCGCTGGAGGATTCGCTGAACGGTCTGCGGTCGGCGCAGGCGGCGGGGCTGGCCTGCGTGGTCTCACCCGGCCTTTACACCAATGGTGAGGATTTCACCGGGGCGGCGCGACAGGTGACCGAGTTCACCGATCTGGGTGGCCTTGCGGGGGTGCTGGCGGTGCTGGCATGACGGCGGTGATCTTCGATCTTGACGGCACATTGATCGATTCCGCGCCCGACATTCACGCCGCCTCGAACCAGGTGCTGCACGACGCAGGCTTTGCGCCGCTGTCGCTGGCGCAGGTGCGCAGCTTCATCGGCAAGGGTGTGCCGCATCTGGTGGCGCGGCTGCTGCAAGCCTCGGGCGAGCCCCCAAGCGGGCCGCAGCATGCCGCGATGGTGGCACGGTTTACCGCGCGCTACGAATCGGCGGTGGGGCTGACGCGGCCCTATCCTGGGGTGGCGGCGGCGCTGGAGGCACTGGCGGCAAACGGGCTGGGGCTGGGGCTCTGCACCAACAAGCCGGTCGCCCCGGCCAAGGCGGTGCTGCGCCATCTCGGGCTGGATCATCATTTCAAGGTGCTGATCGGTGGCGATAGCTTGGCCCAGCGCAAGCCCGACCCCGCGCCGTTGCGGGCGGCGCTGGCGGCATTGGGTGGCGGGGTGGCGATCTATGTCGGCGACAGCGAGGTGGACGCCGCAACCGCCGCTGCGGCCGGCCTGCCTTTCGTGCTGTTCACCGAAGGTTATCGCAAGACCCCGGTGGCCGACCTGCCGCATGTGGCGGCTTTCGCCGATTTTGCCGCGCTGCCGGGGATCATCGCGGATCTGGTCACACGCTAGCCCGGCAACGTTCAGGTCGCTGTCAGTCGAATCGGGCATTCAGGGTGCAGCAAAGGGCACTACCGCCCGATCAGCAACCAGGATTGATCATGAAACACGCGATCGTTTTCTCGACCCTCCTTGCCGCAGCGGCAGGATTTTTCGCCCTTGGTGACATGCAACGCGATACCTACCGCGCCGAGATGCTGGCCGCAGCCGCTCCGGCCCCGGCGGTCGTGTTGGCAGCCAACTGGCAGGTTGGTGACACCGACGGCGACGACCACATCGCAGTTTCGGTGCTCGACTAAGCCCTTGGCGCATCATCG
>CAYQPD010000221.1:0-3290 GCA_964419305.1 uncultured Rhodobacter sp.
GGCCGCCACATCCGCCGCCGCCTGCGCCACCCAGTCGCCCGCCAGCGCCCGCGCCGCCCCCGAGGCCAGCTCGGCCAGCGCGCCCGCCATGCCCGCGCCCGCTTCAAGTTCGGCCAGATGCCAGCCCCGCGCCGCCAGCCAGGCGTCGAATTCTTCCTGCGGCGAAGCGATGCCCGCCTCCGCCGCCTGGTCCGAGCCGTCAAGATAGGCCACCAGCGCCTCGGCCCCTGCCGCCAGGCGCTCGGAATCGCCATGCAGATTGCGGTGGAACCGGGCCCGCCACTCGGGCTCGATATCTTCGGTCTCGGCCAGGATCGCCGCCGTCGAGCGCACCGCACTGACCGCCGACAGCACTTCGTGCAGGGCCTGGCTCAGATGCGGATCATGCGCGATCCGGTCGTTCAGCGCCGCCACCGCCCGATCAAGCTGCGCGCCCCGACGGTAGCTCTGCGCCAACACCTCGGCCCAGCCGGGAAACCGCGCCACGAACTCGTCGATCCGCTCGATCTCGGCCCGCAGCTTGCCCGCAGCCGCGCCCGCCTCGACGGCTGCCGCCGCCCGCAAATCCTCGATCAGCGCGTTCTCGGGGCCAAGCGCCAGCGCCGCCGCGTCGATCCCCAAAGCCGGGGCCAGCCGCGCCAGAACCGCCGGCCCGATCCGCCGCCGGTCATGCTCGATCAGATTGAGATATGAGGCCGAAATCGCCACCGTGCGCGCCAGATCGGCCTGCCGCAACCCCAGCGCCAGCCGCCGCTCGCGCACCCGACTGCCGGTCAGACCCTGCGTCGCCATGCCGTCTCCCTTCACGGCAGCGATCTTTCACCACTTGGGCAGGTTTGGCAATTCCCGCGCCAATTCTCATTGGCCCAAATATCCATCCGGTTCGGGCCACCCGCCGCGCTCAGTTGGGTTCGGGCACCATGTCGATCGCGCCACAGGGGCATTCGGCGGCACAGATGCCACAGCCCTTGCAGTAGTCAAGGTTGATCGCGAAGCGTTTGCCGGGGCCAAGCTTGATCACCGCGTTATCGGGGCAGACGCCATAGCAGTTGTCGCATTCAAAGCAGTTGCCGCAACTCAGGCAGCGGCGCGCCTCGTAAAGCGCGGTTTCCTCGGTCAGCCCGCCCTGAACCTCGTCAAAGCTCGAGGTGCGCCGCGCCAGGTCAAGCTGCGGGCGCAGCGTCTTTGGCGCATCCGAGTAATACCACGGGTTGAGACGGGCAAAGGCGGCCAGCGGTTTCACCGCCTTTGGTAGCGGTTTTTCGCCCTTCAGCCAGGCGTCGATGTGGCGCGCCGCGCGCTTGCCGTGGCCGATCGCCACCGTCACGTTGCGCGTCCCCTGAGCCATGTCGCCGCCCGCGAACAGGCCGGGATGGCCGGTCATCATGGTCTCGGGATCAACCTGCACCACCCCGTCCTCGGCCACCAGCCCCGGCACTCCGTTCAGCAGCGCCATGTCCACATCCTGCCCCAGCGCCAGCACCAGACTGTCGGCGTCGAGGGTGTCGAATTCGCCGGTGGGCTGCGGCTTGCCGTCGGCATCGAGCACCATCTTCTCGATTGTCAGCCTGCCGCCCTCGGCCCCGGTGATGGTTGATAGCCAGCGCACCTTGACGCCTTCCTCAAGCGCCTCCTCCAGTTCGAAATCATGCGCGGGCATGCGCTCGCGGGTGCGGCGGTAAACGATGATCGCCTCGGTCGCGCCCAGCCTGCGGGCGGTGCGGGCAACGTCGATCGCGGTGTTGCCGCCGCCGTAAACCACCACCCGGCGGCCCAGCAGCGGCGGGGCCTCGCCTTCCATCGAGCGCAGCACCGCCACCGCATCAAGGATGCGCGACGAATCCTTGGCCGGGATGAAGGCGCGCTTGGCAATATGCGCGCCGATTGCCAGAAACGCCGCGTCGGCTTTCAGCGCCGCCATGCTGGCGGCAATGTCGGTGACTTTCTCGCCGTAGCGGAACACCACCCCCATTGCGGCAATGCGCGCCACCTCGGCGTCCAGCACCGCGCGCGGCAGGCGGTATTTCGGGATGCCGAAGCGCATCATGCCGCCGGGGCGCTCGCCCGCCTCGAGTACCGTCACGCGGTGGCCGAGGCGGCGCAGGTGATAGGCGGCCGCCAGCCCCGAAGGCCCCGCCCCGACCACCAGCACATGCTTGCCGGTCTCTGCCGCAGGCGGGGCGAACTGCCAGCCCTTGGCCAGCGCCTCGTCGCCCAGAAAACGCTCGACCGAGTTGATCCCGACTGCGGTATCAAGCTGGCCGCGGTTACAGACCCCTTCGCAGCTATGGTAGCACACCCGCCCCATGATCGCCGGGAACGGATTGTCGCGCGTCAGGTGGTGCCAGGCGGCCTCGTAGTCGCCGCTTTCCGCGTGGTAAAGCCAGCCCTGGATATCCTCGCCCGCCGGGCATTGCTTGTTGCACGGCGGCAGATGGTCGGAATAGACCGGGCGCTCGCTGCGCCACGAGCCGGTCTTGTTGGCCAAGGATGATCCCACGTCAAGGGTGATGGCAAAGGGTTTCTTCATCGTCATAGGGCTTCCTCCAGCAGGCCGAAGCGCTTGATGTTGCGATCCGCCATGGCCTGGATGCGGGCGACGATGTCGGGCCGCCCGTGCGCGCCGAACAGATGGGCAAAGCGCTTTTGTGGCCGCAGGTAATCCTCGACCGGCACCCGGCGGCGGATCTTGGTGACCGAAGTGATCTCGCCCGCCTCGGCCTCGAACACCGGGAACAACCCGGTCTCGCGCACCAGCCGCGCCAGCCGGATGGTGTCGCAACTGGCCGCCCCCCAGCCCAGCGGGCAGGGCACGAAGACCTGCAGATAGCGCGCGCCATGCAGACCCATCGCCTTTTCGACCTTGGCCTCAAGGTCGCGCAGATCGGCCACCGTGGCGGTCGCGACATAGGGAATTTCATGCGCCACCGCGATCAGCGGCACAGACTTGCCCTTGCCGAATTCGGCCCCCGGCTCTGGCCCCAGCGGCTGGGTGGTGGCGGTGCGCGCGCCGGGCGGGGTGGCGGAACTGCGCTGCACCCCGGTGTTCATGTAGCCCTGATTGTCGTAGCAGATGTAAAGCACGTCATCGTTGCGCTCGAACATGCCCGACAGGCAACCAAAGCCGATGTCGGTGGTGCCACCGTCGCCGCCCTGCGCGATCACCCGCACGGCCGACTGCGCCAGCCCGGCCTTGCGCGCCTTGACCGCCAGCGCCGCCGCAATCCCCGACCCTACCGCGGCGGCATTGCCGAACAGCGAGTGCAGCCAGGGCAGTTTCCACGAGGTTT
>CAYQPD010000222.1:0-3255 GCA_964419305.1 uncultured Rhodobacter sp.
GCAGCCACGCGGGCCGAGTCAAGCCGCCACCACCCCCTGCGACAATCCGCCAACGTATTGATAATTTGGCGCTTTACCTGACGCCGCCCGATCCCGCGCCGCGCCGCCCGGCGCGCGCTCATTCAACCACACAGTTGACCATTCGCCCGCCGCGCGCCATGGTAGGCCATGCCCGCAAGCCTTGACGCCACCTTTGCCGCCCTCGCCGACCCCACCCGCCGGGCGATTCTGGCGCTGCTGCTGGAAGACGACATGGCCGTCACCGACGTCGCCGAACCGTTCTCGATATCGCTGGCCGCGATCTCGAAACACCTGATCGTGCTGGCTGCGGCGGGGCTGATTGCCCAAGAAAAACGCGGCCGGGTGAAATGGTGCAGGCTCGAACCCGACGCGCTGCGCGCCGCCTCGGTCTGGATGCAGGGCTTTGGCCAGTTCGAACCCATTGATCTCGACGATTTCGAGCGCTTCCTCGCCCGCGAACTCTCGGAACCTTGACCCTTCACCTTTGCTCAAATACTCCGGGGTGAGCCGCGCCCGGAAAAGGGTCCAGTGGACCCTTTTCAGCGGCGAACGCCCGGCCCGTGGCCGGGCTGGGGGGCTGGCCCCCCGGCGCTCCCAGCAAACCACCCGCCGAACTCCGCGCGCAGCACGGATTTCTGCACCTTGCCCATGGTGTTGCGCGGCAACTCGGGAACCACCACCGCCGCTTTCGGCTGCTTGAACCGCGCGAGGCTCCCACCGATTGCCGCCAGCACGGCCTCGGGGTCCAACGCCACCCCCGGTCGCGCCACCAGCACCGCGAACACCGCCTCGCCGAAATCGGGATGCGGCACCCCGATCACCGCCGATTCGAGCACCCCCGGCACGGCATCCAGCACCAGTTCGACCTCCTTGGGATAGACGTTGAGGCCGCCCGAGATGATCAGATCCTTCTGCCGCCCGACGATCCGCACATAGCCGTCCGCGTCGCGCACCCCGACATCGCCGGTGATGAAAAACCCGTCGGCGCGAAACTCCTCGGCGGTCTTTTCCGGCATCTGCCAGTAACCGGCAAAGACGTTCGGCCCGCGCACCTCGATTACGCCCACCTCGCCCGCGCCGACCTCCGCCTTCTCACCCATGATCCGCAGATCGACCCCCGGCAGCGGCAGGCCCACCGTCCCCGCCCGGCGCTCGCCCGCATAGGGGTTCGAGGTCAGCATGCCGGTCTCGGTCATGCCGTAGCGTTCCAGAATGCGGTGGCCGCAGCGCGCCTCGAACCCAAGGTGGGTGTCGGCCAGCAGCGGGGCCGAGCCCGAGATGAAAAGCCGCATCCCCGCCGCCGCCTCGGGTCCGAAGCGGGCCTCCGCCAGCAGTCTGGTATAGTAGGTCGGCACCCCCATCATCACCGTCGCCTGCGGCATCGCCGCCAGCACCGCATCCAGCTCGAACCCCGGCAGAAAGATCATCGCGCCGCCGGTCAGCAGCACGGTATTGCTGGCCACGAACAGCCCGTGGGTATGAAAGATCGGCAGCGCGTGCAGCAGCACGTCGCGGGCGGTGAACTGCCACAGATCGGCCAGCACGCGCGCGTTCGACAGCAGGTTGCCCTGCGTCAGCATCGCCCCTTTCGAGCGCCCGGTGGTGCCCGATGTATAAAGGATCGCCGCCACATCGTCGGCCGCGCGCGGGGTCGGCGCAACCTGCCCCGGCATCGCGCGGGCGAGATCAGACAGGCTACCCGAGCCATCGCCGTTCAGCGTCAACAGTCGCGCGCCGTGGCGGGCGGCGAGCGGGGCCAGTTCGCCCGCCCGCGCCCCGTCGCAGACAAAGACGCGCGGGCTGGCATCGGCCAGAAAATAGCCGACCTCGGCTGCGGTATAGGCCGGGTTCAGCGGCAGGAAGATCGCCCCCAGCGCCACCACGGCGCCATAAAGCGCCAGCGCCTCGGGCGATTTGGCGACCTGCACCGCGATCCGGTCGCCGACGCCCAGCCCCTGCCCGCGCAAGGCCTGCGCCTGCCGCGCCACCAGCGCCAGAAACCCGGCCCCGCTGATCTGCCCGCCCCCCGGCAAGATCAGAAAGGGCGTGTCACGCCCGGCCAGCGGGGCGAACAGCGCATCATATAGCGGATTGGTCATCGCAGCCTCCCGAAAGCGGTGTCTGCCCGTTGTGGCACAGGCGTGGCGCAACGCTCAAGCGCGATCCGGGTGCGTCGAAGTGCCGCGCCCCGGCAAGGGTGTGAACCGGACTTTTCCGAAACGCGCCATGGAAATGTCGTGTTTGGCCGCAAAACTTCTGGTTGCACTGAGTCCTGACCGGAGAATTCGATGTTGTTTCTGAAAGCCTTGCTTGCCCGCCTGCTGCCGCAACCCGACGCCGCGCCCGAACCCAAGGCCCACCCTTTCGATCGCCACCTGAGCATGATCGAAAACGCCCGCCCGGCCCCCCGGCAGGCCCTGTTCAGAAATCGACGCCGCCCCCCGGAAGCCTGAGCGCCCGGATCAGATCGCGCAGTTCCTGGCGCGCCGCGATATTCGACAGGTTCAACTGATCGACCCCGGTATCCTTGAGGTCGAGCAGCGTCAGACCGCGCGGAAACAACTCGCGAAAGATCACCCGCTCGGAAAAGCCGGGGGCGACACGAAAGCCGATCCGCCGCGACAATTCCTCCAGCGCCGCGCCGACCTTCTTCTTGTTGTGCATCTGCTGCGGCCCCAGCCGGTTGCGCACCACGATCCAGTCGATCGGCTTGAGCCCGGCCTGGGCGCGCAACTGGCGTGCGTTCCACACCATCTCGGAATAGATCGACGGCCCCTTCACATGCCCGCTTTCAGGATCCACCCGCGCCAGCAGATCGAAGTCGATGAAGCTGTCGTTGAGCGGCGTGATCAGGGTGTCGGCCAGCGAATGGGCAACCTGGCTTAGCCTTGTGTGCGAGCCGGGGCAGTCGATCACGATGAAATCCGCCGCCTGCTCCAGCCCCCCCACCGCCGCCGACAGACGCTGGTCATAGGGGTTCTCGCCGGGGGCAAGGGTGGCCGGATCGGCCTCGGGCAGCGGGCGATACTCGGGCGTCGGCAGCGCCAGCCCGGCCCGCGCCATGAAGGCGGTGCGGTTTTCGATATAGCGGGCAAAGCTGCGCTGGCGCAGATCGAGGTCAAGCACGCCCACCCGGTGCCCCATCCGCGCCAGGGCGGTGGCAATATGCATGCAGGTGGTCGATTTGCCCGACCCGCCCTTCTCATTGCCGACCACGATGATATGCGCCACGTC
>CAYQPD010000223.1:0-3238 GCA_964419305.1 uncultured Rhodobacter sp.
AACTGATCCACGCGATGGCCGCCGGACCGTCCGCAGGCGGTGCCGCATGATCCGCAGGCTTGATCCCCGGTTGGCCGGGCTGCTGGTGGCGCTGGGGGTGCTGATCGCCCTGAACCTGGCGATGACGCCCAATTTCCTGAACATGCAGACACTGGCGGTCAATGTCAGCCAGGTCGCCACCATCGCCATCGTGGCGCTGGGGATGACATTGGTGATCGCCTCGGGCGGGATTGACCTGTCGGTGGGGTCGGTCATGGCGGTGGCGGGGGCGCTGGCCCCGATCATTTTCCTGTCGGACTGGGCGCTGGCCAACCCTGGTGCGGGTTTAGTCGCGTCGATCGTGGTGCCGCTTTTGGTGGCGGCGCTGTGCGGCGTGTTCAACGGCGTTCTGATCGCGGTTCTGGGCGTGCAGCCGATCATCGCCACGCTGATCTTCTTCATCTCGGGGCGTGGCGTGGCGCAGGTGCTGACCAACGGCAACCTGCAAACCTTTACCAACCCCTCCTTCACCTGGCTCGGCACCGGGCGCGTCTTGAGTCTGCCGGTGCAGGGCTGGATCGCGCTGATCCTGACCATCGGGCTGGCGCTGGTGGTGCGGCGCACGATCTATGGCCGCTATCTGCTGTCGGTCGGCGGAAACGAGCGCGCAGCGGTGCTGTCGGGCGTGCCGGTGGCGCGGATCAAGATCGCGACCTATGTCATCGCGGCCACGCTGGCCGGGCTGGCGGGGCTCATCGTCGTCGCCATCAACTCGGCGTCGGACGCGGCGCGCATCGGACAACTGATGGAGCTTGACGCCATCGCCGCCGCCGTCGTCGGCGGAGCAGCGCTTTCGGGGGGCCGCGCACCGATGGTCGGCACCCTGCTTGGGGCGGTGTTCATCCAGTTGATGGGCTACACCCTGATCGCAAACGGCGTGTCGGACGAGATGACGCTGATCGTCACTGCCGCCATCATCGCCATTGCGGTGTGGCTGCAACGCGGGCGGAGGCAATGATATGCAACGACTGTCAAGTCAGGGCCATGCCGCCGTCTGGGTTGCGCTGATCGTGCTGATCCTGTTCGGGGTGCTGCGGTACGATAACTTTGCCTCGGCCTACAACCTGTCGTCGTTTCTCGGCTACAACTCGATGTTCGTTGTGATCTCGGTGGGGATGTGTCTGGTGATCATGACCGGCGGCATCGACCTGTCGGTTGGCACGGTGGCGGCGCTGGCCTCGGTGGTTGCCGCACTGTTGTCGCCGATGGGGCTGGTGGTGGCGCTGCCTGCGGGCGTGGCCGCCGGGCTTGCCGCAGGGGCGCTGAACGCAGGCATGATCGCGGGGCTGCGGCTGCCGCCCTTCATGGCGACGCTGGCCACCATGCTGGCCGCCAAGGGGGGCGCCCTGCGGCTGTCGAACAACCGCACCGTGCCGGTGGACTGGAGCAGCAACTTCACATGGCTCGGGATGAACAAGGTGGCGAACCTTCTGCCTTGGACGATTCTCGTGGTGCTGGTCGTCGTCGTCGTCGCCTGGGTCATCATCGCGCGCACATCGCTGGGCCGGACCGTGCTCGCCATCGGCGGCAATGCGGAAGCCGCGCACCTGATGGGCCTGAAAACCCGCCGTGCCGAGGTGTTCGTCTATGTCTTCTCCGGTGGCTGCGCCGGGCTGGCGGGGGTGTTTCTGGCCTCGGGCTATGGTGCCGGCCAACCGCTGGAAGGTGCCGGATGGGAGCTTGCAGCGATTGCTGCTGTCGTGGTCGGCGGCACCCTGCTGACCGGCGGCATGGGCTCGGTTCCGGCCACCGTCGCGGGGGCGCTTCTGTTCGGGCTCGTCTTCAACTTGCTGAATTTTGAAAACGGGCGCGGCACCATCAGCCTGTCTGCCAACTGGCAGTCGGTCATCCGCGGCCTGTTCCTGCTGATCGTCATCCTGCTGCAGGCGCGGCTCGCCCGCCCTGCCGCCCGAACCTGAGGATAACATGCCCCGTATCACCGACCTTCAGGCCCGGCTGTTCCGCGTCCCACTTCCCGAGGTGATGTCGGACGCAAAGCACGGCGACCACACGCATTTTGAGCTTGTGACAGTAGAAATCACCACCGAGGACGGTCTGACCGGCACCGGCTACACCTACACAGGCGGGTTCGGCGGGCGGGCCATTCTGGCGATGGTCAACCATGACCTGCGGTCGTTCCTGCTGGGCCAGCGCGCCAACAGTGTCGAGGCGATCCACGATGCGATGCAGTGGCGCGTCCACTACGTTGCGCGCGGCGGCATCGCGTCTTTCGCCATATCTGCCATTGATATCGCGCTGTGGGATCTGCGTGGTCGGCGCGACGGGATGCCGCTTTGGCGCATGGCGGGCGGCGCGTCGAATCGCAGCCGTGCCTATCGCGGCGCGATCGACCTGAACCTGCCGCTGGAGCGGCTGTTGTCCAACGTGCGTGGTTTTCTGGACGAAGGCTATCAGGGGGTGAAAATCAAGGTAGGCCAGCCCGACATGCGCGATGATTTCCGTCGGGCCGAGGCGGTGCGCGCGGCGCTCGGTTCCGACCGCGCCTTCATGGTCGATGCCAACTATGGCTGGTCGGTCGATCAGGCGATTGCGGCGGCCAAGGGTTTTGCCGGCCTCGATCTTCTGTGGTTCGAGGAACCGACGATCCCCGACGATTATCAAGGCTATGCCCGTATCGCCGAGGCGACGGGGATGCCGCTGGCGATGGGCGAAAACCTGCACACGATCCACGAATTCGAATATGCAGTCGCGCAGTCGCGCTGCGCCTATCTGCAACCCGACGCATCGAACTGCGGCGGTATCACCGGCTGGCTGCGTGCGGCGCGGCTGTGCGCTGACCACGCCATCCCGGTCTGTTCGCACGGGATGCAGGAACTGCACGTCAGCCTCGTCGGTGCGCAGCCGAATGCCGGCTGGGTCGAGGTGCATTCCTTTCCCCTCGACGCCTACACCACCCGTCCGCTTGTGCTGGACGGCCTGCACTGCATCGCGCCCGACACCCCCGGCACTGGCGTAGCATTCGACTGGCCGCGCCTTGCCCCCTACGCAATCACCTGAAAGGCCAATATCATGACCCAGACCGCAGCCTTCTATCGCGGGGATCGGCGCTTCGCCGTCGAACCCGTGCCCACCAGCGAACCCGGCCCCGGCGAGGTGGCGGTGGACGTGGCCTTCGTCGGCATCTGCGGCACCGCCATGCATGTCTATCACGGCAACCTGGATGCCCGCGTCGGGCCCA
>CAYQPD010000224.1:0-3231 GCA_964419305.1 uncultured Rhodobacter sp.
CAACATCTCGGTCATCGTCGAGCACGCCGGGCGGCGCGAAAGCGGCGGCACCGGGGGCGGCGGGCGCTACGGTCTGGCCCGGCTGATGGAACCGGCGCACTGGCAGGCGGTGGCGCGCGAGGCGCTGCGCATCGCCCTGGTCAACCTTGACGCGGTGCCCGCCCCGGCCGGCAGCATGGACGTGGTGCTGGGCGCGGGCTGGCCCGGCATTCTGTTGCACGAGGCGGTGGGGCACGGGTTGGAGGGCGATTTCAACCGCAAGCAGACCTCGGCCTTCGCCGGGCGAATGGGGCAGCAGGTCGCGTCGCGCGGGGTGACGGTGCTGGATGACGGCACCATCCCCGACCGGCGCGGCTCGATCTCGGTCGATGACGAGGGCACACCGTCGCAGCGCAATGTGCTGATCGAGGACGGGGTGCTGGTGGGCTACATGCAGGATCGCCAGAACGCGCGCCTGATGGGGGTGGCGGCCACCGGCAACGGGCGACGCCAGAGCCATGCCCACATTCCGCTGCCACGGATGACCAATACCTTCATGCTGGGCGGGGATGCCGACCCCGAAGCGATCGTGGCCAGCCTCAAGGATGGCATTTATGCGGTGGGCTTTGGCGGCGGGCAGGTCGATATCACCAACGGCAAGTTCGTGTTTGCCTGCACCGAGGCCTACCGCGTGCAGGGTGGCCGGATCGGCGCGCCGGTCAAGGGGGCCACCCTGATCGGCGACGGTGCCACCGCGCTGCGCCAGATCCGCGCAATCGGCAATGACCTGGCGCTTGATCCCGGCATCGGCAATTGCGGCAAGGCCGGGCAATGGGTGCCGGTCGGGGTGGGGCTGCCCACCCTGCTGATCGGCGGGCTGACGGTGGGCGGCTCGGCGGCATGATCCTTGCGCCGCCATCCCGCCCAGCCGCCCGGCGGCGCTCGTGCGATCCCGCCGCAGACGATCCGGATCATCGCCGCAGCGGGTCTGGTTGCGGACAGAGATTTGACAGATATGAAACGATCCAATAGGAATTAGGAACGATCCAAATCATCGATTCGGGGGAGTGCGCGATGAACTGGGGTTTGATCGGGGCAAGCACGATCGCGGCGCAGCACGTGATCAGGGCGATACGGGCGCAGCCGGGGGGCGAGGTCGGCTGGGTGGTCAGCACCAGCCCGGCGCGGGCCGCCAGCTATGCCGCCGAGCACGCGATTGCCAATCCGACCACCGATCTCGCGCTGATGCTGGCCGACCCGGCGGTGAGCGCCGTCTATATTTCCTCGACCAACGAAAAGCACCACGCCCAAGGCCTTGGCGGCGATTGCGGCGGGCAAGCATGTGCTGTGCGAAAAGCCGCTGGCGACCAGTCTGGCGGATGCGGTGGCGATGGTGCGAGCGGCGCGGGCGCGCGGCGTGGTGTTTGCCACCAACCACCATCTGCGCAATGCGGGCGCGCATCTGGCGATCCGCGATCTGATTGCGGCGGGCCGGATCGGCACGGTGCTGAGCGCGCGGGTGTTTCATGCCGCCTATCTGCCGGTCAACCTGCAAGGCTGGCGCATCAATGACCCGGCGGCGGGCGGCGGCGTGATCCCCGACATCACGGTGCATGACGCCGACACCATCCGCTTTCACCTGGGCGAAGACCCGCAGGCGGTGGTGGCGCTGGCGGGGCAATCGGGCATGGGGCAGGGGGTCGAGGACAGCGTGATGTCGGTCTGGATCATGCCCTCGGGGGTGATGGTGCAGGCGCATGAAAGTTTCACCCACCGCTTTGCCGGTTCGGGGATCGAGTTTCACGGCACCGCAGGTTCGATCATCGCGCGCGGGGTGATGACCCAAGCCCCGGTCGGCGAGGTCGAGCTGGTAACGGCGGCAGGCCGCGAGGCGATCCCCTTTGCCCGCCACGATCTTTACGCCCGGGGTGTGGCGCAATTCGAGGCCGCCGTGGCGGGGCAGGGGCGGCCTGCGGCGGATGGGGTGGACGGGGTCAAGTCGCTGGCGGTGGCGCTGGCGGTGCGGCAGGCGGCGGCCAGCGGGGTGAAAACCGTGGTCGATTACGGCGGAATCTGAGGCATGACCGGCAAGGTGGTCTCGGCGGCCGAGGCAGCGTCAAGGATTGCCGACGGGGCGGTGGTCACGGTGTCGTCGTCGTCGGCGCTGGGGTGCCCCGACAAGGTGCTGGCAGCGATTGGCGCGCGCTATCTGGCCGAGGGCCACCCGCGCGGCCTGACCACCCTGCACCCGATTGCGGCGGGCGACATGTATGGCGTCAAGGGGGTTGATCATCTGGCGCAAGAGGGGCTGCTGGCGCGCATCATCGCCGGGTCTTACCCCTCCGGTCCGTCGCACCTGCCGATGCCCGCGATCTGGCACATGATCGTCGAGAACCGGGTGCTTGCCTACAATGTGCCCTCGGGCATCCTGTTCGACATGCACCGCGATGTCGCCGCCCGCCGCCCTGGCGTGCTGACCAAGGTGGGCCTGGAAACCTTTGTTGACCCCGATCTGGACGGCTGCGCGATGAACGCTGCCGCCCGCGCCCACCCGATTGTGGCGCGCCATCAGATGGGCGGCGAGACCTGGCTGCATTTCCCGGGCATCGTGCCGGATGTCTGCATCCTGCGCGCCACCACCGCAGATGGTCGCGGCAACCTGACCTACGAGCACGAGGGGGCCACTCTGGGCGGGCTTGATCAGGCGATTGCGGTGCGCAACCACGGCGGGCTGGTGATCGCCCAGGTCAAGCGCATCACCGCGACCGGCAGTCTGCGCCCGCATGAGGTGCGGGTGCCGGGTCATCTGGTCGATCTGATCGTGATCGACCCCGACCAGAAACAGACCACCGAAACCCTTTACGATCCCGCCATCTCGGGCGAGATCATGCGCCCCTGGGACAGCTTTCATCGCGCCGAGCACGGGGTGGAAAAGGTCATCGCGCGCCGTGCCGCGATGGAGCTGCGCGCGGGCATGACCGCCAATCTGGGCTTTGGCATCTCGGCGCTGGTGCCGCGGGTGCTGCTGGAGGAAGGCCATCCCCAGGCCGTGACCTGGGCGATCGAGCAGGGCGCGGTGGGGGGGATGCCGCTGACCGGCTTTGCCTTCGGCTGTGCCGCCAACGCCGATGCCTTCATGCCTTCGCCGCAGCAGTTCACCTATTTTCAGGGCGGCGGCTTCGATGTTGCCTTGCTGTCGTTTCTCGAGGTCGATGCCGAAGGTAACGTCAACGTCTCGAAACTGGGCAAGAA
>CAYQPD010000225.1:0-3225 GCA_964419305.1 uncultured Rhodobacter sp.
GCCGCCGATGCCGGTAGTCTGCATTCCCATCGAGGCGGCAAAATCCGCCGCGCCCAGGCTGATCGCCTGCAGGCGCGGGCTGGCGGCGGCGATTTCCTCGACATGGCAGATACCCGCCGCCGATTCGATGATCACCTCAAAGCTGATCGGGCGGGTGCGACCCTTGGCGCGCTCGACCGCCGTCACCAGCGCATCCACCGCGTAAACGTCGGCCGCGCAGCCGACCTTGGGGATCATGATCTGATCCAGCCGGTCACCCGCCTGTTCCAGCAGATCGACCACATCGCGATACCAGAACGGGGTGTCCAGCCCGTTGATCCGCACCGACAGGGTCTTGGCACCCCAGTCAACCGCGCTGATCGCCGCGATCACCGCCGCGCGCGCACTCGGCTTGTCATCGGGGGCGACCGAGTCTTCGAGATCGAGGTTGATCACATCCGCCGCCGAGGCCGCCATTTTCGCAAACAGCGCCGGACGCGAGCCCGGGCCGAACAACTGGCAGCGGTTGGGGCGGGCAGGCGGGCTGGGTTGCAGGCGAAAGCTCATGGGGCACCTTTGAGTAACGATCTGTCTGGTTTGGCTTCGCCAGCGATAGATTATTGCGCAGGCGACGGCAAGGGCGTTTTGCAAGCGCAGCATTACTGGTACTGCGCCGCCGCTACCGTGGCGCGTCGGCTTTGAAATGGCTTGACCGCAGGCCCGCCCGACCCTAGCCACGGGCCATCGCCTGTCTGCCAGCCCGTTCAGGGGCAAGGATCCCCGCATGACCTCGACCCGCACCGTCAAACCCGCCAATCAGCGCCTGCGCATTGCGCTGCTGCGAATCTTTTCGGCGGTGGTCGCCCTGCCGCTGATCCTGTTCACCCGCTCGGCCTGGGCCGATCACGATGCGGTCTTCGCCGTGCTGCGAGTGCTCGGCGTCCTTCTGGTCGTGGCCGGGGTGTTGGGCCGGTTCTGGGCGATCCTCTACATCGGGGCAGCAAAAAGCCGAGGTGTCATGCAGGACGGCCCCTATGCGGTGTGCCGCCATCCGCTCTATTTGTTCTCGACCATCGGCACCCTGGGGCTGGGACTGATGCTGGGCAGTATCGTGCTGACCGCCTTCCTGGGGCTTTCGGTCTTTGCCATCCTCTCGGCCACAGCGGCGCGCGAAGAGCAGTTTCTGCAAGCCGAATTCGGCCCGGCCTATGCCGATTATGCGGCTCGCGTGCCGCGTATCCTGCCCCGGCCCTTCCTTTACCATAGCCCCGCCACGGTGCTGATCTCGATCAAGGCGCTGCGAAGCAATTTTGCCGACGCCTTGGTGTTTCTGAGTTTCATCCCGCTGGCGGAACTGCTGAACGGTATCAAGGCCGCAGGTCTGGTGCCCGGCCTGGCGCTGTTCTGACGCGCCCGGGGTCGGCCATGATTACCGTCACCCAAGACAGCTTTCGCCTGACCCAGCCCTTCACCATCGCGCGCGGCTCGCGCAGCACGGCCGAGGTTCTGACGGTGCGCCTCACGCGCGGCGGCGTCACCGGTTGGGGCGAATGCGTGCCCTACGCCCGCTACGGCGAAAGCCTTGCGTCGGTGGCGGCGCAGATCGCCAGCCTGCCACCGGGGATCAGCCGCGCCGACCTGCAAGCCGCCCTGCCCGCCGGGGCCGCCCGCAATGCCGTCGATTGCGCGCTGTGGGATGTGGCGGCGAAAACCGAAGGGTGCCGGGTGTGGAAGCTGGCCGCCCTGCCGCGCCCGCGTCCGGTGCTCACCGCCTTCACCCTGTCGCTCGACACGCCCGAGGCGATGCGCGCCGCCGCTGCCCGCAACGCCAACCGCCCCGTGCTGAAGATCAAGCTTGGCACCCCCGCCGACATGCCCCGACTGGAAGCGGTGCGCGCCGGGGCACCGCGCGCCACCCTGATCGTGGATGCCAACGAAGGCTGGACGCCCGAGATTTACCGCGACCTCGCCCCCCATCTGTTGCGCCTTGGGGTGGCACTGGTCGAGCAGCCCTTGCCCGCCGGGGCCGACGCCATGCTGGCCGAGATCGCCCGCCCGCTGCCGGTCTGCGCCGATGAGAGCTGCCACGACCGCGCCACGCTGGCCGATCTCAAGGGCAAATACGACATGGTGAATATCAAGCTCGACAAGACCGGCGGCCTGACCGAGGCCTTCGCGCTCAAGCGCGATGCGCAGGCGCAAGGTTATGGGGTGATGATCGGCTGCATGGTCGGCTCAAGCCTCGCGATGGCCCCGGCCACCCTGCTGGCGCAGGGCGCGGCCTATGTCGATCTTGACGGGCCGCTGCTTCTGGCCCAAGACCGCGCCAATCCGCTTCGGTATGACGATGCCGGGGTTCATCCGCCCACACCAGCCCTATGGGGATAATGCCATGACCCGCACCGTCTATCTCAACGGCGACTACCTGCCCGAAACCGAAGCCCGGGTCTCGATCTTCGATCGCGGCTTCCTGATGGCCGACGGGGTGTATGAGGTCACCTCGGTGCTGGACGGCAGGCTGGTCGATTTCGCGGGTCACGCGGCGCGGCTGGCCCGCTCGCTGGCGGCGCTCGATCTGACCTGCCCGGTGAGCATGGACGAATTGCTGGCGATTCACCGCGAGTTGGTGGCGAAAAATGCCATCACCGAGGGCATGGTCTATCTGCAAGTCACCCGCGGCAACCCCGGCGACCGCGACTTTGCCTTCCCCGATCCGGCCACCACCCCGCCCACGCTGGTGCTGTTCACCCAAAGCAAACCCGGCCTTGCCAATGCTCCGGCGGCCCGAACCGGCATCAAGGTGATCAGCATCGACGACATCCGCTGGGGCCGGCGCGACATCAAGACGGTGCAACTCTTGTACCCCTCGATGGGCAAGATGATGGCCAAGCACGCCGGGGCCGATGACGCCTGGCTGGTGGAAGACGGGTTCGTGACCGAAGGCACCTCGAACAACGCCTACATCGTGCGCGGCAACCGCATCATCACCCGCGATCTGTCGCATGACATCCTGCACGGCATCACCCGCGCCGCCGTGCTGCGCATCGCGCGCGAGGCGCAACTGACGGTCGAGGAACGCCCCTTCTCGATTGCCGAGGCGCAGGGTGCCGACGAGGCCTTTGTCACCTCGGCCAGCGCTTTTGTCACGCCGGTGGTGCAGATCGACGGCACCGCCATCGCCAGCGGCAAGCCCGGCCCGATCGCCACCCGGCTGCGCGAAATCTACCTTGAGGAAATGCGCCGGGC
>CAYQPD010000226.1:0-3206 GCA_964419305.1 uncultured Rhodobacter sp.
TCAGGCAATCGGCCTTGGCCTCGCCCTTGCCCGGAACCGTCAGCAGACCGGCGGGCTTGTCCACCACCAGAAGCTCGGCATCGCGGTGCAGGATGCTCAGCGGGGTGTCGGGCGGGGCGTAGGTGTATTCGGTCATGCAGCAAACCGGGCGAGCGGCAGGGCGAGCAGGATGTCAAACATGATCGGGTCTCTTTCGCGGCGCACGCCGCAGCTATCCTGCCGCGTCAGCAAAGATCAAGCGAGCTCATCCGACCGGCAGCTCGGCGCTTGCTGGCGCGCGCTTCTCGCCGGACCAGCGAAAAGGGCCGTCAGGCCCGCTGAGCGCCCGCCTGCGGTGCTGCGATCTGCACCGTGGTGCCCCATTCGGCGCATTTGCGCGCCAGACCTTCCGGCAGCGGCGCGTCGGTGAAGATGGTGTCGATCTCGGCCAATGAGGCCAGCCGCACCGGCGCGCTGCGCGCCAGCTTTGAGGCATCCGTCACCAGAAACACCCGGCGCGCCTGCCGGATGATGGCCTGGCTTACCCGCACCTCGGCCAGATCGAAATCCAGCAGATCGCCGTCGTGATCCAGCGCCGAGGTGCCGATGATGGCGAAATCGACCTTGAACTGCTGAAAGAACTGCGCCGTCAGATCGCCCACCAACCCGCCGTCGCTGCGCCGCAAGCCCCCCCCCGCCACCATGATGTCGCACGACTCGTTGGCCACCATGATATTGGCCACGTTCATGTTGTTGGTCACCACGGTGATCTGGCTGTGGTTCAAAAGCTCGCGCGCCACCGCCTCGGTGGTGGTGCCAAGGTTCAGGATCATTGAACAGTTGTCGGGAATCGCCTGAGCGCAGGCGCGCCCGATCGCGGCCTTGGCGGCATCGTTCATCCGGCGGCGTTCCTCGTAGCCGATGTTGCTGACCCCGATCCGAATCACCGCGCCGCCATGCACCCGGTCCAGATGGCCGGCCTCGGCCAGCTCGGTCAGATCGCGGCGGATGGTTTGCAGCGTCACGCCAAAGCGGTCGGCCAGGGTTTCGACCACCACCCGACCCTCGGTCCGGGCGATGTCGAGGATTTCGGTCTGCCGGAAACTCAATGCCACGATCTGCCCTTACCCATCAGCTTCCAAATTGCGCGAAATTTCACCGTATTGCAATGCCCGCTAATTTTGATCAAATCAGAATTCGCCGCGACGTGGCGTCACTGCGCGCGAATATTCGGTTTGTGACAAATCGCGCAAAAGCGAAAATAGCCTTTGACAGCCCGGCCGGAAACCGCCAGCATCAACATTGCCTTCAGGGGGGATGCGGCGTGAGCCCGATTGATACCTCAGCATCAGTGGTCGATCTGTTCGTCATCGGCGGCGGGATCAACGGCTGCGGCATTGCCCGCGACGCGGCGGGGCGGGGGCTGTCGGTGACGCTGGCCGAGATGGGCGATCTGGCGCAAGCCACATCCAGCGCCTCGACCAAGCTGTTTCACGGCGGGCTGCGCTATCTGGAATATTTCGAGTTCCGTCTGGTGCGCGAGGCGCTGGAGGAACGCGAGACCTTGCTGGTAATGATGCCGCACATCAGTTGGCCGATGCGGTTCGTTCTGCCCTACCATCCTGACATGCGGTTCGAAAGCGACACCCCGGTGTCGAAGCTGATGTCGTTCTTCATGCCCTGGATGCGGGGGCGGCGTCCGGCCTGGCTGATCCGGCTGGGGCTGTTGATGTATGACACCATGGGCGGGCGCAAGATCCTGCCCGCCACCCGCACCATCGACCTTGCCCGCGACCCGGCGGGGGTGGCACTCAAGCCCAAGTTCCACAAGGCATACGAGTATTCCGACTGCTGGGTCGAGGATAGCCGTCTGGTAGTGCTGAACGCCCGCGATGCCGAGGCGCGCGGGGCGCGCATCCTGGTCGGCACCAAGGTGATCTCGGCGCGGCGCGACGGCGATCTGTGGCGCATCGTCACCGAAAGTGCCAGCGGTCAGGCCGAGCACAGCGCCCGGGCGCTGGTCAATGCGGGCGGGCCTTGGGTCGAGGATATCATCCGCAACGTGACGCGGATCGATTCGAGCGAAGGGGTGCGGCTGGTGCGCGGCAGCCATATCGTGACCCGCCGCCTGTTCGACCATGACCGCTGCTATTTCTTTCAGGGCACCGATGGCCGGATCGTCTTCGCGATTCCCTACGAGCAGGATTTCACCCTGATCGGCACCACCGACCAGGATCACCACGGGGCACCCGGCGAGGCGGTCTGCACCGAGGCCGAGCAGGATTACCTGTGCACCTTCGTGTCGCAGTATTTTGCCCGCCCGGTGACCCGCGCCGATATCGTCTGGACCTATTCCGGGGTGCGCCCGCTTTACAACGACGGGGCCAAGTCGGCTACCGCCGCGACCCGCGATTATGTCCTGAGCCTTGATACCAAGGGGCCGCCGCTGCTCAATGTGTTCGGCGGCAAGATCACCACCTACCGGCGGCTGGCCGAAAACGCGCTGGCCAAGCTTGCGCCGTTTCTGGCGATGACCAAAGGCGCATGGACCGCCCGCGTGCCGCTGCCGGGCGGTGATTTTCCCCATGACGGGGTGGCAGCGCTGACCGCGCGGCTGAAGGCCGACTATCCGTTCCTGACCGACTACTGGGCCGGGCGGCTGATCCGCGCCTATGGCACCGAGGCGGCGCAGGTGCTGGCAGGGGCGAAAAGCGCCGCTGATCTGGGTCGCGATTTTGGGGCCACCCTGACCGAGAAAGAGCTACACTGGTTAATGCAGCACGAATACGCGCGCCGGGCGGCGGATGTGGTCTGGCGGCGCAGCAAGTTGGGGCTGCGGCTGACGGCGGCGCAGATTGCAGAACTCGATACCTTCATGCAGGCGCAGCACGGGGCAATCAGCCCCGCAGCGGAATAGGGGGCAGCGATGGCACTGGAATTCAAGGGGGTGTCACGGGCGGTCGAGGGTAGGGTGCAGATCCACCCCACCGATCTGCGGCTGGAATCCGGCACCATGAACGTGCTGCTGGGGCCGACCCTTTCCGGCAAGACCAGTCTGATGCGGCTGATGGCGGGGCTGGATGCGCCCACCACCGGGCGGATTTTCTGGAACGGCACCGATGTCACCGGGGTGCGGGTGCAGGACCGCAAGATCGCCATGGTCTATCAGCAGTTCATCAACTACCCGGCGATGAGCGTTTACGACAACATCGCCTCGCCGCTGCGGC
>CAYQPD010000227.1:0-414 GCA_964419305.1 uncultured Rhodobacter sp.
GCGGTGACGCGCAACTCACCCGCGGCACCGGTATCCTCACCGCTTCTCGCGCCCTCAAATTCGAGGATTTCGGCCTCGATCTTGCGGGCCGAAAGTTGCAGATCTTCCCCGGCTTCGGTCAGCTCATTGCCCGAAGTCTTGCGCTCGATCAGCCTTGTGCCCAGCCGCTCTTCCAGCGCACGTAAGCGCCGGGATACGGTCGAATGCTGAACACCCAGCCGCGTTGCCGCGCCACTGATCGAGCCCGCGCGCGCGACGGCAAGAAAGATCCTCAGGTCATCCCATTGCATGTCGCCCCCCGGATTTGTGTGCATTTTTGCAAAACCGGCGTCGAAATTCCGCGAATTGTTCCAATTCTGGGGCCGTGTCACGATTTTGGCAATGAAATTTGCACGAAAGGGAGAGAGACCATGA
>CAYQPD010000227.1:514-3153 GCA_964419305.1 uncultured Rhodobacter sp.
CCCGATGTGCAACGATCCGGTGTGGATGAAGTGGCTGGCGGTGGTCTCTGCGGGGGCCAAGTTCTCGACCGATGTGCCCGGCATTTCCTACATGCTGGCGGGCGACGCGGGCCGTGTCACGATTTTGGCAATGAAATTTGCACGAAAGGGAGAGAGACCATGACCACCACCCAGAAAGTTTTCGATCCGGTCGCCTTCAAGCAAACCACCCGCATCCAGTGGGACGGGGCGGCGGATGCCTGGAACCGCTGGGCACCGCTGCTGACCCGCTGGCTGGGTCCCGCGACCGAACTGATGCTCGACATGACCAATGTGCAGCCGGGCAGCCGGGTGCTCGATGTTGCCGCCGGGGCGGGCGAGCAGACATTGGCCGCCGCCAGACGCACCGGGCCGTCCGGCTACGTTCTGGCCACCGATCTGTCGCCGGTCATCCTGGCCCATGCGGCCGCCAACGCCAAACTGGCGGGATTCGCGCATGTCGAGACGCGGGTCGTGGACGGCGAGGCGCTTGCCGAAATCAAGGCGGAACCGTTCGACGCGGTCATCTCGCGGGTCGGCTTGATCTACTTTCCCGACCAGATGAAGGCGCTGAGCGGCATGCGCCATCAGTTGCGCCCCGGCGGGCGCGTCGGGGCCATTACCTATGCCGGGGCGGATCTCAATGGGTTCTTTTCGGTGCCCGTCGGCATCATCCGGCGGCGTGCGGCACTTCCCGCACCCTTGCCCGGTCAGCCGGGGCCGTTCAGCCTTGGCGATCCCGACGTTCTGGCCAAACGCCTCACCGATGCCGGGTTTTCGGATGTGCGGATCGAACGGGTTGCGGCGCCGGTTCGGCTTGGCAGCGCCGTGGAATGCCTGCAATTCGAACAGGAAAGCTTTGGCGCCCTGCATCAGATGCTGGGTGGCCTGTCCGAACGCGAGCAGGACGACGCCTGGGCCGAGATCGAAACGGCGCTGGGTGCCTTCGAGACAGGCGGCCGGTTCGAGGGCCCCTGTGAAATGCTCGTCGCCGCCGCAACAAAGGCGGGCTGATTTTCCACTCGAACCATCAAGAGAAAGGAAACCGAAGATGTTCACGCTGAAAACCCATCTCACAAGCGGCCTGTTGGCCATGGCGCTGGTCGCCGCTGCGGCAACCGGCGCGCAGGCCGAAAGCACGGCCGACAAGATCGCCCGGGCGAAAACCGCAGCACCGGCCTCGATCACCGATCACGCGACCATTTCCGAAGCCGACGGGACGATCCTGCAGCAGGGAACCAACGGCTGGGTCTGCTTTCCCGGCATTCCGTTGATGCCCGGCGACGACCACCCGATGTGCAACGATCCGGTGTGGATGAAGTGGCTGGCGGTGGTCTCTGCGGGGACCGAGTTCTCGACCGATGTGCCCGGCATTTCCTACATGCTGGCGGGCGACGCCAATGTGAACAACGCCAACCCGATGGCGACCGACCCCAATGACGGTGGCGTCTGGGTGATGGAAGGACCGCATATCATGGTGCTCTACCCGAGCCGGGATATGGTGGCCGACCTGACGCGCGATCCCTATGTCGGCGGGCCCTATGTCATGTGGGATGAGACGCCGCTGTGGCATGTCATGATCCCGCTGGGTGAACGCAGCGCCCCGTGACGAAACCGGCGGAGCCCTGTAGCATTGCAATGCGCCTGCCCGGAACGACGGACCGGGCAGGCGCGCATCCAACCGGCCAATGGAGGAAATGGAAATGACCAAGATCGCCATCATCCAACACCCGCCCGTCTATCTGGACCTCGAAAAGACGATGTCCCGCGCGGTTGAACTGATCGAAGAGGCCGCGCGCGAGGGGGCCCAGATGGTGGTTTTCCCCGAAGCCTGGTTTCCCGGCTACCCCACCTTCGTCTGGCGCCTGGCCCCGGGCGCGGGGATGGGCAAGACCGACGCGCTGTTTGCGCGCCTGCAAGCCAATGCAATCGACCTCAACCAAGGTGACATGGCCCCGTTGCAGGAGGCGGCGAAGGAGCACGGCGTGGTCATCGTCGCGGGCTATCAGGAGCTTGATGGCGCGGTCAGCGGCAGCACGCTTTTCAACAGCTGCGTCATCATTGACGCCGACGGGGCGATTGCCAACAACCACCGCAAGCTGATGCCGACCAACCCCGAACGCATGGTCTGGGGCTTTGGCGACGGCTCCGGCCTCAACGTGGTCGAAACCGCCGTGGGGCGGGTCGGCACCCTGATCTGCTGGGAAAACTACATGCCGCTGGCGCGCTACGCGCTTTATGCCCAGAATATCGATATCTACGTCGCGCCGACATGGGACAGCGGCGAAACCTGGCTGGCCACAATGCAGCATATCGCCCGCGAAGGTGGTGCTTGGGTGATCGGTTGCGCCACCGCATTGGAGGCCTCCGACATCCCCACCGATATCCCCTATTATGACGAGCTGTTTCCGAACAAGGATGAATGGGTCAATCCCGGCGATGCGGTGATCTACAAACCCTTTGGCAGCGTCCATGCGGGTCCGATGCATCAGGAAAAGGGCCTGCTGGTGGCAGAGATCGACGTCGATGCCGCCCGATCCTCCCGCCGCAAATTCGACGCCAGTGGCCACTACGCCCGCCCGGATGTCTTCTCGCTGAACGTTAACCGCACAGGGCAAACA
>CAYQPD010000228.1:0-3148 GCA_964419305.1 uncultured Rhodobacter sp.
CGGCTACAAGCTGGCTGGCGAACAGCTCTTCGTGTTCAACGCCCAGCCGAGGTAGGCCCAGCCGATGCAGGGTGGCGTGCCGTCGCGCTCAGGCCTTCACCCGCAGGTTGTCGGGATCAACCATGGGGCGCAGGCTCAGCGTGGCGGGGTGGGTCTCGCCCGCGACCACCAGCGCGTAAGCGCCGCTGGTGAGGTAAGCCTCGTCCACTCCGGCGGCGTGGCGCACGTAGCCATAGCCGACCGGCCGCCCCAGAGTGTAGCCGAACCCGCCCGAGGTCAGATAGCCGACCGCCTCGCCGCCCCTCAGGATGGTCTCGCGCCCGGTCAGCACCACCTCGGGGTCGTCCAGCACAAAGCCCGCAAGGCGCTTGGCCAGCGGGCGGGTGCGCGCCGCTTCCAGCGCCTTGCGCCCCAGAAAATCGCCCCGTCCGGCCAGCCGCACCGCCCAGCCCAGGCCCGCCTCGTCGGGGGTGTCACCGGGGGTGATGTCGGCCGACCAGGCGCGATAGCCCTTTTCCAGCCGCAGCGATTCGAGCGCGCGGTAGCCCACCGGGCGAATGCCCGCGCCCGCCCCCGCCGCCATCAGCGCGTCGAACACCGCCCCGGTGGCGGCGATCGGCACGTGCAGCTCCCAGCCCAGCTCGCCGACATAGGTCACGCGCAAGGCCCGCACCTTTGCCCCGGCAATGCTGATCTCGCGCACCGCGCCAAACGGGAAGGCGGGGTTGGTCAGATCGGCGTTCGTCACCTGCGCCAGCACCTCACGCGCGCGCGGGCCCATCAGCGACAGGGTGCCCCAATCTTCGGTGACATCGCTGAGCGCCACCTCACCGCCAGGCAGGTGCTCGCTGATCCAGGCCGCGTCGTGGGCGCGAAAACCGGTGCCAGTGACCAGGTAGAAGCGATCCTCGGCCAGCCGCGCCACCGTCAGATCTGCCTCGATCCCGCCGCGCGAGTTCAGAAGCTGGGTATAGCTCAGCCGCCCCGGCGCGCGGGTCACATCACCGGAGCAGACGAAATCCAGTGCCTGCGCCGCATCCCGCCCGGTGACCTCGTATTTGGCAAATGACGACTGGTCGAACAGGCCGACCGCATCGCGCACATGGCGGTGCTCGGCCCCGACCGCGTCAAACCAGTTCGGCCGCCCCATCGCCGGGATGTCGCGCGGCTCGGTGCCGGGCGGGGCGAACCAGTTGGGCCGCTCCCACCCCAGTTTGGAGCCGAACACCGCGCCATGGGCGGCGAGGCGCGCGTAAAGCGGCGAGGTGATGCGCGGGCGGCCCGAGGTGTATTCCTCAAACGGCCAGGCAATGGTGTAGTGCTTGCCGTAAGCCTCGAGCGTGCGATCAAGCACCCATTGGCGGTCGCGGTGCAGGGCGGCAAAGCGCCGGATATCGACCACCCAGAGGTCAAGCGGCGCCTCGCCCGTCATCACCCATTCCGCCAGCACCCAGCCCGCGCCGCCACCCGAGGCGATGCCGAAGGCGTTGAACCCCGCGCCGACGAACAGGTTGGCGCATTCCGGGGCGGCGCCAAGGATGAAATTGCCGTCGGGGGTGAAACTTTCCGGGCCGTGGATCATCTGCTTGATCCCGGCCGTGGCCAGCGCCGGGACGCGGGCGATGGCTTGCACCATGTGCTGCTCGAAATGGTCGTAATCGTCGTCGAACAACCGGAATTCCCAGTCATCGGGCACGTCGCCTGTGGTCCATGGCTGCGGGTCGGGCTCGTAGCCCCCCATTACCAGCCCGCCGACCTCTTCCTTGAAATAGGTGCGCCGGTCGGGGTCGCGGATGGTGGCGGCATCGCTGGCAAGGCCGGGGATGGGCTCGGTCACGACATACTGGTGCTTGACCGGCTGCAACGGCACGGTGATGCCGGCCATCGCGCCCACCTGCCGCGCCCATTGCCCGGCGCAGTTCACCACCTTGTCGCAGGTGATCTCGCCCGCGCTGGTGCGCACCGAGGTGATGCGGTTGCCCGTCATCCCGAAGCCCAGCACCCGCACCCCTTCGTGGATTTTCGCGCCGTGCATCCGCGCGCCCTTGGCCAGCGACTGGGTGATGTCGGACGGGCTGGCCTGCCCGTCGGTCGGCAGCCAGCTTGCCCCGACCAGATCGCCCACGTCCAAAAGCGGCCACATCCGCTTGACCTCGGCGGGCGAGATCAGGTGCATCTCCATCCCGAAGCTGCGGGCGGTGGTGGCCAGACGCCGGTATTCGGTCCACCGATCCGGGTTGGTGGCAAGGCGCAGGCAGCCGGTCATCTTCCAGCCGGTTTCCAGCCCGGTCTCGGCGGCCAGCCCCTTGTAAAGCTCGACCGAGTATTTCAGCACCCGGGTAATCGAGGCCGAACTGCGCAACTGCCCCACCAGCCCCGCCGCATGCCAGGTTGACCCCGAGGTCAGCCGCCCCTGTTCCAGCAGCACGACATCGGCGTGGTGGTCGCGCGCCAGGTGATAGGCGGTCGAGCAACCGATGATGCCGCCGCCGATGACGACGATCTGGGCGTGGGTGGGCAGGGTCATGGCAGGGTCTTCCCAAAATTGCGGTGATAGCGCTTTAGCGCGGCCTCGAACCGGCCGAGGAAAGTGCGGGCGTGGGCGTCGTAATCCGCCCCCGGTGCGGCAAGGAAAAGCTGCGAGACCATCGCCCACATCGCCTCGCGCAGCAGCGCGGCACAACGCATCGCGGCAAAGGCGCGCCACCGGGCGGGGTCGGGGGCGGTGCCGAAATAGGCGCTCAGCAGGGCGCGCGCCTGTGCGTCGTCCATCCCGGCATTGCCCGCCACCCCGGCCAGATCGAACAGCGCGGTGCCAAAGCCTGCGTATTCAAAGTCGATCAGCCACAGCCGCCCGTCACCTTCCAGAAAGTTGCCGGGCAGCAGGTCGTGGTGGCCGAAGATGATCGGCAGCGCCACTTGTGCCGCCTCAAGTTCAGCCGCCAGCGCCAGATAGCGCGGCAGATCGGGGCTGTGCGGGCTGGCCCCGGCGCGCAGGGTGCGGGCGTAATCGCGGATCACATGAAACACCCAGAACAGGTTGGCCTCGCCCGCGATATGGGCGGGCATCCGGGCATGAAAATCGCGCAGCAGGGCGGCGATGCGGGCCGGGTTGGCGCGCAGGTCGGCCTCGGTCCAGGTGCGGGCG
>CAYQPD010000229.1:0-3129 GCA_964419305.1 uncultured Rhodobacter sp.
GCCCCCGTCTTCACCCTCGGGTTGTGTCGGCAGGGCATCGCCTTGCGCTTCCTGGCGCTGTGCCGGAGCGATAAATCCATATGCGATCGCCCTGGGGGCGGGCAACTTTTGCGATGTCGCGGTGCTTGTGGTCACGGCGTGGAAATGGTTCGAGCCTCGCGGCACGCGCGGGGGATGCGCGACCGCCAGGCCGGCAAGCGGGCCATGGCGGGGCGCGGTTGCACCCGCGCGCAGCCTACCGGGATCGGGCCGCAGGCTTTGACGCAGGCTTTGGCGCGGGCTTGGCAGCAACCTTTGACGCAGGCTTTGACGCGGCCTTTGACGCAGGCTTTGACGCGGCCTTTGACGCGGGCTTGGCAGCGGTCTTGGGCACCGCTTTGGGCGCGGCCTTCACGCACAGCAGGCGCTCATGCTTTTTCTCGCGCCCCACACTCTCGACTTGGCCGTAGCTGGCCAGGGTGGTTGCGCCGTCGGGCCTGCTGGTGCGGCAATCGAGCAGGATCGCCTTGCGGACCTGGGTCTGAAAGAAGCTGTCGTAGGTTGCGACCGGATAGTGAAAGCCGCAGGAGATCAGGCTGATCGCCATATCGACCGGGGCCAGATCGGCCAGCGCCTGCTGCCGCGGGTTGATCGTGGTGATGGCGCGGTCGGGCACGCCATTGGCCACCAGAAAGGCGCGGGCGTTGGCCAGATCGGCATAGCCCGCCCCTTCGGGCTTGAAGCCGAAATGGATGCGGTCGGTCTGCTCGATGTCGATCAGCACCAGATCGCAACCGAAACGGCGGTAGATCAGCAGGTCGATAAAGGCCTGACCGCAGCCGATGTCGGCAAGGCGCTTGGGCGCAAAGCGTGCGATCGTCGGCGCAATCTTGGCGAACATGTCTTCGATTTCGGCGGTGACTTCGGCCAGAATGGTGTCGCGGTTCACGGTTGCGGTCTGGCGCATCAGGTCGGGCCAGCCGGTCGGGGTGCGCTTGAGCGAGGGGATCAGCTTGCTGACCCGGTTCGAGCGTTGCAGGCAAAGGTTGACCACCTGCTCGACCCCCATCATCGAATAGTCGATCGGGGCGTCGGGTCTGGGGGTCGGCTTCGGTTTCTGGTCTGCCATGTCATTCCTTTGTGGTGGTGGTGGCACGCTGGGCCGACCCTCACTCCTGTCGGCCCAGCCAGAGTTGCCTTGAAACCGAGGCAGGATTGCGGTGTCTGGGCCGCCCCGAACCGCCCTCAGATCGACAGGCAGATGTATTTCATCTCGAGGTAATCCTCGATGCCGTGGTGGCTGCCCTCGCGGCCAAGGCCCGACTGCTTGACCCCGCCGAACGGCGCGACCTCGTTCGAGATCAGGCCGGTGTTGACCCCGACCATGCCGTATTCCAGCCCCTCCTGCACCCGGGTGATGCGACCGATGTCGCGGGCGTAGAAATAGCTGGCCAGCCCGAAGATGGTATCATTGGCGCGGCGGATCACCTCTGCTTCGGTCTCGAACCTGAACAGCGGCGCCAGCGGGCCAAAGGTTTCTTCGGTGGCGACCATCATCTCGGGCGTGACGCCGGTCACGATGGTGGGCTCATAGAAGGTGCCGCCCAGGGCATGGCGATGGCCGCCCAGCACCACCTTGCCGCCGCCTGCAATCACGTCGGCGACATGCTGTTCGACCTTTTTCACCGCCGCCTCGTTGATCAGCGGGCCGGTGGTCACACCCGCTTTCAGGCCATCGCCGACCGCCAGCTTCGCGACCGCCACCGCCAGCTTTTCGGCAAAGGCGTCGTAAACCCCGGCCTGCACGTAGATGCGGTTGGCGCAGACGCAGGTCTGGCCGTTGTTGCGGAACTTCGACACCATCGCGCCTTCGACAGCGGCATCAAGATCGGCGTCGTCGAACACGATGAAGGGGGCGTTGCCGCCCAGCTCCATGCTGCATTTCTTGACCTGATCGGCGGCCTGGCGCAGCAGGATGCGCCCGACCTCGGTGCTGCCGGTGAAGGTCAGCTTGCGCACGATCGGGTTCTCGCAGAATTCCTTGCCGATCTCGGACGAGCGTTTCGAGGTGATCACCGAGAAAATGCCCTTGGGCAACCCGGCGCGCTCGCCCAGCACCGCCAGCGCCAGCGCCGACAGGGGGGTGTCGGCGGCGGGGCGGGCGACAAAGCCGCAGCCCACCGCCAGCGCCGGGGCGGCCTTGCGCGCGATCATGGCGTTGGGGAAATTCCACGGCGTGATCGAGGCGGCGACGCCGATCGGCTGCTTGATCACGGTGATGCGCTTGTCGCGCTGATGGCCGGGAATGGTTTCGCCGTAAACCCGCTTGGCCTCTTCGCCGAACCACTCGATGAAGCTGGCACCATACGCCACTTCGCCCTTGGCCTCGGCCAGCGGCTTGCCCTGCTCGGCGGTCATGATCGCGCCGAGGTCGTCGAGATTGGCCAGACACAGATCATACCACTTGCGCAGCACCGCCGCGCGTTCCTTGCCGGTGCGCGCCGCCCATTCGTGGCGGGCCACATCGGCGGCGGCAATCGCGCGGGCGGCATCGGCCCGGGTCAGATCGGGCACATGGGCGATCACGTCGCCGCGCGCCGGGTTGGTGACCGCGAAGGTCGCCCCATCGGCGGCGTCAACCCATTCGCCGGCGATGAACGCCTTGCCCGGCAGCAGGCCGGGGTCTTTCAAGAGCGCGCGCAGGTTGGTGACGGAATCGAGCATTGGGGCCTCCCATTCTGGTTTGATCCATGGAATGCTACGCAAGCAGCGCAATGTCCAGTTCCGGCAGCCCGGTTTTCAGGCTTCCGTGCAAATTTTGATCAAATTGTGAGGCTCGATGACCACTGACCGCGCCTATGCCAACAGCGACTTCATCCCCGGCGGTGCCAGCTACCTGCCGCGCTGGCAGGCGCAGGCCGCCGCTTTTCGCGCCCAGGCGGGGGAAAACGCCCGCCTCGATCAGCCTTACGGCCCGGCCCCGGCGCAGCGCTTCGATCTGTTCGCGCCGCCCGCCCCGCCGCGCGGCGTGGTGGTGTTCATCCATGGCGGCTACTGGCTGGAGGGCAGCCGGGCGGATTACTCGCACCTTGCCGCCGGGGCGGTGGCGCGCGGCTGGGCCTGCGCGCTGCCCTCCTACACCCTGGCCCC
>CAYQPD010000230.1:0-3128 GCA_964419305.1 uncultured Rhodobacter sp.
CCTGCCTGCCCCCGGCAGGCGCGAAACGCGCCCGCCAGGCAGGCGCGGCCTGATTGCCCTGGCCTCGGCCAAGCCCAACCGCCCTTGCCTTGCGGCCTTCGGCCTTCAGGCAAGGGACCGGGCGTCCTTGCCCCGCAAGGACGCGGGTCCGGTCCCGGTGCCCAATACCGGGGGCTTGGTTGGTCGTGAGGTTTTCGGCAAACCGCATCATGCCCAAAGCCTGCTCAGGCCTTGATACGGCGCAGGTTGTGGGCAATGATGCGGGCATGATCAGCCCGCAGCCCGAAGTGGCGCAGAATGTGCAAGGTGACAGGGTGGCCGCACTCGGGCGGCGGATCGCCGTCAAGCGCGACGATCTGATCGCGCTGACCCAAGACCTGATCCGCATCCCGACCCTGAACCCGCCGGGTGCCAACTACCGCGAGATCTGCGACTATCTGGCGCGGCGGCTGGCCGGGCACGGCTTTGTCAGCCAGTTGATCCGCGCCGAGGGCGCGCCGGGCGACTGCGACGCCGCGCCACGCTGGAACGTGGTGGCGCGGCGCGAGGGGCGCGCGGGCGGCGATTGCGTGCATTTCAACAGCCATGTCGATGTGGTGGCGGTCGGCGCGGGCTGGACCACTGACCCGTTCGGGGGCGAGTTGCGCGACGGACGCATCTACGGCCGCGGCGCTTGCGACATGAAGGGCGGGCTTGCGGCCTCGATCATCGCGGCTGAAGCCTTCATAGACGAATATCCCGATTTTTGCGGCGCGATCGAGATTTCGGGCACCGCGGATGAAGAAACCGGCGGCTACGGCGGGGTGGCCTACCTGGCCGGGCGCGGCTATTTCGACCCCGCGCGGGTGCAGCACGTGATCATCCCCGAACCCTTCACCGCGGATCGGGTCTGCCTTGGCCATCGCGGTGGCTGGTGGGCCGAGATCGAGACCTTCGGCCAGATCGCGCATGGCTGCATGCCGTTTCTGGGCGATTGCGCGGTGCGTCACATGGGCGCGGTGCTGGCGGCGTTCGAGACCACGCTCTACCCGGCGCTGGCGGCGCGCCACACCGCCATGCCGGTGGTGCCGGAAGGCGCGCGCGCGTCGACCATGAACATCAACTCGGTCCATGGCGGCCAGGCGGAAAACCCGCCCGGCTCGACCGCGCTGCCTGCCCACTGCGTGCCCGATAGCTGCCGCATCGTGATCGACCGGCGGTTTCTGGTTGAGGAAAGCCTGGACGGGGTGCGCGGCGAGGTGCGCGATCTGCTTGAGGGGCTGAAACGCAGTCGTCCGAAATTCAGCTACGCCCTGCGCGAGCTGAACTCGGTGCTGCCTGCGATGACGCCAGAGTCTGCCCCTATCGCGCAGACCGTGGCTGCGGCGATTCGCGCGGTGCTGGGGCATGATGCCCAATTCGTGGCCTCGCCCGGCTCGTATGATCAAAAGCATATCGACCGGATCGGCAAACTGAAGAATTGTATTGCTTACGGCCCCGGAATTCTTGAACTTGCGCACCAGCCCGACGAATATGTCGGGGTCGATGACATGATCGCCAGCGCCGAGGTGATGGCCCGCAGCCTGGTCACGCTGCTTGGCCCCCGCCAGCAGGACTGACACCGTAACAGAAAGAGCAACCAGATGATCCGTTTCAGCCAGAGACTGCTTTTTGCCAGCGCCCTTGCCCTGACTGCGGGGCTGGGGCTTGCCCAGGCCCAGACCGGCATCACCGTGGCGCTGCAACTGGAACCGCCGAATCTCGACCCCACCAGCGGCGCTGCCGGGGCGATTGATTCGGTGGTCTATGCCAACGTGTTCGAGGGGTTGACGCGGTTTGCCTCGGATGGGTCGGTGATTGCGGGGCTGGCCGAAAGCTGGGCGATTTCCGACGATGGCAAGACCTATACCTTCAAGCTGCATGCCGGGGTGACGTTTCACGACGGCACCGCGATGGACGGCGAGGATGTGAAATTCTCGCTGGATCGGGCGCGGGCTGAGGGCAGCACCAACGCCCAGAAGGCGCTGTTTGCCGGAATCACCGACGTGACCGTGGTCGATCCGCTGACCGTGGCGGTGACGCTGGGCGCGCCCGACGGCAGTTTTCTGTTCAACATGGCCTGGGGTGACGCGGTGATCGTGGCCCCCGAATCGATTGCCGACATTGCCACCCATCCGGTCGGCACCGGCGCGTTCAAGTTTGTGGACTGGGTGCAGGGCGACCGGGTCGATCTGGCGCGCAACCCCGATTACTGGGGCATCCCGGCACCGCTTGAGACCGCGACCTTCAAGTTCATCTCGGACCCGAGCGCCGCCTTTGCCGCCGTGATGGCCGAGGATGTCGATGCGTTCGTGGGCTTTCCCGCCCCCGAAAACCTGCCGCAGTTCGCCGCTGATTCGCGCTTTCAGGTGCTGGTCGGCTCGACCGAGGGCGAGACCATTCTGGCGATGAACAACAAGCTGGCACCGTTCGACAACAAGCTGGTGCGCGAGGCGGTGGCGCATGCGATCGACCGCCGGGCGCTGATCGACGGCGCGATGTTCGGCTATGGCACCCCGATCGGCAGCCATTTTGCGCCGCATAACCCGGCCTATGTCGATCTGACCGCGCTGTCGGCCTATGACCCCGAAAAATCGCGCGCCCTGCTGGCCGAGGCCGGGCTGCCCGAGGGCTTTACCACCACCCTCAAGCTGCCGCCGCCGTCTTACGCGCGGCGTGGCGGCGAGATCATCGCGGCGCAGTTGGCGGCGGTCGGCATCACCGCCGAGATCACCAATCTCGAATGGGCGCAGTGGCTGGAAGAAGTGTTCAAGGGCAAGGACTTCGGTCTGACCATCGTCAGTCATACCGAGCCCATGGATATCGGCATCTACGCCCGGCCCGACTACTACTTTCAGTATGACAACCCGGCGTTCCAGGCCCTGATGACCGAACTGACCGCGACCACCGATCCGGCCGCGCGCACCGCGCTGCTGCAAAGCGCGCAGACCATGATCGCCGAGGATCACGTCAACGCCTATCTGTTCCAGCTTGCGATGCCGACGGTGGCCAAGGCGGCGCTGGTCGGGCTGTGGCAGAATGCACCGACCCAGGCCACCGATCTGACCGCGGTTTACTGGACCAAATGACAAGGCCGGCCCCGGCGCGCA
>CAYQPD010000231.1:0-3094 GCA_964419305.1 uncultured Rhodobacter sp.
ATCCCGGCCTCAAGCTGCGGCTTGTTCGGCTTCAAGCCCACCCGCGCGCGATTGCCCGACGGGCCTTACGCGGGTGAGGGCTGGGCGGGGATGGCGATCGACGGCGTGCTGACCCACAGCGTGCGCGACACCGCGGTGATGCTTGATGCCTGCGAGGGGGCCGACCTTGGTGCCCCCTACCGCGCGCCGCCCTTGATGCGCAGCCATGCCGACGCGATCAGCCGCCCGCCGCGCCGCTTGCGGGTGGCGCTGGTTGACACCACCTTCACCGGCACCCCGATCCACCCCGACTGCCACAAGGCGGTGGTTGATGCCGCTGCTCTGCTGGCAAGCCTGGGCCACCACGTGACCCCTGCGCTGCCCGACGCCGACGTGGCGCAGATGATGCGGGCCTGGACCGATATCGTGGCCATCGGCACCGCGCTAAGCATCACCTCGGCCCTGAAGGGCCGCCCGCTGAGTGCCGATCTGGTCGAGGGGGTGGGGCGCGGGGCGCATGCCTACGCCCAGACCCTGCACCCGACCCGGTATTTGCAGGCGGTCGGCGAAATTCACGCCTTCGGGCGGCAGATGGCGGCGTTCTTCGATCCCGAAACCGGCACCGGCCCCGACATCGTGCTGTCGGCCACCCTGGCCGAGCCACCGGCCAAGGTCGGCCGCTTTGCCCATACCACCGAGGATTACCGCGCCTACCGCATGGGTCCGGGCGGCATCTTCGCCTATTCGCCGTTCTGCGCCGTGTTCAACGCCTCGGGTCAGCCCGCCGCCTCGGTGCCGCTTGGCACCAGCGCCACCGGCCTGCCGATCGGCCTCCATCTCGGCGCGCGCTTTGGTGCCGACGAAGAGCTGATCGCCCTTTGCGCCGAACTGGAACGCGCCGCCCCCTGGGCTGCCCGCCGCCCACCGCTGCACGCGAAAAGTCTTGCAAACATGCGCTGATGCGGCAACCATGATCATTGGCACGCCAACGACCGACGCCAGAGGAGACTGCGGTTGTCCGAGATTGCGGTAGAAGCGCGCAGCGCGGTCAAGACCTTCGGTCAGGGCGCGGCGGCGGTGCGGGCGCTGGACGATGTTTCGGTGCAGATCAACAAGGGCGAGTTCTTCACCCTGCTTGGCCCCTCGGGCTGCGGCAAGACCACCCTTCTGCGCCTGATCGCCGGGTTCGAGACCCCGACCTCGGGGCAGATCCTGCTGGACGGGGCCGACATCACCGCCCTGCCGCCGAACCGGCGCGCGGTGAACACGGTATTTCAGAGCTATGCCCTGTTTCCGCACCTGACGGTGGCGCAGAACATCGGCTTCGGGCTGGAGATGCTGGGTCGCCCGCGCGCCGAGATTGCCGCCACCACCGAGCGGATGCTGGCGCTGGTGCGGATGGAGGAATTTGCGCCCCGCAAGATCGCCCAGCTTTCGGGCGGCCAGCAACAGCGGGTGGCGCTGGCGCGGGCCCTCGCGCCGCAGCCCAAGGTCTTGCTGCTCGACGAGCCGCTGTCGGCGCTGGATCTCAAGCTGCGCAAGGAAATGCAGGTCGAGCTCAAACGCCTGCAACTGGAAACCGGCATCACCTTCGTGTTCGTGACCCACGATCAGGAAGAAGCCCTGACCATGAGCGACCGCGTCGGGGTGATGCGGGCGGGGCGGATATTGCAGATCGGCCGCCCGGTCGAGATCTACACCCGCCCGGCCAACCGCTTCGTGGCCGGCTTCATCGGCGAAAGCAACTTTCTGCCCGCGACGATCGACGGCGGGCGGCTGCGCCTTGCGGCGGGGACCGAAATCGAGGCCGATGATCTGCGCGGCCGCCACGGCGCGGTGACTGTGACGGTGCGCCCCGAGCAGGTCCGCATGGTGGCGGCCGACGCGCCGGGGGCGCTGCCCGCCACGATCCGGGCTTGGGTCTATTTCGGCACCGACACCCACTGTCACCTGACCCTGGCTGATGGCAGCGCGGTGGTGGTGCGGCTGGCCAGCCCGGCCTCGGGCGACGCCGGGCTGCAGCAGGGTGCCAGTGTCGGCCTGCGCTTTGCCCCCGGTGCCGTGCAAGTGCTGGGAGACTGAGGCGATGGCACCCACCCCGATCAGCAATGAAGACCGCGCCGTTGGCGCCAGCACCCGCAGGGCCTGGGCGCTGGCGACACCAGCGCTGGCCATTCTGGTGCTGGCCGCCTCGGGACCGCTGCTGATCGTGCTGGTCTATTCTTTCCTGACACCGGGGCAATACGGCAATGTGGAATGGCGGTTCTCGCTTGACGGTTGGGCCGGGATCCTGGTCACGCGCGACATCTTCGACGGCACCCTGGGGTTGGCCGATGCCCATCTGACGATCTTTTGGCGCTCGGTGAAACTGTCGCTGCTGACCACCGCCATCACCTTTGGGGTGGGCTTTCCGACCGCCTGGTTCATTGCCACCCGGCCGCTGAAATCCCGCGCGTTGTGGCTGTTTCTGATCACCATTCCGTTCTGGACCAACCTCTTGATCCGCACTTTCGCGATCGGCGAAGTGATTCGGCGCGAGGGCTTGCTTAACACGGTCCTGATCAAGTTGGGGCTGATCAGCGAGCCCCTGAGTATCGGCTACAGCGATGGGGCGGTGCTGATCGGGATGACTTATGTCTATCTGCCGCTGATGGTGCTGCCGCTGTTCGCCGCGATCGACCGTTTTGATATGCGGCTGCTCGAGGCGGGATATGACCTTTACGCCAGCCGCTGGCAGATTCTGCGCCGGGTGATCCTGCCGATCGTCAAGCCCGGCATCATCGCGGGCTCGATCCTGGTGTTCGTGCCCTCGCTTGGGGCCTATGTCACGCCGCGGGTGCTGGGCGGCGGCAAGAACATGATGATCGGCAATTTCATCGAGCTGCAGTTCGGCCAGGGGCGCAACTGGCCGCTTGGGGCGGCGCTGTCGATGACGCTGCTGGTTGTGGTCACGATCGCGCTGCTGTTCTACGTGCGCACCGCCAACCGCGGGGCCGACCATGGCTGAACGCAGCTTTTCGGTCGCCCGGTTACCCGGCTTTGCCACCATCGCGGTGGCGGTGTTCGTGATCCTTTATCTGCCGATCCTGACGCTGGTCGCCTATTCGTTCAATGC
>CAYQPD010000232.1:0-3072 GCA_964419305.1 uncultured Rhodobacter sp.
TCGGGCGAGCTGGTGGTGCATGACTACATGAGCGACGACACCTGCCCGGCCGCGACGTTCTGAGCAATGCCGGTTGCAACGCCAGCGGGGCGGCAGGCAACTGCCGCTCCGGATCAGCGCCATGCCATCGAACTGCGTGGCATTTCCAAGGCCTTCGGGCCGGTTCAGGCCAACAAGGACATCTCGATCCAGGTCGTGCGCGGCACGATTCATGGCATCATCGGTGAAAACGGCGCGGGCAAATCGACCCTGATGTCGATCCTCTACGGCTTTTATCGGGCCGATGCGGGCGAGATTTTCGTGGGCGGCAGGCTGACCGCCATTCCCGACAGCCAGAGCGCGATCCGGGCCGGGATCGGCATGGTGTTCCAGCATTTCAAGCTGGTGCAGAATTTCACCGTGCTGGAAAACGTGATCCTCGGGGCGGAAGCGGGGGCGCTGCTGGCGGGCCCGCTGGGGCGGGCGCGCCAGGTGCTGGCGGACCTCGCGCGCGAATACGAACTTGATGTCGATCCCGATGCCCGGATCGAGGATCTGTCGGTCGGCCACCAGCAGCGGGTCGAAATCCTCAAGGCGCTTTATCGTCAGGCCGACATCCTGATCCTTGACGAGCCGACCGGAGTGCTGACCCCCGACGAGGCCGACCATCTGTTTCGCATCCTGCGCGGGTTGAAAGAGCAGGGCAAGACCATCATCCTGATCACCCACAAGCTGCACGAGATCATGGATGCCACTGACTCTGTGTCGGTGATGCGGCGCGGCACCATGGTGGCGACGGTTGCGACCCGCGACACCAGCCCCGAGCAACTGGCCGAGCTGATGGTGGGGCGCAAGGTGCTGCTCGAGGTCGAGAAGGGCCCCGCCCGGCCCGGCCGCATGGTGCTCGAGGTCGAAAACCTGCGGCTGCGTGACGATCAGAACGTCGAGCGCCTGAAAGGCATCAGCCTTCATGTCCGCGCGGGCGAGATTCTGGGGATTGCCGGGGTGGCCGGAAATGGCCAGTCGGAACTCTTGGAAGTGCTGGGCGGCATTGCCCATGGCACCGGCGTGGTGCGGCTGAACGGCGAAAGTCTTGATCTGACCGGCAAGTCTTCGGATGGCCAGTCGCGTCGGGCGCGCGGCATCGCGCATGTGCCCGAAGACCGTCAGGATCTGGGCCTGATCATGGATTTCACCGCCTGGGAAAACATGGCCTTCGGCTATCACAACGCGCCGGAATACCAGCGCTCGTGGCTGTTCATGGACAACGACGCGATCCGCGCCGACTGCGCCCGCAAGATGGAGCGTTTTGATGTGCGCCCGCCCACGCCCACCCTGGCCGCCAAATCGTTTTCCGGCGGCAACCAGCAAAAACTGGTGGTGGCGCGCGAGATCGAGCGCAACCCCGACCTGCTGCTGGTCGGTCAGCCGACGCGGGGGGTCGATATCGGCGCGATCGAGTTCATCCATCGCCAGATCGTGGCCCTGCGCGACGCTGGCAAGGCGATCCTGCTGGTCTCGGTCGAGCTTGACGAGATCATGTCGCTGTCCGACCGCATCGCGGTGATGTTCGATGGCCGCATCATGGGCGAACGCGACCCCGCCACCACCGATGAGCGCGAGCTGGGGTTGTTGATGGCCGGAATGGGTGAC
This sequence comes from uncultured Rhodobacter sp., assembly GCA_964419305.1. Lineage (GTDB taxonomy): Bacteria > Pseudomonadota > Alphaproteobacteria > Rhodobacterales > Rhodobacteraceae > CAYQPD01. The sequence goes on from CAYQPD010000232.1 coordinate 1,633, forward strand.
GCTGACGCCAAAGGGGCTGCGTGATGGAAAAGATGCCGGCCTGGGCCGATGTGGTGCTGGTGCCGCTGATCAGCCTGATCATCGCCTTCGCGATCTCGGGGCTGGTGATTTTCGCGATCGGGGAAAACCCCTGGGAGGCGATGAAGCTGATGGTCACCGGCGCGCTGGGTTCGACCTATGGCTGGGGCTACACGCTTTATTACGCCACCAACTTCATGTTCACCGGGCTGGCGGTGGCGGTGGCGTTTCACGCCAGCCTGTTCAACATCGGCGGCGAGGGTCAGGCAACGCTGGGGGGCCTCGGGGTGGCGCTGGTGTGCCTGCTGATCCCGTGGCCGCACTGGTCGCTGGCGCTGGCGGGCGCGGTGATTGCGGCGGCGGCGTTCGGGGCGGCCTGGGCAGCGCTGCCGGCCTGGCTGCAAGCCAAACGCGGCAGTCACATCGTGATCACCACCATCATGTTCAACTTCATTGCGGGTGCGCTCTTGAACTACCTGCTGGTCAACGTGCTGCGCCCCAAGGGCAGCATGGACCCGGCCTCGGCGCGCTTTCCCGAAGTCACCAACCTGCCCGGCCTGCATCAGGTTCTGGCGGTGTTCGGCATCCCGTTTTCCAAAAGCACCCCGGCCAACATCAGCCTGCTGATCGCGATGGTGGCCTGCGTGCTGGTCTGGGCGCTGGTCTGGCGCACAAGGCTGGGCTACCAGATCCGCGCCTTTGGCAAATCGGAAAAAGCGGCGATCTATGCCGGCATCAACCCGGTCAGGATCACCATCTATGTGATGCTGATTTCGGGGGCGCTGGCGGGCATGATGGCGGTCAACGCGGTGCAGGGCGAGGCCAACCGGCTGCTTCTGAACAGCGTCGAGGGGGCGGGCTTCATCGGCATTGCGGTGGCGCTGATGGGGCGCAACCACCCGTTCGGGGTGTTTCTGGCGGCGATCCTGTTCGGCTTCCTTTACCAGGGCGGGGCGGAGCTGGCGCTGTGGACCAAGATCCCGCGCGATCTGATCGTGGTGATCCAGGCGCTGGTGATCCTGTTCACCGGCGCGCTTGACGACATGGTGCGCCGCCCGGTCGAGCAGGTCTTCCTGCTGCTGCGCAAGGGGCCGAAGTGATGGATTTTGCCTCGATCATTCAGGTGCTTGACTCGGCGGTGCGGCTGGCAACACCGTTGCTGCTGGCCTGCCTTGCCGGGCTGTTCTCGGAACGCTCGGGAATTTTCGACATCGGCCTCGAGGGCAAGATGCTGGTTGCGGCCTTTGCCTCGGGGGCGGCGGCGGCGGTGACCGGCAATGTCTGGCTGGGGCTGGCGGCGGGGATCGGGGCCTCGATGCTGTTTGCCGGCATCCACGGTCTGGCTTCGATCACCTTTCGCGGCAATCAGTTGATTTCCGGCGTGGCGATCAACTTTCTGGCCTCGGGGATGACGGTGCTGCT
>CAYQPD010000233.1:0-3031 GCA_964419305.1 uncultured Rhodobacter sp.
CCCAAGACCGGCGATCAGCCGCTTCAGGACTTCGATCTCGCCGATCAACCCCTTCTGGGCCTCTTCCGACAGCACCTCGGCCCTGCCGCCACGCAGCAGGTAATGCCAGCGGAAGGTGCGCCCGATCGACCGCTCCAGCGCCTCGGCCTCGGTCGCAGACAACCCGGCCGCAGCGACGACGTCGCGACACAGGGTTTCGAACAGCTCCATCTGTGCGCTGTCCTTGAGGCGGATGTAGAGGATCGGCCCGCCAGGCAGGGTCTGGAAGCGGATTTCGAGGTTCTTGAGTTTTGGCAGATCCGGCACCGGTTTCGGCAGCTCCGCCAATTGCAGCACCAGCGCTACGTCAGCGCGCGGCATCACCGCCCAGAAGAAATTCCACCGTCCCTTGGCATCGACCCGCCGGGTGTCGACCTTGCCAGCTTCGAGGCCGGTCCATGGTGTGTCATTCGGTATCACCCAGTGCCTCCTCTTCGATCTCTTCCTCGCCGAACATCTCGCGCATGCGGATCGTGTTGACGACGTATTCGACGGTTCCGCCCGCGATCGCGCTGGATGGGAAGGATAGTCCCCAGGCAAGCACGTCCGCGGAATGTTGCGCGACACCATCCACCTCGCCGGTCCTGGGGCGCACCAGCCGAAGGATCAGCAGTGGGCGGCGGCCCGGAACCTGACGATAGATTCTGGGTGAAACGGTCTTGGGCAGGGTCTTGTCCGGGCGGGTCAGCCGGTAGGCCTCGAGTGCCACATCGATCTGGTCTTTCAAAAGACCTTCGCGCTCGTCCTCTGATGAACCGATCCTGCGACTTGCGCCGCTGATGGTCAGAATGCCGTTGCGATAGTCGCCAGGATCAACCGAGCGTTCAAACGGAACCAGGTTCAGATGAGCCAAAGGCACCGGCTCGAATTCCCGCCGGGTCGAGCTTGCGATGAAGACATCCCACTTCGCCAGTTCGCAAGCAGCGCGGGCGTCGATGTAGTCGCCGATCAGCTTGGGATCCGTCAACGGATCGGCAGGGGGATTGCCGGGGTCGGCCCGATAGCTGCGCAAAAGGTCCTTGATCAGAGCAACATCGACGGCGCGGCACAGATAGCCACGGGGGCGGGGTTCAAACACCTGGCCGACCGCTGCCATGCCACGGAGCAGCGCCTCTCCTGCCGCCATGTTCTGCGCAAGTTGCCTCGGGTCGCAAACGATGCGCGTCGTCTCGATCAGGTTCTCCGCCAACCCGACCCTCACCGGCAGTTGCTTGCCGCTGCCCATCTTGTTGCGGGCGGTGACGATCAGGGTCTCGGGATGACTGCGGACGGCAAGGCCGAATTGTTCAGGCGTCGCCTTGGCCAGTTCCATGCGCTTCAATTGGGCCTGCAGGTCCTCCATCGCCTCGTGGATATGAGCGTACCAGCCCACACCGTCGGCAGGCATCCAGACGCGACAGAGATCCTCGTAGCCGGGGCGATAGCCGAACCAGCGACCCATCTGCATCAGGGTGTCGTACATCATGGAATTGCGCAGGAAATAGCTGACCATCAGCCCCTCCAGCGTCAGCCCCCGCGACAGGGAATACCCGCCCACCGCGATGACCGTCACGCCATGCTCGCCGCCCCGATCGTAGTCCAGCGCCTGCGAGCGTTTCGAGGCGTTGACCTCGACCACGCGGGCCGCGACCAGAACTTCGTGCAGGCGCTCCTGAACCTCGGGCCAGCCCATGCCCTCGGCCTCAGAATATTCCTCCTCCCAGACCGCGTGCAGCGCTGCAATCTCGGGGTTGCGCAGGGCGGCGCGGCCCTTGCCCGCATCCACCGCAACGGCATCGCGGATGCGGCCCACGACATCGGCAATCCGTGATCGCAACCGACCCTGCACATCGGTGAAGCGCGAGGCATTGACCAGCATCGAGGCATGGGCCGCCTGCTGCCCCCGGGCATTGCGGATTGCCCGCGCCACGATGAACGCCCGCACCGCCCGCACAAGGCTTTCGGGCAGCACGTCGACCGGATGGTCGATCTTGTGCTTCATCGGGAACACATCCTCGTTGTCGTCGATCAGGCGAACATGCTGGTCGCGGGCATCGAGGAACACCTTCTGCGCGCCGAAATAGTTCGAGGGCGCATCCAGTCCGATGATGAAATGGCGCGGAAACAGGTCCTGTTTCAGCGCCTCGTCGTCGGTGTCGGGATCAATGAAGATGTTGGCGAACGGGGTGGCCGTGTAACCGACGTAGCAGCCACGCTGGAACAGCAGAAGAAGCTCGCGGATCTGGCTGTTGATCCGGGTGACCTCGTCGCGCCCGTAGGCCGTGTTGATCGAGGCGTTGTCGGCCTCGTCGTCGATCAGCAGCATCGGCTGGCTGACCAACTGCGTGCTTTGCTGAACCGAGTGTTCCTTCAACCATTCCAGCAGGTTCCGCAACGTGCTCGAGTTCTTCTTGATCACCAGCACGACCGGCACATTGTATTGCCCGATCTGGCTGGTGTTCGTCGTGGCCATCGCCTTGTTGAAATCGCGCAGGGTGTTGGTCAGCGACACCGGGAATTCGCGCTGATCAAAGCGGCCCACCCCGATGATCTTCTGCCGCTGCGCCTTGTTGGCATGCATCAGCCGCCCGGTGTCGCGGCCGATGAAGCCTTCGTCGATCCTCCCTTGCGTCTGGTTGCGCAGTCTGTTGTGGATCCCCGCAATGACGACGACCAGGCGATACCCGGCATCGGCCGCCTTGCAGATCAGCCCGGTATAGTTCGCGGTCTTGCCGCTTTGCACATGACCCACGACCATGCCCCTGCGGCTCCAGGGACTCTGGTTGCGCGGATTTCCCAGCCGGTCGAGCACCCGGTCCGTCACCGCGTCGGTGGCGTCTATCACCGATTTCGGCAGACCCTTGAGGTTCAGAAGCTTCCGGTAGCGGCCCCAGTAGAAGTCGCCGATCTCGCCGTTGATCTTGGCGTCATGCAGCCACGGGCGGAAATCGGTCGCGTCCACGATGGCCCCGAACCCCATGCTGATGCCATGTTTCTCCTCGATCAGGCGGGC
>CAYQPD010000234.1:0-3026 GCA_964419305.1 uncultured Rhodobacter sp.
CCCGACTTCGCGCAGCGCCAGCAGGGTGGCCCCGATGTCAGGCAGCAGAGCGTAAGCGCGCGGCTCGTTGGGCTTGTATTCGATCGCAATGTCGAGGGCGGGGTTGTGGTCGGCCACCGCAGCAATCGCGGCCACGGTATCATCCCACATCCGCCCGTAATCGCCCTGGAACGCATAATCGACCCCGTCCTGCCCCAGCCACAGCGTCATCAGCCGCCCGCCCATTTCGGCCAGCGCATCAAGGCCGCGCCGGGTCAGATCAAGCGCCGCCTGCCGCACCGCGCGATCGGGGTTGGTGAAGGCCCCAAGGCGAAAGCCGGGGTCGGTGTAATAGCGCATCGCAAGGCCGTTCAGCGCCATGCCGTGGTCGGCCAGCACGGCGGCCAGTTCGGCCGGGCGGTGGGCCGCGAAATGATCGGGATAGTTCAGATCGGCGGCGTCCATCCCCGCCACACTGGCGGCGCGGGCGATCAGATCGGCGGCGGTGGGCCGGCCTTGCAGCCCCACCGCGAAGGCGTTGAGACGGGCGGCGTAGCGGGGGCGGTCGGGCGTGGCGGGCATGGCGGCTTTCCGGGCAAGGGGGATCGTCACTCGGGCAGGAACAGATCGGGGCGGCTCTGGGCCAGCGGCTCGAGGTAGGTGACAAGCTGGCGCAGGTGGGCACGCGTGGCGGCACGGGCGGTGCCCGGGTCATGCGCCGCGAGCGCGGCGATGATCGCCTGATGCTCGATCAGCGTCGCCTGCATCCGGCCCGGTGCGGGCAGAAGCAACTGCCGCGCCCGATTGACATGCACCCAACTGGTCTCGGCCAGCGCTGCCAGCCGCCGAAAGCCGGTGAACGACAGGATCAGCTCGTGCATCCTTGCATCAAGGTGGTAGAACCCCGCCGCGTCGCCATCGGCCAGATGGGCCTCCTGCATCCGCAGGTTGCGCTTCAGCACGATGATCTGATCGTCGGTAATGGTTTCAGCCACCCGCTCGACCGCCGCCAGCTCCAGCGCTTCGCGCAGGAAAACCCCTTCGCGGATGTCGGCCAGCGCGAACCGGGCGATGAAGGTGCCGGCTTGAGGGATGACATCCACCAGCCCCTCGGCGGCCAGACGGGCCACCGCCTCGGCCACCGGGCTGCGCGACACGCCCAAGGCCGTGCAGACCTCGGCTTTGCGCAGGATCTCGCCGGGGCGGTAGGCCAGCGACAGGATCGCGTCTTTCAGCGACAGATAGACCTTCTGCGCCAATGAGCCCGAAAACGCGCTAAGCGGGCACAGCACGCGGGCGGGCGGGATTGCAGCTTGCACTGGAATGGGGGCAGCTTGTAGCATACTAACATGTTAGCTGGGCGCGACGCCCTGTCAAGCCGCAGCCCGGCTCTGGCCCGGCGCTATTACAGCAAGGAACCCCGCAATGACAACCGCACAGCCGCAAGTGATCCGCCTTCATCCCGCCGACAACGTGATTGTGGCACTGCAAGACCTGGCGCAGGGCCGGGTGGTGCCCGGCGTTGCGGTGCCGCTGCCGCAAGCGGTGCCGCGCGGCCACAAGATCGCCACCGCCGCGATTGCCGCAGGCGAGCACGTGTTGCGCTATGGCCAGATCATCGGCACCGCCAGCCAGCCGATCGCGCCGGGGGCGCATGTCCATGTCCACAATCTGGGGATGGGCGATTATAGCCACGACTATGCCTATGGCGCTGAGCTGCACCCCCTGCCCGCCCCGACCGCGGCGCGCCACTTCATGGGCTATCACCGCGAAGGCGGCAGCGTCGGCACCCGCAACTACCTTGGGGTGCTGACCTCGGTCAACTGCTCGGGGTCGGTGGCGCGCTTCATTGCCGAGGCGGCCTCGCGCCCCGGCTGGCTTGACGCCTGGCCGGGCATCGACGGGGTGGTGCCGATCGTGCATGGCTCGGGCTGCGGCATGGCGGGGCGGGGCGAGGGCTATGACACCCTTTACCGCACCCTCAGGGGCTACGCCCGCAACCCCAATTTCGCCGGCATCCTGCTGGTCGGCCTGGGCTGCGAGGTGATGCAGATCCCCGATCTGATCGGCACCGGACGGCTGCGGGCCGATGGCAATTTTCGCCACATGACGATCCAGCAAAACGGCGGCACCCGGCGCACCATCGAGCGCGGGCTGGCGGTGCTGGCCGAGATGGCGGCGGTCGCCAATCAGGCGGTGCGCGCGCCCGCCGGGCTGGAGCATCTGATGGTGGGGCTGCAATGCGGCGGCTCGGACGGCTATTCCGGCATCACCGCCAACCCGGCGCTTGGTGCCGCGTCGGATCTGCTGGTGGCCCATGGCGGCACCACGATCCTGTCGGAAACCTCGGAGATTTACGGCGCCGAGCATCTGCTGACCCGCCGCGCCGTGACGCCCGAGGTCGGGGCGAAGATCGTCGAGCGCATCCGCTGGTGGGAGGAATATACCGCCCGCAACGGCGGCGAGATGGACAACAACCCCTCGCCCGGCAACAAGCGCGGCGGGCTGACCACGATCCTTGAGAAATCGCTTGGCGCGGTGGCCAAGGGCGGCACCGCCCCGCTGACCCAGGTTTACAAGTTTGCCGAACCCGTCACCGAACGCGGCTTCGTGTTCATGGACAGCCCCGGCTATGACCCGTGTTCCGTCACCGGACAGATCGCCTCGGGGGCCAATCTGATTGCCTTCACCACCGGGCGCGGCTCGGTGTCGGGCTACCAGCCCACGCCCTGCCTCAAGCTGGCCACCAACACCGAGATGTATGACCACATGGTCGAGGACATGGACCTCAACTGCGGCGACATCATCACCGCCGGGGTGCCGCTGGCCGACAAGGGGCGCGAGATTTTCGAGCTGCTGCTGCGGGTGGCCTCGGGCGAGCGCAGCAAGTCCGAAACCCTGGGCTTTGGCGGGGCCGAGTTCGTGCCCTGGCAGATGGGCGCGGTGATGTAGGCGGCGGCGAAGGGGGGAGTATCGCTCGGCGACGGCACTTTTTCCTTGCCGGATTTGGTTTCAACCAAATCAGGCCGCGCCTGCCTGCCCCCGGC
>CAYQPD010000235.1:0-3004 GCA_964419305.1 uncultured Rhodobacter sp.
TTGTCAGTTTCTGCCAGAACATAGTTCGGGTCGGCTGCTGGTCGCCCTGTTACGCGGATGGGCTGTGGGGCGGCGGTCCCATCAGCCACAAACAGGCCGTCGTCCTGCAGGGCGACCCCAGTGCCTTTCAACCGACGCAGGCCGAAATCGCTGCCCAGCCAAAGATAAGCACCGTCAGCGTACATGCTTTGCACGCGGTCAAACGGCATTTGCCCGCCTGCAGCCCAAGTAAAGGCCGCCGCATGGGTCGATCCGTCGGGGGCTGTCACCACACGGCGGGCAACGGCGCGCAGCGCGTCAAAGTCAATGCTGATCGTGCCGGTGTCCACTGCCTGCCGCTGCTGCCACGGCATGGCCCCGGCCTGGGGCGGTTGCCACATATGCATGGCCCTATCCCAAACCAGCGCACTGCCCTGCGAAAGCACCGCCCAGATCACGCCCGATCCCGGCGTCACATCCTGTGCGTCCATCAGCCTTGCGCCGGGGTCCGCCGCGATAGCTGGCTGGGGTTGGGCAAGAGCGGTCAGACTGCCCGCCTCGATGGTGCCGATGCCCGTCATGGCGAGCATGGTCTGGCGGTCGGCAGCCAGGGCCGTCAAGTGATCGGCGTCAAACGCCAACCCGCGACGAGCAACGCGCCAGGTTTCGGCTGGATTGACGGGAAGGATATCGACCCGGCTCGCCTGCCTTTGCCAGCGCCGCCCGCTTTCCTCGGCCAGAAGCAGGGTCGTGTCTGGCGCTGGGGCCGGTTGCCACGCAGTGCCATCCCAAACCGTCCATTGCGCGCCTTGCCGCGCCAGAAGGCTGGACCCATCCACCCCCAACGTGTCTGTGCCGCCGGGCACTGCTAGAACCCCAGTCAGACTGCGTGCGGGCACAATCCCCAGGGGTGTTAGCAGCGCCACAGCGCCATTCAGCGCCGCGATACCAAGACGGTTGTCAAACAGAAAGCCTTCTTTGTCGAAGGCTTGGGATGGCCGCCCTGCCACAGTCAAACTTGCCTGAACTCCACCGCCGCGCGTGCTTTCGCTGACAGACAGGTCGCCCGTCGTGACTATGCTTTGCGCCAAAATCGCAGCCTGCACACCGCTATCCGCCGCAATCGCTCCCGACGCGGTCAGGAATGCACCATGCGCCAATCCATCCGGCACCGTCGTGGCAAAAAGCTTGACCGGACCAATCTGCCCATTGGCGATGCGCCACAACCCATGCTCATTCGCCCAAGTCCAAACCCCCTGCCCCAGATACGCCGCACGCCCGGCAAGGGCTGGCAACAGAGTTGCATTCTCGAACGCCTGTGCCGGGGCCAGATCAACGCCAGTGATCTGACCCCCGATATGCAAAAGATGGGTCGTGCGGTTCCACGCCAGCCACGGGTTCGAAAACGGCTGCCACAAGCCCGGTTGCAGGACACCGGACACGGATTGTGGGCTTGATAGCCCTTTGACGTCAAAGCCCGCGCCCGAGGCACGCAGCGCCGGAGCAGCCAGATAGCTGGTGCCGTCCACGACCGAAATCTGTTTTTGCAACTTGGGCGCAGCGTCCCCGGCAAAGGCAACAGTGGGCGGCGCAGGGCTGGCGACTGCCGGGCGCTTTAGGTCGGGGCCAAGCAAAAGGGTCTGGGCCGTGGTCTGCGCCAAAACTGTGCCATCGCTTTGGGCCTTTAGAGTGACCATCCGCTCGCCCTGGGCCAAGCGCAGGAGCACAGTCCGGGTGCGCTGACAAAGCGGGGCCGGGGCGAGCGCCGCGGCAGGGCTGCGGCCAAGGCTTTGGTTCGGATGCAAAGGGGGGCAAAGGCCAAGCCAATCTGCGCGGACCTGCCCATCGGGTGCCGCGCTCAACCAAAGATCGCGCTGCCGTTCCGCCGGATTGATCGCCATCTTGACCGGCAGGACCGCAGTCTGCGTGACAGGTAAAGTCAGCCCGGCCACAGCCGAGGCCCGATCTCCGGCTCGCATGACTGCGCCAGCGGGGTCAATCCCCCAGATATCACCATTTCCTGCCAGAGTCGCCGCTGTCAGGATCGGCAAACCTGCGGTTGAGGCCTTGTCTTGCGGCACGACAAGTGCGCCATCCTGCAACAGATGCAGCCCATCCGCAGCCGTAACACCTGTAACCTGGCCCACTTGGCCAATGTCCAGCACCCCGGCAGTCACCAGATCAGCGCGGCCCTGATCCAGTCGCCAAAGCGCACTGCCCCGGCCTTCCCATAAGAATACTTTGCCAGAGGTGGGAAACAAGCGACTGGTCGCTGACAGCTTTGGCCCGATGACCTCGGCCTTCAGGCGCAAATCAGCCCCAAGCCACTGCAACGCCAAGCCGTTGACTGTGGTGCGCAGCAGGTAAGTGCTTTGATCTTCGGCCAGGGCGGCAGAGGCGATTTCGTCAGCCGCAAGCGCCATCGGTGCCGCACTGACCTGCACGCAGCCTTTTGGCACCACCGCGCCCGGCACCAGATCGCAGGCCCAAATCACCTGCCCTGCATCAATGCGCCAAAGCTGTCCAGTGGCAGCAAACCCAAAGGCGCGGTCGGTGCCAGGTTCGTAAAGCCAGCTAGCCGACGCCAGATCCTGCCCCTTGGCCAATTCGGCACCGAAGACGCCGCGCAGCGACCGGGGGGTATCGGCTGGCCCGTCGATCAGCGTCAATAGCTGCGGTCCGGGCAACGTGGCCACGTGCCACTGATCCCGCGCCTTTGGCAAACTCAGCCGTCCCAGTGGTGCAAAGCTCTGATCTTTCGCCAATTCCAAAGTGTTTTCGCCAAGGAGGGCCACTGTGCCATTCGACAAGGCAATATCGCGCAACATGTCCGGCGGCATGGCGAGCGAGGGCGTGGCGGGCATGGCAAACGGGGCAAGCGTCACGCCCTGGGCTCCCTCGTCGCCACCATAGGCCTGTCCGCTGCCGTTCCATAGCGTCACGGCCAGCCCGCCTGTCGTGCGGGTCAGGTCCACATCTGTAAGGCCAGCGGGTGCGCCCTGATAGGGGTGTCGGTTCCAGGTGC
>CAYQPD010000236.1:0-2996 GCA_964419305.1 uncultured Rhodobacter sp.
CAAACCACGGGCGCGGGCCAGACCAGCCCGGACTTGGCCCATTGAGCCCGCCTGGCACGGCGCAAATCCTGAGCCGCAGCCCGTGCGCCCTGAAACAAATCTTCACCCAGATCGACCGGGGCTAGCGGAAAATCGCGTCCCTCGAACCGGGAAAGGCGGGCAGGTCTGCTGCGGTCCAGCCGGGCGATTTCATGCTCCATACTGTCCAGTTCCACGATCATCAGGGCACGGCGCTGCTTTTGGGCCAAATCGGCCAGCCTGGCCACAGCACCATCAGTGTCGTCAAACAGCATGTCCGAAAGCAGGACGACCGCACTGGCAGGCCGCAGGAATGGCAGCAGTGCCGTCGTCAAAGTTGTGGGGTTTGCGGCGAAATCCGGCGCGCCTGCCGCAGACCACAAGCCAAGGGCCACCTTGCGCGCGACAGGCCCTACCCCGCGCCCGCGCGCCCTGACGGGCGCCCCTTGCCCAAACAACGGTGCCAAGACCACGTCATTGCCATCTTCGGCGGCGATGGTGGCGATACACTCCATTGCCCACAACGCAAATTTCAACTTTTCGGCCCCCTCAGGCAGGCGCATCGCGGGGCGGTTGTCGAGGATCAGCACCACCGTCATCCGCTCTTCCGCCTCGAACGTCCTGACGATCAACTGATCCTTGCGGCTTTGCCGGGCCGAGGCCATCCAATCCACCGCTCGGATGTCGTCGCCGAACTGATAGGCCCGGTAATCCCGAAACTGCAGGCTTTGGCCCTGTCTGCGCCGCAAATGCGGGCCAATCCCCTGACTTGGCAAAGTTTTGCGCAATTTCAACCGTAGCCGGGACAACAGGTTGTCCGGCAAAGGCGGCGGCTGATAGGCGGGTTTTACTGCCAAGGCTCAGATCGCCAGCTTGGCCATGGGGCTGGCCAGATCGGCCCGGAACCGGTCATTGTATCCTGCCCCCTCACCGCCCACGGCAAGGTCTGGCGCGCTCATCAGGGCCAACTCTGTCAGGAAGGCATCCAAGGCCACAGCCTCACCCGCACCCGTGCGCGCCTCGGGCGGCAGGTCATCCAGCGTGATCCGCAAACGGTGGCGCAAGACCGGACGCAGTACTGCGGCCAGCCCCTGCCGAGCCCCCGCCGCCGCTGTCAACGCTTCGGCGGGCGGCGTCGCGTCCACCGCACTCCACCCCAATGCGCCCTTGGCAAGGGCAGAGGCCGCGCGTGGCCCCAAAGGATAGGTGATCCGGTTGCCCAACCAGACCTTCAGTGCCTCGCGTCGTTTGGGCGACAGTCCGGTCATTTCGGCGAAATTGAGGTTGGTGGCTTGCACGATGTTGACGACATGCGCCTCGACCACCGGCGGCAGCGTCAGCGACAGCACCGCCCGGCTGGCATTGTGCAATTGAACCAGAGCCGCCTTTTCCGCCTCTGTCAGGGGCACTTCGGCATCTAAGGGCGTTTCCGGCTCCACGGGAGGTACCACTATGGGGGCGATTTCCTTGCGCACAATGCGGGCGATCACATCGGCCCCCGGCATCGACATTCGGATTTTGAACATGAAGCGGTCAGACTGCGCCTCTGGAAGGTCATAAGTGCCTTCCTGATCAATTGGGTTCTGCGTGGCCATGACCATGAACGGGGTGTTCACCTCTGTCATATAACCGCCATGCGAAAAGCTGCGGGCATGGCGCAGAGGTTCGGTTTTGCCCAATACGGTCACCTGAAACTCTGCCATGGCTTCCAACATGGCGGATTGGGTCTTGGGCGTGGCGCGGTTGATCTCATCGGCAATGAGCAGAGCGTGAAAAATCGGACCCGGGCGGAATTTCAGCGCACCAGAGCCATCCGCCGCAGGCATCAGGGTGCCGGTAATATCGGCAGGCATCAGATCGGGGGTGAACTGGATACGCCCGACCGCCTTGCGCCCCAGGCCCATCGCATCGGCCAAAGCGCGCACGAGCGCTGTCTTGCCAAGGCCGGGATTGCCCTCCAGCAGCACATGGCCCCCGGTAAGCAACGAGATGACCAGCAGTTTGACGACAGGCGCAAGACCGAACATGTTGCGCGCCTCAACGGCGGCGGGCAGACCGCGCAGATAGTCGATATCGTCTGCCCGCAATTCAAAACTCATCTGTCCCATTCCTTTTTCGATGTAGGTTCAGTTCAAGTTCAATGCAGAAATTCCGTGATCCAGGCGGCAAGACCCTGCTTGGGTGCTGGCCCCGGCGGTAGACCATCAGGCAAAGGCATATCAGCGCGCAACGCCACTTCGGGCAAGCCCGCAGATTGGCCCGGATCGGCAAATTGAGCCTGCTGACTGCCTGCCGTAATTTGCTGCGCACCCTCGACCTCGCTGCCACCGGTCACAGCCTGCACCACAACCGGCTCGCCACCCTTGGCCGTAGGGTCCATTACACCGACCTTTGGGCCGTCCGTGGGGCTGCTATCGCCCGGTTGCGGCATCGCTACGCCGGTTTCAGATTTGTTGTCCTGCCCCGCCCCGGCCCCTTGCGGTACAAGCCCGCTGTTCCCTGTGCCCTGCGGGCTAGCGGCAACCGTTTGCCCCTTGTCTGCCGGTGATGCGCCACCTTCCCCCACCCCAGCCTGTCCGGCGTCATCCTGATCGGCAGACTGGCCCGAGCCACTCCGCGGTCGGTCGTTTGTTTCGGGCCCTGACTGACCTTGGCCGCTTTGCCCTTTCTGCCCGGACTGCCCTTGATTTCCCGGCGCTTGGCCGGACCCGTCCGACCCCGACTGCCCTTGATCGCCCAGCGCTTGGCCGGACCCATCCGCCCCGGACTGTCCCTGATCGCCCGGCGCTTTGCCGGACCCATCCGACCCGGACTGCCCCTGATCGCCCGGCGCTTTGCCGGACCCATCCGACCCCGACTGCCCCTGATCGCCCGGCGCTTTGCCGGACCCGTCCGATCCCGACTGTCCCTGATCACCAGGCGCTTTGCCAGACCCATCCGACCCCGACTGCCCTTGATCACCCGGCGCTTTGCCGGAC
>CAYQPD010000237.1:0-2993 GCA_964419305.1 uncultured Rhodobacter sp.
GGCTGCAAGCAGGGATCGAACGGTGGATGACGGTCGCAGGGAAGTGGGACGAGCCGGAAATCGACCCGAGGATGATGAGACGCGACCACGATACCCGCTGACCTATCGGAGCAAGGCATCTTTCAGCGCCCCATTCCATCGCGCTTCAGCGCCAAGACGTCCTTCGGAAACAAATCGGCGTCGGGGCATGGACGAAGATCGGCCTCAACGTGGCCGACACCAACGATCAGGGGGCGTTCGACGCCGGGACCAACCTCTTTACCGCACCCGCCCCCGGCACCTACATCTTCGGCGCAACGCTGCTCTACAAGGCGGGCGCCAGCACCACGGTACGGATGCGCGGGCGGCTCGCGCTGAACGGCACGACGGAAATCCGCGGCTTGATGGGCGAGATCAGCGGCGGCCACGTCACGCTCGCCACGGCGCTCTGGCTGCAGACCATGGTGCCGCTCATGGCAGGCGACACCGTCGACTGCAGGGATACTTCCGCGCCGCGGGCGGCTACTTTGCCGCCGTTCACACGTTCTTCTGTGGCTGCAAGATCGGGAATCGGCGGGCGTATGCAGGAAGTGTTTCTGCCAGAGGCGCAGGCAACGGGTCATCGCCGTTACTTTCTGTCCTCCCACCATAATAAGCACAGCGCCCACGCCATCTATCGCCGCGCGGATTTCCCTAGCGCTGTCGCAGTGATTGATGTCTGTATGGAAATGATCCCGCATCCGGAAGCTGTGATGCGACCGACCCCACTCCCGAGGATCTCCGTTAGCTTGGCGTGGGCATTGGAGATACTATGGTTTGTTCATTTATTGTTGATTGGCCAGGGAAAAGTGCCGCTGAGCCGGGCGGGGTGGAGCATCCGGCTGCTTATCACATGCTAGATGTGGCGGCGGTGGCAGAGCGGTTGATCGCGCCATTTGGATTTGAGGAAGGCTTGCGGCAGGCGTTGATCCTGCTGGTGGCGCTGCATGATATCGGCAAGGTGAACGCGGCGTTTCTGGCGATGTTGCGGGATGGGGCCGCGCAGCTAAATGGCCGACATTGGGAGGTGAGCGAGGTTTACCTTCACCGGTTTAACCCTTTACCGATACCTCGACCCACCCGCAGTACCTTGCTTTATGCGGCAGCGGCGGGGCACCATGGCCGTCCGCCGGGCAAGGATTTGGGCAGGGACGCCGACCGTATGCTGACGGCAGCGGGGGCGCAGGCGGTGGAAGATGCCGCAAATCTGACGGCTGCGATGCAGAGGTTTTGGCCTTTGGCGGCTATGGCCGATCTGGACAAGCGCCAAGCGCGCAATCTGAGCTGGTGGTTGCCGGGGTTGGTGGCTGCAGCGGACTGGATCGGATCAAACGCCGACTGGTTTGAAGCGACAGCGGCAGTGATGGAGTTGCCCGAGTATCTGGCCCTGGCGCGGCAAAAGGCGGTGCGGGCGGTAGAGGCGGCCGGTTTGGCCTCGCCTGCGCCCAGCGATGCCAAACTGTTCGATTTCGCCTTGCGCCCGATGCAAGCGGCTTGCGCGGACATTACCCTGACCGATGGCCCGATGCTGGCGGTGATCGAGGATGAAACCGGCGCGGGGAAGACCGAGGCAGCACTTCTGCTGGCGCAGCGGATGATGCTGGCGGGCAAGGGGCGCGGGCTGTTCTTTGCATTGCCGACGATGGCCACGGCGGATGCGATGTTTGCGCGGGCCTGTGATGTGGTGGGCCGGATGTTTGCGGGCAAGCCCTCGGTCACGCTGGCGCATGGGCGGGCAGGGCTTTCGGTGCCGTTCAATGATCTGTTTCAGCGCGATATGACGGGCGATGGTGAGATTGTGTGTTCCGCCTGGCTGGCCGACAGTCGCAGGCGGGCGCTGTTGGCCGATGTTGGAGTGGGCACGATTGATCAGGCGCTGCTTTCGGTGCTGCCGACGAAGTTTTCCACGCTGCGGCATTTCGGGTTGTCGTCAAAAATTCTTGTGGTTGATGAGGTGCATGAACTGGGCGATCCGTATTTGGCGGTTGCCTTGAAGCAGCTTCTGGAAGCGCATCGGCGGGCCGGCGGATCGGCGATTTTGCTGACGGCAACACTGCCATTGCAGCAACGGGCCGAACTGCTGGCGATCTACGGCGGGGCCAGCAATGATGCGGCTTATCCGGCGCTGACCGTGGCGGCGGGGGAGGTTCGCGTTGGGTTTCCGCAAGCCGTCGGCACGCGTGGTCCGGTGCAGGTGGAACGTTTGGGCGGAGCGGCGCAGGCGGTGACGCTGTTGGCGCAAATGGCGGGGCAAGGGGCGGCCTGCGTTTGGGTGCGCAACGCGGTCGATGATGCGATCGCTGCGGTCGAGGCATTGGCGGCGGCGGGGGTGCCGGCCGATCTTTTGCACGCGCGTTTTGCCTTGGGGGACCGCAAGCGGATTGAGGCGGCAGTGATTGCGCGGTTTGGCAAAGACGGGCAGGGCCGGGCGGGCAGGGTGGTTGTTGCCACGCAAGTAATTGAAACTTCTATGGATTTTGATTTTGATGTGATGGTTTCCGATCTGGCGCCGATGGCCAGCCTGATTCAGCGGGCAGGGCGGCTTTGGCGGCATATGCAGTCAAGACCGCAGGGTAGCCGCCCGGTGCAAGCCCCTGTTTTATATGTGGTATCCCCAGACCCGGCGCAGGTAGAAAACGCGCGCTGGCTGCAAGGTGCGCTGGATCGGGGGGCCTATGTTTACCCACAGGATGTGGCGTGGCGCACGGCTGAACGGTTGTTTTCGGTGGGGGAAATTGTGGCACCTCCCGGGTTGCGGGCGTTGATCGAGGCAGTGGAAACCGAGGCGGTGCCCTTGCCCGATCCGTTGCAGCGTTCCGAAATTGAGCGGATTGGCAAGGCTGCCGCGCAGGCCAATCTGGGCTGGCGCAATACGGTCAATCTGGACGATGGCTATCGGATGGGCGGGGCGGCGGCGGATGACGCCGAGTATCCGACCCGTCTGGGTCAGCCACAGCGGGTTCTGGTGCTGGCGC
>CAYQPD010000238.1:0-2980 GCA_964419305.1 uncultured Rhodobacter sp.
TGATACCCGATCATCGCGGAATCGCTCGCCTTTGCGCGGCACCATCAGCCCCGGGCTCTCGCCGAACGGTTGAACCTGTCCCGGCCCGGTCAACAGCCGCCTTCGCTGCCCGCCACGGCGGGGGCAAGTGATGTCCGATCTGTTTGAAGACCCCGCGCCCCCTCCCGGCAATGCCCCCGAATACACCGTGTCGGAACTCTCGGGCGCGGTAAAGCGGGTGATCGAGGGCGGGTTCGGCCTGATCCGGGTGCGTGGTGAAATCGGGCGGGTGTCGCGCCCGGCCTCGGGGCACCTGTACTTCGATCTCAAGGACGACCGCGCGGTGATTGCCGCGATCAGTTGGAAGGGCCAGGCGGCGCGGCTTCAGGCCCGCCCCGAAGAGGGCATGGAGGTGATCGCCACCGGGCGGATGACCACCTTTCCCGGCCAATCGAAATACCAGTTGATCGTCGAAGAGATGGTGCTGGCCGGGGCCGGGGCGCTGATGGCGATGCTTGAAGCGCGCAAAGTAGCACTTGCCGCCGAGGGGCTGTTCGACGTGGCCCGCAAACGCGCGCTGCCCTATCTGCCGCGGGTGATCGGGGTCGTCACCTCGCCCTCGGGCGCGGTGATCCGCGACATCCTGCACCGGCTGCGCGACCGCTTTGCCTGCCACGTGCTGATCTGGCCGGTGGCGGTGCAGGGTCAGGCCTGCGCGGCCGAAGTGGCGGCGGCGATTGCCGGCTTCAACGCGATTGCGCCGGGCGGGGCGATCCCGCGCCCGGACCTCATCATCGTGGCGCGCGGTGGCGGCTCGCTCGAGGATTTGTGGGGCTTCAACGAAGAGATCGTGGTGCGGGCGGCGGCGGCATCGGTCATTCCGCTGATCTCGGCGGTGGGGCACGAAACCGACACCACCCTGATCGACTACGCCGCCGACCGGCGCGCCCCCACCCCCACGGCGGCGGCCGAGATCGCGGTGCCGGTGCGGCTCGAGCTGCTGGCGGCGCTCGATACCCTTGCCGCCCGGCTGGCGCAGGCGGTGGCGCGCGCGGCGGGGCAGCGCGGCCAGCGGCTGCGCGATCTGGCCCGCGCGCTGCCCCGCCTTGACGGGCTGACCGCACCTGCGGCGCAGCGCTTCGATCTGTGGTCGGGGCGGCTGGGGCACGCGCTGGCGACTGCCGTGGCGCGGCAGCGCGCGCGGCTTGATCCGGTGGCGGCGCTGCTGCGGCCCCGGCTGCTGGCCGATCTGGCGCGCCGGGGTGGAGAGCGGCTGGCCGAGCGCGCGCGCGCGCTGGCGCAGGCGCAGGCGCGCATGGCCGAGCGCGCCGCCGACCGGGTGCACTCACTTGGTGCAAGGCTGGTGCCCGCGCTGGCGCGCGCCCTGACCGACGCCGGGCGCGCGGTGGCGCGGGGTCGGGCCGACCTCGCGGCTTTGGATGCGCGCTTGCAGGCCGCGTCGGCGGCGCGCTTGCGCAGCCTCGCGCTGCGGCTTGATGCGCTTGAGCGCACCCGCCAGACCCTGGGCTACGCGCAGACCCTGCGGCGCGGCTTTGCGGTGGTGCGCGGCGACGGCGCGGTGGTCACCTCGCGCACTGCCGCCGAACGCGCGGCGGCGCTCGAGATCGAATTCCACGATGGCCGCCTGCGCCTTGGGGCAGCCCCGGCAAAAGGCCGCAAGACCAGCGCCCCGCCCGATCAGGGCAGCCTGTTCTGACACCCCGCCAGCCCGATGGGCATGATGCGGTTTGCTGGAAACTTGACAACCCACACTTCGCTTGGTCTTGGGCACCGGGACCGGATCAGCGGCCTTGCGGGGCAAGGCCGCCCGGTCCCTTGCCCGAAGGCCGTGAGGCCGCAGGGCATGGGGGGTTGGGCTTGGCCGAGACGCTGAAAATCAGGCCGCGCCTGCCTGGCGGGCGCGTTTCGCGCCTGCCGGGGGCAGGCAGGCGCGGCCTGATTTGTCTGAGGCCAAATCCGGCAAGAAAAGAAGACAGGACACGCTGCGTCCATCACGAGTCGTCCTGCTCTCGCCCTCAGGCCCCGACATCCGGCCCGGCGCAGATCAGCGGGGTCGCGGTCTGTTCGACCTCCGACAGCGCCGTGCCTTCGGGATCGTCGTTGAAGCGGGCGTGCAGGCCGCTGGCATCCTGCATGAAGCTCCAGCATTGCGGGGTGGGATCATGGTCATAGACAAAGCAGATCAGCCCGGCGTCCTCATACCATACGCCCTCGGTGCATTCACTGCCGGTAAAGGCCCAGCGCACGCGGCGGTTGGCCAGGTATTGCTCGGTGCCGAACACCTCGCCCGCCTGGGAATAGGTCAGGGTCTTGCCGGTGGCATAGCGCTCGAACTGGTCGGCGGTCATGGTGGTCTGCGCCGTCGCGGGCAGGGCGGTCAGCAGCAAAAGGGCAAGGGCCATACGCATCATCGGTCTCCACTTCAGGTGGCGCCAGCCTGCCAGAGCCTGGCGCGCCGCGCCAGAGGCTCCAACCCCTCAGGCGGTTTGCTGCCAGCGCGCCAGGCGCGGGGCCATCATCCGCCGCCACAAGGGCGGGATCAGCGCAATGGTGCAGGCGGCCGGCAGCGAGCACGGCAGGCGCGGGGCGCGGTCGGGCGCGGGCAGGCGCAGCGCCGGGTAAGGCCGGGCGGGGTGAGCGTGGTGGTCGGAATGGCGC
Organism: uncultured Rhodobacter sp.; assembly: GCA_964419305.1. Taxonomy (GTDB): domain Bacteria; phylum Pseudomonadota; class Alphaproteobacteria; order Rhodobacterales; family Rhodobacteraceae; genus CAYQPD01. Next base: position 2,659 of record CAYQPD010000238.1, read on the forward strand.
GGCGCATTCAGCATCACCCCCGACGAGAACCACTGCGCCGCGTTCCAGCTATGGCGGTCCGAGATCGGCTCCAGCCGCCCGTCGGGCAGCCGCCCCCGGCTCAGGCCGTAGTGCTGGACGTAATCCGACAGCAGCAGTTGCGCCGTGGCATAGGCCGAAAGTAAGGCCCACACCGCCACCCCGGCCACCCCGGCAATCGCAAAGGCCAGGCCAAGGCACAGCGCCCCGCCGCCAAGATAGATCACGTAAGGGTGCAAGCCCCCACCACCGGCCCGCCGCGCGTTTTCCGCCACCAGCCCGGCGCGGAACGATCCCGCCCAGG
>CAYQPD010000239.1:0-2963 GCA_964419305.1 uncultured Rhodobacter sp.
TGGTGGCACGCAGGGCGGGTGGCGCGGGGGTCATCACGTCGGGGCAGTTGCTGTGAAACGCGTTGCCATCCTGATTTCCGGGGGTGGCTCGAACATGCTGGCGCTGGTGCGCTCGATGACCGGCGATCATCCCGCCCGCCCGGTGCTGGTGGCCAGCAACGACCCGCAGGCGGGCGGACTGGCGGCTGCCGCTGCATTGGGAATCGCCACGGCGACCGTCGATCACCGCGCCTTTGCCGGCGACCGTGCCGCCTTCGAGACCGCCCTGCTGGAACCGATCCTTGCCGCCGCCCCCGATATCCTGTGCCTTGCGGGCTTCATGCGGGTGCTGACCCCGGCATTTGTCGCCCGGTTCACCGGCAGGATGCTCAACATCCACCCCTCGCTGCTGCCGCGCTATCCCGGTCTTCACACCCACCAGCGCGCGCTTGACGCGGGCGACGCCGAGGCCGGCTGCACCGTCCATCTGGTGACCGCCGCCCTTGACGCCGGCCCGATCCTTGGTCAGGCGCGGGTGCCGATCCTGCCCGGCGACAGTGCTTCCAGCCTTGCCGCGCGGGTGCTGGCCCAGGAACACCGGCTTTACCCCGCCGTGCTCAGGCGCTTTGCGACGGGCGACCTCACCCCGATCTTCCTGCCCTGAATTCTTGCTGGCCTAAATATCCCCGCGCGGAGCGCCCCCCGCTTGCCGGTCGCGGGGCTTTCATTTTCACCCCCCGCCCCCTATAGCAAGGCAGCGGGATGCCCCCGCCCAACCCCAGCCTTGCGGAACCCCGATGCGAACCATCACCACGACCGACGACCTTGCCACCTTCTGTGCCGCCGCCAAGGCCGCGCCCTATGTCACGATCGACACCGAGTTTCTGCGCGAGCGCACCTATTGGTCGAAGCTCTGCCTGATCCAGATGGCGCTGCCGGGCAAGGATGGCGCGGCGGTGCTGGTCGATCCGATCGCGGGCGCGGACATGTCGCTTGATCCGCTCTACGATCTGTTCCGCCACCGCGCGACGGTCAAGGTATTCCATGCCGCGCGCCAGGATCTCGAGATTTTCTTCGTCGAGGGCGGGGTTTTCCCCGATCCGCTGTTCGACACCCAGGTGGCGGCCATGGTCTGCGGCCATGGCGAGCAGGTGGGTTACGAGACCCTGGTCAAGAAGATCATGCGCGAGACCATCGACAAGAGCTCGCGCTTCACCGACTGGCAGCACCGCCCGTTGTCGGAGGCACAGAAGGAATACGCGCTGGCTGATGTCACCCACCTGCGCGGGGTCTATGAAAGCCTTGCGGCGCAGATCGCCAAAAGCGGGCGCGAAGCCTGGGTGGCCGAGGAACTGGCGATCCTGACCCGCCCCGCCACCTATACCGTGACCCCGGCCGAGGCCTGGCAGCGGATCAAGACCCGCACCACCTCGGGGCGGTTTCTGGCGGTAGTGCGCGAGCTGGCGCGGTTTCGCGAGACCTATGCCCAGGGCCACAACGTGCCGCGCGCGCGGGTGATGAAGGATGACGCGCTCTTGGAACTGGCCTCGACCCGGCCCGCCAACATCGATGACCTGGGGCGCTCGCGCCTGCTGTTGCGCGAAGGGCGGCGCGGCGACATTGCCGACGGCATTCTGGCCGCGGTCAAGGCCGGGGTCGAAACCAAGACCGAAGACCTGCCCAAGCCCGACCTCGCGCACGCGCAGTTGCAGGTCAATCCGGCCCTGGCTGATCTGCTGCGGGTGCTCTTGAAGGCCAAGTCGGAAAACCTGGGGGTGGCGGCGCGGCTGATCGCCAGTGCCGCCGAGCTTGACGCCATTGCCGCAGGCGAGCGCGATCTGCCCAGCCTGACCGGCTGGCGGCTTGAGGCTTTCGGCGGCGATGCGCTGCGCTTGTGCGGCGGCGAGATCGCGCTGACCGCGCGCGGCAATCAGGTTCAGATCGTCAACGCCCCGGCTTGACTGATCGGCCTAGCGCCTGCTGGTGCGGGCGTTCAACGCCCCCTGCACCGTGATCGAGGTCACGCCGTCCAACGTCATTGTCGAGACAAACACCGCCGCGGTAATCTCGCGCGAGCGTTGGGTCGAGACCGCCGCCGGTTGCGGCGGTGGCACCATGCGGAAATCATAGACCAGCTTGCCGTCGGTGATCGGCAGCGCCACCAGTTCGGCATTCCACCAGGCTTGGGTCGGCGGCAGGCCGGTGGCGCGCACGATCGCGCCGCCCGGCATCGCCTCGACCGCCAGCGACAGCACCTGCTCGACCAGCGGGCGGGCATCGGCTTCGGGGCCGGGCAATACCGCCGCCGCCGTCGCGGTCGCCTGCGAGCGACCGAACCAGTTGAACGGGTTCAGCTTGGACGTGCGCAACGAGGCGCAGGCCGAAACCAGCAGCACCACCGCCATGGCCGCCAACAGCGATTTTTTCATGCCGATTCCTTTGTTCACCCTGCCCTTGGGTAGCCGATGCAGCGGGCTTTGAAAAGCCGCCGCGCGGGGGGGCACTGGACCTTCGGGCGCGAACCCCCTAGGTCAGGGCGGCAGAGGAGAAAACCATGGCCACCGCCGCTTTCGAGGACCTTGCCGAGACTTTCGAATTTCTTGGCGACTGGGAAGACCGCTATCGCCATGTGATCGAGCTTGGCCGCGCCATGGCACCGCTCGATCCGGCGTTTCGGGTGCCTGCCACCAAGGTTGACGGCTGCGCCAGTCAGGTCTGGATCAGGCCGCTGATCACGGGGCAGGGGTCGGGGGCGAGGTTCGATTTTCAGGGCGAATCGGACGCGATGATCGTGCAGGGGCTGATCGCGGTGCTGCATGCGCTTTACGCCGGACTGACGGTGGTCGAGGTGGGTCGGGTGGATGCGGTGGCCGAACTGGGGCGACTTGACCTGCAAGACCACCTGTCGCAGCAGCGCTCGAACGGCCTGCGCGCCATGGTCGCGCGCATCCGCAAGGTGGCCGCCGAGGCGGCGGCGGGCTGAC
>CAYQPD010000240.1:0-2941 GCA_964419305.1 uncultured Rhodobacter sp.
AGTCTGTCCGGGGAAAGGGGAGGTCCGCCTGTCACCCGATTTGTGCAACAGAGCCGCCCTCCGGGTAAAAACAGGCCGCCTGATGGGGCGCGCCTTCCAGCAGCGGGCGTTCGCCACGGCAGCGCGCCTGCGCTTTCCAGCAACGAGGCGCAAAGGCGCAGCCCGGCGGCATGTCGATCGGCGACGGCAGCTCGCCTTGCAGCTTGATGCGTTCCTTGCGCAGCCTGGGGTCGGCGGTCGGGGTCGCCGACAGCAGCGCCTTGGTGTAGGGGTGGCGGGGGGCGGCGAAAATTTCCGCCTTGGGACCGATCTCGACCGGGCGGCCAAGATACATCACGATGATGTCGTCAGCCATGTGCCGCACCACCGACAGATCGTGGCTGATGAACAGATAGGCGAGCCCCAGCTTGTCCTGCAAATCGACCAGAAGGTTCAGAATCTGGCTCTGGATCGACAGATCGAGCGCCGAGACCGGCTCGTCCAGCACCAGCACTTTCGGGTTGAGCATCAAGGCCCGCGCCACCGCGATGCGCTGGCGCTGACCGCCGGAAAACATGTGCGGATAACGGTCGAACTGCTCTTCGCGCAACCCGACCTGGCGCAGCATGTCGCGCGCCCGTTCGGTGCGCTCGGCGGCGGTCATGTCGGGGCGGTTGATCTTCAGCGGCTCTTCCAGCATCGCCCCCACCCGCTGGCGTGGGTTGAGCGAGCCGTAGGGGTCCTGGAACACGATCTGCACCGAGGCGCGCAGGCTGGCCCAGTTTTCCGGCACTGCCGGGGTGCCCGCAATCGAAAACACCCCCGCCGTCGGCGGCTCGATCATGGTAATCAGCCGCGCAAGGGTGGATTTTCCACACCCCGACTCGCCCACCACCGCCAGGGTCTTGCCGGGATAGAGGCGAAAACTGGCCTCCGAGAGGGCCCGCACCAGTTGCTTCTTGCCAAAGAAGCCGCCGCCGGTCGGGTAATGGCGGCTGAGGTTTTCGGCGACCACGACGGGTTCTGTGGCGGGCGCGGTCATGCTTCGGCCTTTTCGGTTGCGGCCAGCGGGTAGTGGCAGCGCGCCAGCCCCAAGGCGACCCCGGCCGGCTGCGGCGGCGTGGTGCGGCACAGGTCATCGGCGTAGGCACAGCGCGGCGAAAACAGGCAGCCCGCCGGCCGGTCGAACTGCCCCGGCACCACGCCGGGAATGGTCGGCAGGCGCTTGGCGGTCGCACGCTCGGGCAGGGCGGCCAGCAGCGCGGCGGTATAGGGGTGATGCGGGGTCGCGAACAGCGCCGCGACCGGCTGTTCCTCGACCTTCTGGCCGGCGTAATGCACCGACACCCGCTCGGCGGTTTCGGCGACCACGCCCATGTCATGGGTGATCAGCACCAGCGCCATGCCGATGTCGCGTTGCAATCCGGTCAGAAGATCAAGGATCTGGGCCTGAATCGTCACATCCAGCGCGGTGGTCGGCTCGTCCGCGATCAGCAGTTTCGGGTTGCAGGCGATTGCCATGGCAATCATCACCCGCTGGTTCATGCCGCCTGAAAGCTGGTGCGGAAAGGCCCCCAGCCGCTGCTCCGGTGCCGGAATTCCGACCATCTCGAACAGCTCGATCGCGCGGTGATGGCGCGCCGCGCGGGTTAGCCCAAGATGCTGGCGCAGCGCCTCCTTGATCTGGTAGCCGGCGGTGAAACACGGGTTGAGCGACGACATCGGTTCCTGGAAGATCATCGCCATGTCCTTGCCGACGATGCGGCGCCGCGTGTGCCCCGAAACCTGGCGCAGATCCTGACCGCCAAAAGACATCACATCCGCCGTCACTGTCGCCGTCCACGGCAACAGCCCCATCAGCGCCAGCATCGACACCGATTTGCCCGAGCCACTTTCACCGACAATCGCCAGAATCTCGCCGGTATTAACCGACACATCCACCCCGTCCACCGCCCGGAACTGCCCCGATGAAGTGGCAAAATCGACCGAAAGGTTGCGAATTTCAAGCAGCGCCATGACCTAGCTCCGCTTCAGCTTGGGGTCGAAGGCATCGCGCAGCCCGTCCCCCATCAGGTTGATCGCCAGCACCGTGACCAGGATCGCGAGGCCGGGAAAGGTGACCACCCACCAGGCGCGCAGGATGAACTCGCGCGCCTCGGCCAGCATGGTGCCCCATTCCGGCGTCGGCGGCTGCGCCCCCATGCCAAGAAACCCAAGCGCCGCAGCGTCGAGAATGGCGGTCGAGAATGACAGCGCGCCCTGCACGATGATCGGCGACAGGCAGTTGGGCAATACGGTGATGAACATCAGCCGCGGCAGTTTCGCCCCGGTCACCTTGGCCGCCGTAACATAATCCTTCGTGCGCTCTGACATCACCGAAGCCCGCGTCAGGCGCACGTAATGCGGCTGCAACACCAGCGCGATGGCGATCATCGCATTGGTCAGCGACGGGCCGAGAATCGCCACCAGCACCAGCGCCAGCAAGAGCGACGGGAAGGCCAGAATGATGTCCATCACCCGCATGATCAGGGTATCAAGCCATTTTGGCGCAAAGCCCGCCACCAGCCCCAGCAAGATGCCGCCCGAGGCCGAGATCACCACCACCACGATCCCGACATAGAACGAATAGCGCGCGCCATGCAGCAGCCGCGACAACAGGTCTCGCCCGACCGCATCGGTGCCAAGCGGAAAGGCCAGGCTGCCGCCGGTCTGCCAGAACGGCGGTTGCAGCAGATGGCCGCGAAATTGCTGGGTCGGGTCATAGGGCGCGATCAGGTCGGCGAGAATGGCCACCAGCACGAAGCCGGCAAACACCCACAGCCCCATCACCGCGCCGCGATTCTCGCGAAAATAATGCCAGAATTCGCGCAACCGGCCGGGGCGCAACTCGGCAACGGGTTCGATATGCGCAGCCTCGGTCATCAGCGTTTCCGGATCTTGGGGTTGATATAGCCGTAAAGCA
>CAYQPD010000241.1:0-2890 GCA_964419305.1 uncultured Rhodobacter sp.
GCTGGTTGAATGCATCGGCAATGCGCGCAACGTGGTCGAACGCCACCCAGACCTCGTCAGTCAGCAACTGTTCCTGCATGAAGCCGTAGCCGGTCGAGGCGGGGTTGGTGTATTTCCACAGCTCCTTGAAGACATTCCACGCCCCCTCGGCCTCGGCCGAGCGGAACTCGGTCACTGTCGAGCCGGTATAGGCGGGCAGTAGGAAGCCTTGGAAAAAGCGATGCTTCAGCCCCTTCGGGCCAGCCGGAAAGCCGAACTTCGGCCCGCCCGTGCCCTCTGCAAGGGCCTTCGTCCAGGCGATCATCTGGTCGTAGGTCAGCGCGTTGAGATCGGCACCCGCGGGCAGATAGGGCAGCGCCTTCTTGTTGGCGACCATCAGGTAGGTGGCCTGCATCCAGGGAATGTATTTCTGCTCGCCGGTGCCAAGCTGGCCAAGTTCCAGCATCGCCGCGCCTACAGCCGAGGTGTCGATGCTGCTCAGATCGACAAGCATCGCGCCGAGCGACGAGAGGTCGCCATGCAGCCCGCCCAGCACCGCAATGGTGCCCGACCCGGCCTGCGCCTCGGCCTGGATGCGGGTGATCCACGGGCCTTCGTCCGAAGGCTGGTAATCAACCCCGCCGGGAAAACCCGCCATCACCTGCTCGCGCATGCGCTGGGTTTCCTCGACCGGTTTGGCCTGAGTGGACCAGAACAGCGGCTCGGCCAGGGCCGGACCCGCCATCGTCAGCACAGCGGCTGCCAGTGCCGCCGAGCGAATGTGATCGAATGTCATTGTCGTGCTCCTCTCCCGTTAATTTCGGTTGAACTGGTGCTATCCACGCGGCGTCTGCCGCACGGCTCCGTGGCTGGCCCGCAGCACGAGCTTTGGGCGGATCAAAAGCGATTCCGGCAGGGCTGGCCGGGTATCTGCAGACATCTGCGCCACCAGCATGCGCGCCGATGCGCGGGCGCTCAGCGCGGTTTGGGCGTCGAAGGTGGTCAGGCCGGGGCGCGCCAGTGCGGCCGAGGTGATGTTGTCAAAGCCGATCACGCTCAGATCGTCGGGCACGCTCAGGCCCAGCGCCGCCGCCTCTTCGAGCACCGTCAGCGCCAGCCCGTCGATCAGCGCCAGCACCGCAGTGGGCCGCCAGGGGTGGCTCAGCAGCGCGCCAATCGCGGCGTGGCGGCGGGCACCGTCGTAGCGCGGCGAGGTGGCGATCTGCAGGCTTACCTCGGGGTCGCCGCGCCGGGTAATGGCGCGCAACAGTCCCTCGGTGCGGTGCATCCGAAAGGTCATCGGCTCTTCGATCGTCACCAGCCCGAACCGGCGGTGGCCGAGCGCGTAAAGCAGATCGAAGGCTTCGGCAAAGGCCGCAGCGCCGTCGCTATCGACCCAGGCGTGGCGCGGCACCTCGTCGGCGGTACGCCCGTGCGTCACAAACGGAAACCGGGCGGCGGCAAGAAAGTCGATGCGCGGATCGACCTCGGCGGTGCGCGCGATGATCAGTCCGTCGGCGCGGCGCGTTCCGACGATGTTGCGGATCACTGACAGTTCCGATTGCTGCTCCGGGATCGCTGCCAGAAACAGGTCAATGCCGTGCTCTGCGAACCCGGCGCCGAGCGCGCCGATGAATTCGCCCAGATAACTCGCTTCGCGGCCATAGCCGGGGTCGGTCAGGATCAGCCCGACAAAGCCGCTGCTGCGCCCCGCTACCAGCGATTGCGCGGCGCGGTTGGGCATGTAGCCCATCTGCCGCGCGGTCTGTTCGACCCGCGCCCGCGTTTCGGGCGAAATGCGCGAATGTCCCGCCAGCGCGCGCGACACCGTCGCGGCAGACACGCCAAGTGTGCGGGCGACGTCCTTGATCGTCTTGCGGCCTTCCGGCATCGGCCCTCCCCAAGTCCACGTTCAGGCATCCGGGTGCGAGTATGCACTGATTCCCCAGTTGCGCAAACGTTTACGCAAACAGCGCCGCCATGCAAGATCGCGGCAGGCGCGGTGCGTGCTGCAGGTCAGGGTGCCGTGGCAGAAAATGTCTCAGCCGATGACGCGGTCGAATTGCGCCTCGTAAAGCGCGCGAAAGGCGCCCCCGCGCGCCAGCAATTCGGCGGACGGCCCGGCCTCGATCACCTCGCTGTCGCCGATCACCACAATCGTGTTGGCACCAGGCACGGTCGAAAGCCTATGCGCGATAACGATCGTGGTGCGCGCCTCGGTCAGGTGCTGCAGCGCCTCCTGCCCCAGCGCCTCGGACTGGCTGTCGAGCGCGCGCGTGGCCTCGTTCAGCAGCAGGATCGCCGCGCCGCGCAGGATCACCAGCCCGGTGGCAAGGCCGCGCACGGATAAGTCGGTTGCCGCCAGCGCGGCCAAGCTTGCGTGCAGGCGGCGCAATAGCGCTCGCCCCCGCCGAAGGACCACTCGGCAAGGGCGCGAAGCCGTTTTTTTCCGCGTCCAGAAACAGGCCGCGCGCAACGCATTCGGTCAGGAGCGCCTCGAATACCGGCCAGATTTCCAGCAGGGCGTCGATACCTTCGGGGCTGACCGTCAGGATGTTGCCCGCGGCATCGCCGACCCCCTGCCAATCGAGCACGGCGCGGCGGGCGATGGCCTTGGCCATGACCAGCGCCAGTTCCGCTGGTGTTGCGGTGCCCGGTAGGGCCTCGATGGCCGGATCGGTGCGGGCGGCTCTCCGTCTCGTCGATCTCGACCAGGGTTTGCAGCAGGCTTCGCCCAGGGTCGACCATGGCGCGTCGGAGCTTGTGGAGCAGCAGTCAGGCGGTCTTGTAGCTGCCGATGCCCAGCTGGGCCTGCAACTGAAGGGCCGAGATGCCGCCCGAATGGGTAGCGGCACCATGCGCGGCGAGGAACCAGGTCTTCAGCGGCAGGTGGCTGCGGTGCATGATCGTG
>CAYQPD010000242.1:0-2882 GCA_964419305.1 uncultured Rhodobacter sp.
AGCACATCAACGCTCAGGTTGACGATCATCACCATGACGGCAATCAGCAGCAGTCCGCCCTGCACCACCGGATAATCACGCCGGAAGATGCTGTCGACCATCCACTTGCCGATGCCGGGCCAACTGAAAATCGTCTCGGTCAGAATTGCCCCGGCCAGCAGAGTGCCGACCGACAGGCCGATCACGGTGATCACCGGGATCAGCGCGTTGCGCAGCGCATGCACGCCGTTGACCCGGGCGGGCGACAGCCCCTTGGCGCGGGCGGTGCGGATGTAATCTTCGCTCAGCACTTCCAGCATCGCCGAACGGGTCTGGCGCGCAATCACCGCCAGCGGGATGGTGCCAAGCACGATCGTCGGCAGGATCAGATGGCTGACCGCCGAGGCAAACGCCCCTTTCTGCCCCGACATCAGGCTGTCGATCAGCATGAATCCGGTTGAATCGCTGAAATAGTAAAGCAGGCTGATGCGGCCCGAAACCGGGGTCCAGCCCAGCCAGCCCGAGACCACGATGATCAGCAGCAGGGCCCACCAGAAAATCGGCATCGAATAGCCGATCAGCGCGGTGGACATCAGCGCCCGGTCAAAGAACTTGCCCCGGTTCACCGCCGCAATCACCCCGGCAGGCAGCCCAAGCGCCACCGCGAAGATCATCGCGCAGAACGACAGCTCCAGCGTGGCGGGAAACAGCGCGAAAAACTCGTCCCAGACCGGCTTTTTGGTGACAAAGGAATTGCCCAGGTCCCCCTGCAACACCCCCCACAGATAATCGCCATACTGCACGATCAACGGACGATCGAAACCGAACTGTGTCACCAGTTCCTGATAGCGTTCCGCCGTCACCCCGCGCTCGCCCGCCATCACCACGATCGGATCGCCCGGCAAAACCCGGATGAAGGCAAAGGAAATCAGGGTCACGCCAAAGAAGGTCGGCAGAAACGTCAGCAACCGTGACAGGATATACTTGAACATCAGCCAGCCACGACCGGATCGGCAAGCGCGCCGTCTTCAGGGTAGAGGTCAGTCATCAAGCGGCCACCGGTGCTGGGTCGGAATGTAAAACCAGCGGGGGCAAGGCCGGATGGCCCGCCCCCGCCGCGTGGCTCAGTTGGCCAGATCGACGCCATAGAAGTCATGGCCGCCAAGCGGGCTCATCTTGTAGCCGGTCACCGAGGGCAGCATCGGCATGAAGACCACCGAATGAGCAATGGTGGCCCAGGGAGCCTGATCCTTGAACACCGCCTGCGCTTCTTCATAAAGCCGGGTCCGTTCGGCCACATCGGTCGTGACCTTGGCCTTCTGGATCAGCGCGTCGAAATCGGCATTGCACCAATGCGCCCGGTTAGAGCCCTCTACCGCATCGCACCCCAGCAGCACCGCGAGGAAGTTGTCGGGGTCGCCGTTGTCGCCGGTCCAGCCCAGCAAAACCGCCCCGTCGCGGTCCATCGCCTTCGAGCGTTCCAGATATTCGCCCCATTCATAGGACACGATTTCCACCGTGACTCCGATCTTGGCAAAATCTGCCTGCATCAGCTCTGCCATGCGCCGCGCGTTGGGGTTGTAGGGCCGCTGCACCGGCATCGCCCAGATCTTCATCGCCAGATCGGTCACGCCTTCGGCCGCCAGCATCGCCTTGGCCGCGGCGGGATCGAAGGCATCATCGGCGATGGCGTCGTTATAAGACCACATGGTCGGTGGAATCGGGTTCTTGGCAATCTGGCCCGAGCCCTGGAACACCACGTCGATGATGGCCTTCTTGTCGATCGCCATGTTCAGCGCCCTGCGCACATTGGCATTGTCATAGGGCGCGACGGTGGTGTTGTAGGCCAGATAGCCGACATTCAGGCCCTCTTGCTCCAGCACCACCAGATCCTTGTCGGCCTGCATCGCGGCGACATCGGCCGGGTTCGGATAGGTCATGATCTGGCATTCGCCGGCCTTCAGCTTTTGATAGCGCACCGAAGCATCCGGGGTGATGGCAAAGATCAGACCGTCAAGCGGCGACGCCCCGCCCCAATAGTCGGGGTTGGTGGCATAGCGGATCACCGCGTCCTTCTGATAATCGATAAAGGCAAACGGGCCGGTGCCGACCGGCACCTGATTAAGCATCTCGGGCGTGCCGGCAGCCAGCAGAGCGTCGGCATATTCCTTGCTGAGGATCGAGGCGAAATCCATCGCGAGGTTGGCCATCATCGGCGCCTCGGGGCGGGTCAGCACGAATTTGACGGTGTAATCGTCAACCTTGACGATTTCCTTGATCAGGTCGGGCATCGACATCGCGTTGAAATATTCCCAACTGCCGCCGGACGCCGTGAAAAACGGGTTGTCGGCCAGACGCTGGCGATCAAAGCTGAAAATCACGTCATCGGCGTTGAAATCGCGGCTGGGGGTAAAGCCGGCAACGGCGTGGAACTTTACGCCCTGGCGCAGATGAAAGGTGAATTCCAGCCCGTCGTCCGAAACATCCCATGTTTCCGCCAGACCGGGCACCACGTTCGTGGTGCCGTTCTCGAATTCGACCAGGCGGTTGTAGACCGGATGCGACGAGGCATCAAAGGTGGTGCCGGCGGTGTAGAGCGCCGGGTCAAAGCCCTCGGGCGAGCCTTCCGAGCAATAGACCAGCGTGCTCGCAGCGGCGCCGGTGGCGCAAAGTGCCGCCATCATCACGCTTGCCGCGAGGGTGCGTTTTACTGACATTCCTGAAATCCTCCATTTTGTTGGTTTTGTGTTCTGTCGCATGCTTGCGCCAGATTTGCCTTTTGATGGCACTAGCTTTCGCCCTGACAGTCGATCCGGTCAAGTGGTCCCGCAGTTTGGGAAAGCCCTTTTCCGAAGCGGTTTTTCCTGCTTTCCCGGCTTTTGGAAACATGTCTCGTTGCGACC
>CAYQPD010000243.1:0-2855 GCA_964419305.1 uncultured Rhodobacter sp.
CAGCGCGCCGGGTGAGGTGATCGAGGGCAAGGCGCAAGCCGCCGCCGCCCGGTGATCGGCTGACCCCTATCCGCCCTCAAGGCCCCGGAGGGATTCCGGGGCCTTGTCGTCCGGGCTTCTTCTTTGCCCCAATACTCCGGGGGTGCGGGGGCTGGCCCCCGCTTTCAGCGCACCGCCAGGCTCTGCGCCAGCCGCATCAGGTTGACCGCCTCGATGCGGTAGCCGAAGGGATCGTCGCCGCGCGCGCTCAGCGCAAGTTCGATCGCCTGATCCCAACCCCAGTCGCCAAGGTAGGTGGCCCCGGTCAGCAACTGGCCAAAGCCGGCCATGGCAACCGCAAAGCGCACGTCAGCGCTGGCCGCACCGTCGCCGGGCAGAATCGGGGTCTCAAGCAGTGCCGAGCTGTCCTCGCCGGGGGCCTTGTAGCGCAGCCGCAGAAAGCCAAGTTCTCCCGTCTCGCCCGTGGGTTGCGCGCTGCCGTAGCGCAGCGGCTGGTTCAGCCGCGCGGCGCTGTCGGGGGCGGTGACTTCGTAGATCGCGGTCACGCTGTGGCCCGCGCCGATTTCGCCCGCGTCGATCCGGTCGTTGCTGAAATCCTCGCGCCGCAGGGCCCGGGTCTCGTAGCCGATCAGGCGGTATTCGGCGACCAAAACCGGGTTCCACTCGACCTGGATCTTGACGTCATCGGCGATCGGGAACAGCGCCCCGGTCAACTGGTCCACCAGCACCTTGCGGGCCTCGCCCAGGGTGTCGATATAGGCGGCTGTGCCGTTGCCGTTCTGCGCCAGTGCCTGCATCGTGGCATCGTCAAGATTGCCGCGCCCGAAGCCCAGCACCGACAGATAGACCCCGCTGTCACGCTGGCGCGCAATGTAATGCGTCAGCCCCTCGGGGTCGTCGATACCAACGTTGAAATCGCCGTCGGTGGCCAGCAGCACGCGCGAAACCTCGCCCGCGCCGCCCATCCGGCGCGCCACCTGATAGGCCAGCGCCAGCCCTTCCGCCCCGGCGGTTGACCCACCCGCCGCCAGCCGATCCAGCGCCGCGCTGATCCTTTCGGAATTCCCGGCCGGGGTCGGCTCCAGCACCTCGCCGGCCGACCCGGCATAGGCCACGATCGCCACCTCATCCTCGGGGCGCAACTGCGCCAGCATCAGCTTGAGCGATTGCTTCAGCAGCGGCAGCTTGTTGGGCTCGTCCATGCTGCCCGAAGTGTCGATCAGGAACACCAGGTTCAGCGCCGGGCGGTCAATGATCGCGGGCAGGCGGCCTTGCAGGGCGATGTGCACGAGGTTGGTGCCGGGATTCCACGGCGTCGGTGTGACCGTCACGGTGCTGCGGAAAGGCGCGTCACCGGGGTCGGGAGCGGCGTAGGCATAGGGGAAATAGTTGACCATCTCTTCGATCCGCACCGCCGAGGGGTCGGGCAGCGCGCCATTCATCAGGCTGGAGCGCACCACCGCGTAGCTGGCGGTATCGACGTCGATCGAAAAGGTGGACACCGGCTCGTCGGCGGTGATCTTGACCGGATTGGCCGGGGCGTTGGCAAAGCTTTCGCTGTTTTCCGGCGCGGGCCGACCCAGATCGGCCATGCGTTCCGGGGGCAGGATGGTGCTAAGCAGGAGTCCCGAGACAACCGCATTCTTGCCCCGGACAACCTGCTTGCCGATTGGCGCGGGTGACGGCGGATAGGACGGTTTTTCCACCCCAGCCGCCGCCCCGATGCTCGGCTGATCCAGCACCTGGGCCTCGAGCTCGGGTGTGGCGAGCAGGGTGATGTCGTGATCGCGATTGCCGCCGTCATCGCTGCTCTGGTCGCCGGTGACGGGATCGCCGGTGACGGCAGGCGAAGGCACCACTTCGGGTAGCGTCGCGACCGGGGCGGGGGTGGCGGTGGTGTCGGCTACTTCGGGCATCACGATCCCGCTCGGAGGCGGGGGGGTGCGCAGCACCGGCACCACGATCACCAGCCCGACCGCAAGGGCTGCGACCGAGGTGGTGGCGGCCAGGATCGGGCGTGAGGTCAGGGATTTCAGCATGGTGGCTACTCCTTTCAAAAACCCCGCCGAAGGGCGGCGGTCAGGAGTAGGACGCAAGCCAGCCTTCGATCCTTGGCCGGGCTGGTGCAGGGCATCGAAACTTTCCAGCGCCAGCGCAAGGGCCTTTGCGCGGGCGGCCGGGTCGGGTTCGGGAGTGGCGTGCAGGGCGGCGCGCAGGGCGTCGAGTTCATCGGTCATTTTGCTGCCTCCTTGGTAGCCATGGCGCGCAGGCACCGTTTCACTTCGGCCATCCGCCAGGCGACGGTGCCTTCGGAGATTCCCAGCACCGCGCCCGCCTCGGCCTGGGTCAGATCCTGCCCCAGCACCAGCGCCACGGTGTCGCGCAGCGTCGGCGACAGCCGGGTCATGGCCTGGGCCAGCCAGGCTTGCGCCTCGCGCGCCGCGGCGATCTCGTCCTGACGGGCGATTTCCCAGTCGCCCCAGCCATCGGCCGCCCGCGCGCGGGTCGCCTGACGGCGCCGCAGGTCGTGGGCGGCGTTGATGGTGACGCGGTAAAGCCAGGTGGTGAAGCGCGCCTCACCGCGCCAGCCCGCCAGCTTGGCGGGCAGGGCCGCGCAAATCTCCTGCGCCAGATCCTGCGCCTCGGCCCGGCTGCCGGTCAGCCGGAAGGCAAGGCCGAAAATGCGGTCGTAGTGGCGCGCGACCAGCGCCGCGAAGGCGTCGCGGTCGCCCGCCGCAGCGGCAGTGGCAAGGTCTTGATCGGGCCGGTCCATCCGCATCACGTTAGTAGGACGCAGGCGCGCGGGCAATCCTTGGCAGGGCGCGCCAGGGCTATCGCATTTGAAGACTCCGAGC
>CAYQPD010000244.1:0-2831 GCA_964419305.1 uncultured Rhodobacter sp.
AATGCGCTGGAGCTTGCTGCCCAATGCGCGCTGGCCGGGGTCACGCTCGCGTCGCCGCGCGCAGGCTGAGCGGCTCTCGCGACGGCGGCTGTCGCCGACCGCGTCGTGAGTGCGATGCCCCGGAATTTCTCCTTTGCGCAAATATCCTGGGGGTGCGGGGGCAAAGCCCCCGCCCTTCGTTGCTTGCCGCCTACTTTTGCAACTCGGTCCAGATTGCGGTCTGATATTCCAGCGCCTTGCCGGTGCAGGTCAGCACGAAGTGCCCGTTGGCCGCGAACTCGGCCGGAGTCACGATTTCCGGCGCATCTTTCATGTCAGCGGGCATGAAGGCGTCCGAGCCGCTGATGCCGTTGGCATAGCGGGCAAAGGCCGACAGCATGGCGGCATTCTCGGGGGCCATGATGAAATCCATGAACAGATAGGCGCTATCGACGTTCTTCGCGTCGCTCAGCAACACCACGTTGTCCATCCACAGATCGAAGCCTTCCCTGGGATAGCCGTAAGCCACATCCGGGTTGGCCAACCGCGAGCGCATCGACGCCCCGTTCCAATCGACCGTGGCGGCATAGTCGTTGTTGCTCATCTTCTCGACCGTGGAATAGTCCATCGCGATCCAATTCGGCTTGGCTGCCAGCAGCGCGTCGCGCACCTTTTTCATCACCTCGGCGTCTTCCGAGCAGACCTCGCCGCCCTCATACATCGTGGCCAGCGCCAGCACGTCGCCCATTTCCGGCACCACGTTGATCTTGCCGGCCAGTTCCGGCGGCGGCTCCATGAAGATCGCCGAGGTGTTGATGTCGCCGGTGTAAACCTTGGTGTTGACCGACATCCCGGTCGAGCCCCACTGCCACGGCACCGACCATTCGCGGCCCGCGTCCCAGGTCACGTCCATCCACTCGGGCGCGATGTTCTTGTGGTTGGGCAGGCGGGCAAGATCGAGTTTCTGGATCAGCCCTTTTTCGGCATAGATGCTGACAAACCCGGCCGAGGGCACCACCAGGTCAAAGCCGCTGGCCCCGGCTTCGATCTTGGCCAGCGCGGTGTCGTTGCTGTCGAAATCGGTGATCGTGACCTTGACGCCGGTAGCGGCTTCGAATTTTGCGATCATCTCGGGGCTGGTGTAGTTGCCCCAGTTGTAAAGGAACAACTCGCCCCCGGCACTGGCCAGCGAGGTGCTGGCCAGCAGCAGGGCGGTTGCGATCAGGGTCTTGTTCATCATCGTTCTCCTTGGTTGGTCGTGGGGTGGTCGGGTGTTCAATCCCGTTTTCGGCTGAGCAGAAAGAAGGCGCTGAGCAGCACCAGCGTCAGCGCCAGCAGGGCGGCTGAAATCGCGTTGACATCGGGCTTCATCGCCCGGCGCAACTGGCCCATCATATAGGTCGGCAGGGTGTCCTGACCGGGTGATTTGATGAATTCGGTGATCACCACATCATCAAGCGAGATCACGAACGCCAGCATCGCTCCGGCAAACACGGCGGGCATCAGCAGGGGCAGCGTCACCCGCCGGAAGGTCTGCCAGCGGCTGGCGTAAAGATCGGCGGCGGCGGTTTCCAGGGTCATATCCATACCCTCCAGCCGGGCCCGGATCGGCAGATAGGCGAACGGGATGCAGAACGCCGAATGCGCCAGGATCAGGTAGCCCAACCCGCTGTAGCCGGTGGCCTTGCGGATCATGGCAAAGAAGATCAGCAGCGCCACCGCCGTCACGATCTCGGGCACCATCAGGGGCTGGTTGATCAGGGCATAGATCACGGTCTGGCCGCGCACCGCCCGCCGCCGGGTGGTGCCAAGGGCCGCCATCGTCGCCACCAGCGTCGCGATCGCCGCCGCCGCCGTTGCCACCACCAGCGAGGTCAGGGTGGCATCCTTGACCTGCTGATTGCCCCACGCCACGCCATACCAGTTGAGCGAGAACCCGCCCCATTGCGAAATGCTTTCCGAGCCGTTGAAGGAATAGGCGACCAGCGTCACGATCGGCGTGTAAAGCCCCAGAAACACGATCACCGCGATGGTGCCGAAACCCGGCAGGCGGGTCACCGAAAAGTTGCGGCGGGGGGGCACCCTGTCAGCCATCCTTGCGCTCATGGCTCAGGGTGCGGACGTAGAACAGCAGGGCGATCATCACCACCACCAGCAGCAGGATCGAGATCGCCGCCCCCAGCGGCCAGTTGCGGCCCTGGCCGAATTGCAGCTCGATGAAATTGCCGATCATCATCAGCTTGCCGCCGCCCAGGATGCGCGGCGTGACATAAGCCCCAAGGCAGGGCACAAACACCAGGATCGACCCCGCCACGATCCCCGGCATGATGATCGGCAGGATCACCCGGCGCAGCATCTGCACCCGGCTGGCGTAAAGGTCGTAACCGGCTTCCAGCAGGCGGACATCAAAGCGGTCGATCACCGCGTAAAGCGGCAGCACCATCAGCGGCAGGTAAACGTAAACCATGCCGATCAGCACCGCCGTGTCGGTATAGGTGATCTGCAACGGTGCCGCGATCAGCCCCAGTTTCAGCAGCGCCGCGTTCAGCAGCCCCTCGTTGCGGATCACCTGATTGATCGCGAAGGTGCGGATCAGAAGGTTGGTCCAGAACGGGATGGTGATCAGGAACAGCCACAGCGGGCGCGAGTTCGGCGGTCTGGTCGCGATGAACCAGGCGGTGGGAAAACCAACGCCGAAAGTGATCACGGTGGTCAGCAGCGACAGCTTGACCGAGCGCCAGAAGATCGTGAGATGGGCATCCGCCAGCCCCAGCGTGCCGTCAAAGATGTCGCGCGTGACCACAATCCCGCGCCAGCCGTCAAGCGAGAACCGCCATTCCACATTGCCATAC
>CAYQPD010000245.1:0-2827 GCA_964419305.1 uncultured Rhodobacter sp.
CCGATCCTGATCGCGACACGGCCTGTGGATTTCCGGTGCGGACATAACGCTCTGGCGGTGATCGTGCAGACCGAGTTGAAGCTTGATCCGCATTCCGGGGTGACGGTGGTGTTCCGCTCGAAGCGGGGCGACAGGTTGAAGATTTTGGTTTGGGACGGGACCGGGCTCGTGCTGGTCTACAAGGTGCTCGAGTCTGGCAGCTTTGCCTGGCCGAAGGTGCAAGACGGCACGATGCGATTGTCGCGAGCGCAATTCGAGGCTCTGTTCGAGGGGCTGGATTGGCGGCGGGTGGTAGCGCAACGGGTGCTGGCACCGACTGCGGCAGGATGACTCATCAGGCCGATTTTTGTGTTGTTTTATTGGGATTTTGTCTCAGGTTGGGTAGAATAGCAGCATGTCGCAGCTCCTCGATCTCAGCCAGTTCCCGGACCTGCCGCCCGAGGTGGTGAGGGCCTTTGCCGCCCAGCAGACGGCGCTGGAGGCAGCCCGGTTTGAGGCATCGGTCGAACGCGCGGCGCGCCAGCACGAACAGGCGGTGGTGGCCGAGAAAGAGGCCTTCATCACCGAATTGAAGGCGCTGATCGAGAAGCTGGAAGGTCAGGTTCAGGATTACCGGCGCACGAAGTTCGGGCCGAAATCCGAGAAGCTGGACCCGGCGCAGCTTGAACTGGCGCTGGAAGATTGAACCGCCATCGCCGAGACGCAGGCCCAGATCGCCGCTGTCGAGGACAGGATCGCGGCCAGCGAGCGGGACCCCGAGAAGCGCAAGCCCCGCGCACCGCGCAAGGCACGGGCCCTGCCTGAAGGCCTGCCACGCGTCGAACGCCTGATTGAGCCTGACAGCGTCGTATGCCCTTGCGGCTGCGGCACCATGGTGCGGATCGGTGAAGACCGGTCCGAGCGATTGGATTACATCCCCGCGCGCTATCAGGTCATCGTCACCGTGCGCCCTCGGTATGCCTGCCCCAAGGGGCGCACAGGCGTGGTGCAAGCCAAAGTGCCCGCGCATCTGCTGGAGGGCAGTTGGCCGACCGAGGCGTTGCTCGCCCAGATTGCCGTGTCCAAACATTCCGAGCACATGCCGTTGAACCGGCAGGCCATTGTGATGGCGCGGCATGGCGTGCCGATCGAGCGCTCGGTGCTGGCCGACTGGATGGGCCGCACCGGCGCGCTGATCGCCCCCGTGGTCGATCACATGGCCAAGCGGCTGATGGCCGACAGCACGCGGCTTTACGTCGATGAAACCACCGCCCCGGTGCTGGATCGTCGTCCAATGGGCTTGGACCATTGGCGCCACATTGGACAACCGCGGCACGACGAAGACCGGCTACCTCTGGGCCGTCTTGCGAGATGACCGTGGCTGGAACGGCACCGCCCCACCGGGTGTCGTGTTCCATTATCGCCCCGGCCGGAAAAGCGAATACGCCGCCGAAATCCTGCACAGCTTCAACGGCACGATCCAGGGTGAGGAGGGTCAGCAAACGGTCCGGGGGACCGTTTGCCCGACGAACGCCTATGGCGCTTATACCCATCTGGCCACGCCAAAGCGCACCGGTGGCGATCCGCTGCGACTGGCCTTCTGCTGGGCGCATGGGCGGCGCAAGCTGATCAAGGCCAAGCCCCAGAAGGGCTCACCCATCGTGGACGAGGCGCTGCTGCGCATCGCTGCACTCTACAAGATCGAGGATGCCATCCGCGGTGCAGACCCCGATCATCGCCGAGCCATCCGACAGGAACTGTCCCGCCCGCTGATAGACACGTTCTTTGCCTGGCTGAAGGCACAGGCAGCGCGCGTCTCGCGCAAATCCGACCTCGGCGAAGCCATGGCCTACATGCTGAAGCGCCAGGATGGCTTTCGGATGTTCCTTGAGGATGGCCGCGTCGACATCGACTCCAACCTCGTCGAAAACGCCATCCGCAGCCCAGCCATGAACCGCCGCAACGCGCTCTTTGCGGGGCATGACGAGGGCGGCCGGAACTGGGCCCGCTTCACCAGCCTGATCGGAACCTGCAAGATGAACGGCGTCGAGCCCTATGCCTATCTGCGCAACCTGTTCATCAAGATGGCTAATGGCCATCTCGCCAGCGACATCGGCGCTCTGATGCCATGGGCCTATGCCCAGCAGGCCGACGGCGCATAAGGACCTCGTCTCGTAGTCCCTGACGAGCTACCGACAGCCCTCCGCTTCATCACATCGCCGAAGCCCGCAAGCGCGAAATCAATGGGTCGGAACAGCCGCATACCCAGAGCGTTATGTCCGCACCGGAAATCCACAGGCCGTGTCGCGATCAGGATCGGCAGACGTTGGCCGGCGACAATCACGATGCCCCTTGCAGGGCCTGCACCAGCACGACTGCGCGTTCCACCGCAACATCGCCGGGAATGCGCAGCCGTAGATCGGGCCCGACCTCGATCGTCATCACCCCGGAACCACCCTGCGCGGCAACTGCTATCGAAGGCAAAGGCTGATCCACAGGATCGGGCAAAATGGACAGCGGCACAAAGGCAGGCTCCGCAACCGCCGAGCTTGGTGATGTGGTCAGCCCGTCCATCAGGTTGAACCGCCCCGGGTTTACCGGAGGGCAAAACTCTCGGAGAATTGCCCTTTATGGAACAGACACAAAAGAAGAAGACCTCGAAGCCGTATTCGCCCGAGTTCCGCGAGCGTGCGGTTCGGCTGGCGATGGAACACCGCGATGAGTATCAGAGCGAAGCTGCGGCGCTGACGGCGATTGCAGGTAAATTGGGCTGTTCGCCGGACAGCCTTCGCGTTTGGATCCGCCAGGGCCAGCGTGATGTTGGCGAACGGCCGGGTCAGACAAGTGC
>CAYQPD010000246.1:0-2824 GCA_964419305.1 uncultured Rhodobacter sp.
GGGTGGCGCAGCGACAGATCGAACGTCGGAGTGCGCATCCCCAGCCAGGCCATCCAGTAGCGGCCATCCGAGGCGCGGTTGATGTTGTCGGGGTAGCCCGGCATGTCGCGGATCACGCATTCGGCGTGGCCAGCCTTCGGCCCCTCCAGCCAATAGCGGTGAATCCGGCAGGCCCAGCTTTCGGCGAAGAACAAGGATCGGTTGTCATGCGCCATGCAGACGCCGTTGGTGTAGCGATAGCCGTCGAGCAGGGTTTTCGTGCTGCCATCCTTCGGGTCATAGACCAGCAGCCGCCCGGTGGCGCGGTTCTCGATGCTGTCCAGCGTCCAGTCGTGGGCGTCGTAGCGCTTGGTGCTGTCGGTGAAATAGATCTTGCCGTCAGGGGCGATGTCGAGATCGTTGGGGTCGCGCAGCCGCGCGTCGTCGTTGATCGAGGTCAGCGACCGCGTGGTTTCCGCCGTGAGTTTGGTCACTTCGCGCTCGGGAGAGATGGAATAAAGCCCCATCGCGCCGACGCAGGAAATCAGGTTGCCCTGCGCGTCGAACGCCAGCCCCAGGGGGAAGCCGCCGACATGGGCAAACACCTCGGAGCGGGTGTAGTCGGGGGCGAAGAACCGCACGATCTCGCCGTGCCGCGTGCCGCAGTACAGATGGTCGCCCTCGTCAAGGATCACATCCTCGGGCCCCTCCAGTTCGCCAAGGCCAATCGCGTCGGCAACCGCCAGCCGGTTGTTCAGCGCATAGGGCGTGCCCGACCCCGGTTCGGCTGATTGCGTCGGCCCCATCGCGAGGTAAACCGGCGCGACGTAAACCTCGTTCAGCACCTTGTGGCGGTTCTTCAGCCAGCGGATGTCGATCGTCACCGCCACGGCCAGCAGCAGGCCCAGCACCATCTGGTTGGTGCCGGTGCCATAGCCCAGCCGGATCAGCCCGTTGGTCATCACCAGCACGATGATCGCGCCCATCAGCCCCTTGGCAACCGAGCCGCGCCCGCCGCCAAGACTGTTGCCGCCCACCACCGCCGCTGTAAGCGCGGCAATCTCCAGCCCCTGCCCGGTGCCGGGGCCGGCGCCGCTGAGCCGCGCGCCGATCAGGAAACCGGCAATCGCCGCAGTGATGCCGGAAAACACATAGGTCAGAAACACCACCCGCCGCACCTTGATGCCGGCGTTGTAGGCCGAGCGCCGCGAGCCCCCTACCGCCAGCACATGCCAGCCGGGGCGGGATCGGGTCAGCGCGATATGGGTCACGATCGCCAGCACCACAGCGGCCAGGATTGGCGGCGAAAACCCCAGAAACAAGCCGTCGCCGATAAAATCCCAGATCGGCGAGGTCGCGCTCGAGGTCTGCACAAGTGATCCGAAGCTGACCACCAGGATGTCGTAGATCGCGCGCCCGATGATGAAGGTGACCAGCGTGGTCAGAAACGCCCGCAGTTGCAGATAGCCGATCAGATAGCCGTTGACCGCGCCGAACATCACGCCAACGCCGACCGATGCGGCAAACGCCACCCAGACCGGCAGATCGAAGATGAAGAAACACGCCACCGCGGCAAAGGCCGACAGCGCGAAGATCGAGCCCACCGCCAGATCAATGCCGCCGCCCAGCATGACCACCGTAAGGCCGATCACCACCAGTGAGAACTCGCCCAACTGGCGTGTGCTTTCCTGCAAGGAATGCAGCTTGAAAAAACCGGGGATCAGGCTGCCGAAAGTGGCAACGGTGATCACCAGCGCCAGAAAGGGGATGGCGTTGTCGGTCCAGCGTTTGGTCAATAGCTCGCCGATGAGGTGATCGGGGATCAGGTTGTAGCGCCAGGCTTGCAGCCGCTCGCGAAAGCTCATCGGGGGTGCTCGGTCAGGAAAAGGGGGCGGCGCGCAAGCGTCCTTCTTGCGCGCCGCCCGGTCACGGTTTCTCAGTTGCCCGCAGCGGCTTGCAGGGCTTTCAGATCCCAGCAGGTGTCGGGGGCAAGGTCGGCCTTGGTGGTGGCCTTTAACAGCGTGTAGATATAGGGCGAGGCGGTGCCGGCCGGTTGGCCGCTTTGCAGCAGATACTTGATCATCGCCACCATGTCGCCGGATTCACGCGCCAGATCGGTCATCACCACCGCGCCGTAAGTGCCGTCTTCCAGCGTGGCGCAATCGGCGGTTTTCTCGCCGCCGCCGGTGGTGACCAGGAACACCTTGTCGGCCAGACCGGCATCGCGGATCGCCGCCGAAGTGCCGGTGGCGTCGCCATCCCAGAAGTCGATGATGCCGCAGATATCGGGGTTCTGTTGCAGCATGGTGGTGGTGACGTTGCGCGCGATGGTGGCATCCCAGTTGCTGTCGGGCTTGGCCACCACGGTGAAATCGGGATGCTCGGCCAGCACCTTCATGATGCCTTCATACTGGTAAAGCGAAGTGGCGTTGACCTGATCGCCCTGCACCAGACCGATCTTCTTCGAGCTGGCATCGCCGCAGCCCTTGATCACCGCTTCGGCCTCAAGCTGCCCCAGCCGGTTCCAGTCGCTGCCGATATAGGCATCGGCCGGGAAATTGGCCGGGTTGTCGATCAGAAGCACGTAAATCCCGGCGTCCTGCGCCTTTTTCAGGATCTTGGCGAAAGAGTTCAGATCGGGCGACATCACTACCAGCACATCGGGGTGCGGGTCGGAAGCAATCGCCTCGGTCAACGCCTGCGCGCCCGCCTCGGTGCTCCAGTTCGGATCGCGGGTCTCGAAGGTGCCGCCGAAGGCCGTGACCTCGCGTTGCAGGATCGCGGCCCAGCCCTGCGCCAGATCGAACCCCATCGCCAGCGGCACCAGCAGCACGCGCTTGCCGGT
>CAYQPD010000247.1:0-2813 GCA_964419305.1 uncultured Rhodobacter sp.
CGGGCTGGACGAGGTGCGCGCCGCCACCCTGGACCTGCGGGTGACCGGCAGCGATGGTTTCACCCTGCACGGGCGATCAGAAATGGCGCAGATCAGCCGCGACCCCGCCGATCTGGTGGCGCAGACCATCGGGCCACACCACCAGTATCCCGACGGGCTGATGCTGTTTCTGGGCACCCTGTTTGCCCCCACCGAAGACCGCGACGCCCCGGGGCGGGGCTTCACCCACCACCTCGGCGATCAGGTTACGATCAGCGCGGCGGGTCTTGGCAGCCTGACCAACCGGGTGCAGCACGCCACCGACTGCCCACCCTGGACGCTGGGCGCCGCCGCCCTGATGCGCAACCTCGCCAGCCGCGGGTTGCTGGGCGGTGGCCGGGGCTAGGGCAAGCTGGCCCGTGGTGGAAGCGGTGTTTCATGTCTTTCGTTCTTGCCTGATTTGATTTCAATCAAATCAGGCCGCGCCTGCCTGCCCCCGGCAGGCGCGATACCGCGCCCGCCAGGCAGGCGCGGCCTGATTCTCGAAGCCTCGACCAAGCCCAACCCCCCTTGCCTTGCGACCTTCGGTCTTCAGGCAAGGGACCGGGCGGCCTTGCCCCGCAAGGCCGCTGATCCGGTCCCGGCACCCTGAAACCGAGGCCGAGCAGGATGTCGGGTTTTGCCGCAATCCGCTTCATGCTCCGCCCTGTCAAAGCCTCTGGCCCTGCGCCCTTATCGGCGCTAAACCCGCGCGAAACCTTTCGCGAAAGGCACCCGCATGGCCCGCATCCTGATCACCTCTGCCATCCCCTATATCAACGGCATCAAGCACTTGGGCAATCTTGTTGGCAGCCAGTTGCCGGCCGATCTTTATGCCCGCTACTGCCGGGCTCGGGGTGACGAGGTGATGTTCATCTGCGCCACCGACGAGCACGGCACCCCGGCCGAGCTGGCCGCCGCCAAGGCCGGGCAGCCGGTGGCCGACTATTGCGCCGCCATGCACGACGTGCAGGCCGAAATCGCCAAGGGGTTTCGGCTGTCGTTTGATCACTTCGGGCGCTCGTCCAGTGCACGCAACCGCCATCTTACCCAGCATTTCGCCGGGGCGCTGGCGGCCAACGGGTTGATCTCGGAAGTCAGCGAGAAACAGGTGTTCTCGATCACCGACAACCGCTTTCTGCCCGACCGCTACATCGAGGGCACCTGCCCCAACTGCGGCTACACATCGGCGCGCGGCGATCAATGCGAAAACTGCACCAAGCAGCTTGACCCGACCGACCTGATCAACCCGCGCTCGGCGATTTCCGGCTCGACCGACCTCGAAGTGCGCGAAACCAGGCACCTTTATCTGCGCCAGAGCGCCCTGCGCGAGCGGCTGGAAGCCTGGATCGATAGCAAGACCGACTGGCCGATCCTGACCACCTCGATTGCCCGCAAATGGCTCAACGATGGCGACGGCTTGCAGGATCGTGGCATCACCCGCGATCTCGCGTGGGGGGTGCCGGTGCAGAAGGGCGATCAGCCCTGGCCCGGCATGGAAGGCAAGGTTTTCTACGTCTGGTTCGATGCGCCGATCGAATACATCGCCGCCACCGCCGAATGGGCCGATGCGCAGGGATATCCGGATTCTGCATGGCAACGCTGGTGGCGCACCGATCTCGGGGCCGAAAATGTGCGCTATGTGCAATTCATGGGCAAGGATAACGTGCCGTTCCACACCCTGAGTTTCCCCGCCACGATCATGGGCTCGGGCGAGCCGTGGAAGCTGGTCGATTACATCAAGTCGTTCAACTATCTCAATTATGACGGCGGCCAGTTTTCCACCTCGCAGGGCCGCGGGGTGTTCATGGATCAGGCGCTGGAGGTTCTGCCCGCCGATTACTGGCGCTGGTGGCTGCTGTCGCACGCCCCCGAAAACAGCGACTCCGAGTTCACCTGGGAGAATTTTCAGGCGGCGGTGAACAAGGATCTGGCCGATGTGCTGGGCAATCTGGTCAGCCGGGTGACCAAGTTCGCGCGCGCCAAGTTCGGCGAGACGGTGCCCGAGGGCGGCAGCTACACTGACCGCGAAACCAGCCTGATCGCCGAACTGACCACGCGCCTGCGTGCCTATGAGGCCGCCATGGCAGCGCTGGAGGTGCGCAAGTCCGCCGCCGAGCTGCGCGCGATCTGGGTGGCGGGCAACGAATACCTGCAAGCGGCGGCCCCCTGGACGGTGGTGAAAACCGATCCTGCACAGGCGGCGATGATGGTGCGGCTGGCGCTGAACCTGATCCGGGTTTATGCCGTGATCGCGCAGCCCTTCATCCCTGATGCGGCGGCGGCGATGCTGGCGGCGATGGGGTCGGACGACTGGCGCTGGCCGGATGATCTGGCGGCGGCGCTGGAAACCCTGCCCGCAGGCCATGGCTTCACCGTGCCCGAGGTGCTGTTTGCCAAGATCACCGACGAAGCCCGCGCCGAATGGCAGCAGCGCTTTTCCGGCATCCGCACCTGAGGCGCGGCCCGCGCCCGATCACGCGGTCAGCCGGTAATCTGGCGTGATGCTGGCGCCGGCGACCAGCCGGGCGTTGGGCAGATCGTTGCCCTCGATCTTTTGCGCGATCTCGTCCGGCGTCAGGCCGTAACCCTGCCAGCGCGCGGTCAGGCGCTGGCGCAGGGTGGCCTCGGGCACCTCGATCAGCACCGTCAGATCGAACAGCGGGCGCAAGCTGGCCCAGGGTTCCTGCGCCAGCAGCAGCCAGTTGCCCTCGACGATGATGATCCGCACCGCGCCGCCGATCAGCAGCGCCCCGGCGCGGGCGATCTCGATGCTGCGGTCGAACACCGGCACC
>CAYQPD010000248.1:0-2731 GCA_964419305.1 uncultured Rhodobacter sp.
CATCGCCGGGGTCTTGCTGGTGCGCTTCGGGCAGCTTCTGGGGCGGCACGTGCAGCGCGACACCGGGGCGGGCGAGCAACTGTCCTACCGCAACCGACTGATCCGGGTGCTGGGCCGGGGTGCTGTGGTGGTGGGGATCGTCGGCCCGGCTCTGGCGGCCGTGGGTTACGTCGCCGCGGCAACCGCGCTGGTTTATCCGGCGATCCGGTCGCTGGCGCTGCTCGGCTTTCTGGTCGTGCTGCAACAGTTTGTGATCGATATCTACGCCCTGATCACGCGCCGCGACGAGCCCGACAAGCAGGCTCTGGTGCCGGTGCTGGTGGGCTTCATCCTGACCCTTGCCACGGTGCCGCTGTTCGCCCTGATCTGGGGCGCCCGGCTGGCCGATCTGACCGAGATCTGGGCGCGTTTCCGCGAAGGGTTTCAGCTTGGTCAGACCAAGATATCGCCGACCGATTTTCTTTACTTCGCGGTGCTGTTCGGGCTTGGCTACCTGGTGACGCGGCTGTTTCAGGGGGCGTTGCGCTCGACCATCCTGCCCAAGACCAAGCTGGATCAGGGCGGCAAGAATGCGATCCTGGCCGGGGTCGGCTATGCCGGCATCTTTCTCGCGGCGCTGATCGCCATCAACTCGGTCGGGATCGACCTTTCCGGGCTGGCGATCGTGGCCGGTGCGCTGTCGGTCGGCATCGGCTTTGGGATGCAGAACATCGTGTCGAACTTCGTCTCGGGCATCATCCTGCTGATCGAGCGCCCGGTTTCCGAGGGCGACTGGATCGAGGTCGGCGCGGTGCAGGGCACGGTCAAGTCAATCTCGGTGCGCTCGACCCGGATCACCACCTTTGATCGCTCGGACGTGATCGTGCCGAACGCCGATCTGGTGACCCAGCAGGTCACCAACTTGACCCGCTACAACCTGACCGGGCGGTTGATCGTGGCGGTGGGGGTGGCTTATGGAACCGATACCCGCCGGGTCGAGACGATCCTGCGCGAAATCGCCGAGGCGCAGCCTATGGTGGTGTTGAACCCGCCGCCAGCGGTGCTGCTCACGGGTTTCGGGGCCGACAGTCTGGATTTCGAGATCCGCATGATCCTGCGCGATGTCAACTTCGTGCATGCGGTGCGCTCCGAGATCAACCACGAGATAGCGCGCCGCTTTGCTGCGGAAGGCATTGAAATTCCCTTTGCGCAGCGCGACATCTGGCTGCGCAACCCCGAGGTCTTGCGCGCAATTCCAGGCGATGACGTGGTGGCGCAGCCTGCCACGCCCGTAGCAACAGCGACACGGGCACCACAGCCCGACCCGCTGACCGACGCCCAGCTTGACCTGATCGGGCGAAATGATCCAGACCGTGACGATGCCGCGCCCGATGACGGAGAGCCCGACTGATGACCCGCCTGCTGTTTCGTGAAGACGCCTACCTGCGCGAGGCCGAGGGCCGCGTGCTGGCCCATACCGCCGAGGGCGGGATCATCCTTGATCAGACCGTGTTCTATGCCACCGGCGGCGGCCAGCCCGGCGACAGCGGCACCCTGATCTGGGACGGCGGGCGGATCGCGATTGCCACTACCGTCAAGGCCAAGGGCGGCGAGACCGCGCTGGTGCCGGCCGAACCGGTGGCGATGCCGCCGGTCGGGGCGATGGTGCGCCAGAGGCTCGACTGGGACCGGCGCTATCGCCACATGCGCGTCCATACCGCACTGCACCTGCTGTCGGTGGTGATCCCGATGCCGGTGACCGGCGGCCAGATCGGGGCCGAAAAGGGGCGGCTCGATTTTGACATGCCTGATCCGCCCGAGCCTGCCGCCAGCCTTGATCGTGCCCTCAACAGCCTGATCGACCGCGATCTGCCGGTGCGCGACGAGTGGATCAGCGACGCCGAACTGCTGGCGAACCCCGGCCTGGTGAAAACCCTGTCGGTGATGCCGCCGATCGGGCTGGGCCGGGTGCGTCTGATCCGGATCGGTCAGGGCGCAGCACAGATCGACCTGCAACCCTGCGGCGGCACCCATGTCGCCCGCACCGGCGAGATCGGCCGCGTCGAGATCGGCAAGATCGAGAAGAAGGGCCGCCAGAACCGTCGCGTCAGCCTGCTGCTGGTCGAGTGATCCGCCCCCGTTGCCAACCCCGGCGGGTCGGCTTGCCCCCGCCCGTTTTCCGCCCGTCCCCCTTGCCAGCCCGACCCGATGCAGGCTACACACGCCCCGACGGAGAGGTGGCCGAGTGGTCGAAGGCGCACGCCTGGAAAGTGTGTAGGCGGGAAACTGTCTCAAGGGTTCGAATCCCTTTCTCTCCGCCATCACCCACATTAGGCATATGTATTTATGAGCTTTTTTGTCAACCTTGGGTCTGACCCAGGCCGACTTGACCCCTGAAGCCGGGCTGCCCACGCTTGGCCCGCGCGTCGGCTGGGTTGTTTAGGTCAGCAATTGATCAGGGCTTGCAATGGCCGGGACCGGTCAACGACTTTGAGTGCCCGGCTGCTTCTTATTTCGTGCCGCGATCCTGCCGCAGTTGGGCTTGCACAGCGCAAGCTACGGTTGGTTGCGATCAAGCTGCGAGGTCATGGAGCCACTTGCTTGACCAAAATGGAAACTGGTTCAGGCTGCCGCAGTTGCATCTTGCCGATCCACCCGACCGTCAATGATCGCCGCTGTCCAGGCAGCGATCAAAACCGTTCACCTGCGACGATGCCGTGGCGGCATCGCAAGGCGGTGGCACAAACTCGGG
>CAYQPD010000249.1:0-2728 GCA_964419305.1 uncultured Rhodobacter sp.
TGCGGCTGCGGCACCACGGTGCATGCGGCGCAAAAGCTGGGCCGCGCCTGGATCGGCATTGACGTGACCCACCTTGCCATCGGCCTGATCGAAAAGCGCCTGCGCGATGCCTTTCCGGCGGTGCAGTTCACCACCCACGGTGTGCCGCAGGATCTCGACGGCGCGCGCAACATGGCGGCGCGCGGGCGCGACGACAAGAATTACTACTTCGAGTTCGAGAAATGGGCGCTGTCGCTGATCGCGGCGCAGCCCGGCAACCTGTCGAAAAAGGGCGCCGACAAGGGCATCGACGGCAATCTTTACTTTGGCGCCAAGCACGAGGGCCGGGCGATTGTCAGCGTCAAGGCCGGCGACAACGTCGGGGTGGCGATGATCCGCGACCTGCGCGGGGTAATCGAGCGGGAAGGGGCGCAGATCGGGGTGTTTCTGACCCTGACCGAGCCCTCGCGCCCGATGATCACCGAAGCCGCCGGGGCGGGGCAGTTCACCCTGCCGGGGCTGGACGCGCCGGTGCCACGCATCCAGATCGTGACGATCGAACAGGCGCTGGCACTGCGCGACCGCGCGGTGCGGCTGCCGCTGGCGCGCGACAGTTTCAAGCGCGCGGCGCGCGAAGAGGATGGCTCCCGGCAGGGCACCCTCGACATGTAAGGGGGGGCAGATCGCAACCGCTCTTGCAGCCCCCGGCGCGCGCCACTAAGACTCGGGTAATTTCGCAGCGATAACGCTATTCGTCAGACAGGCAGGCAGGCACCGATGAAAGACCCGATCGATCTTTACATGAATACCCTGGTTCCGATGGTGGTGGAACAGACCAGCCGGGGCGAGCGCGCCTACGACATCTTCAGCCGGATGCTGAAGGAACGCATCATCTTCCTGTCGGGTCCGGTGCATGACGGCATGTCGGCGCTGATCTGCGCTCAGTTGCTGTATCTCGAGGCGGAAAACCCCGCCAAGGAAATCGCGATGTATATCAACAGCCCCGGCGGCGTGGTGACGGCGGGCCTGTCGATCTACGACACCATGCAGTATATCCGGCCCAAGGTCTCGACCCTGGTGATCGGGCAGGCGGCCTCGATGGGCAGCCTGCTGCTGACGGCGGGCGAAAAGGGGATGCGGTTTTCGCTGCCCAACAGCCGGGTGATGGTGCACCAGCCCTCGGGGGGCTATCAGGGCCAGGCGACCGACATCCTGATCCATGCGCGCGAAACCGAAAAGCTGAAACGCCGCCTGAACGAGATTTACGAGCGCCACACCGGGCAGGATCTGGCAACCGTGGAAGCGGCGCTTGAGCGCGACAATTTCATGTCGGCCGAAGACGCCAAGGCCTGGGGCCTGATCGACGAAATCCTGGTCAGCCGCAGCGCGAGCGACGACGCGGCCAAGTGATCCCACCCCCGCAGGTGTGACCGCGCGGGAGCAAAATGCGATTGTGAAGGTGCGGGCCTTGGCCTAGACTTTGACGGGCCTAGACTTTTACGGGAATGCCAGACCGCTGGGGCGGCACACTGCAGAGGATGACCATGGCAAACAATTCTGGCAGCGACAGCAAGAACACGCTCTACTGCAGTTTCTGCGGCAAAAGCCAGCACGAGGTGCGCAAGCTGATCGCGGGGCCGACCGTGTTCATCTGCGACGAATGCGTCGAGCTGTGCATGGACATCATCCGCGAGGAAACCAAGACCTCGGGGCTGAAATCCAGCGACGGCGTGCCGACCCCGCGCGACATCTGCAAGGTGCTGGACGATTACGTGATCGGCCAGAGCCATGCCAAGCGGGTGCTCTCGGTCGCGGTGCACAACCACTACAAGCGGCTGAACAATTCGTCGAAGTCCGAGATCGAGCTCAGCAAATCCAACATCCTGCTGGTCGGCCCCACCGGCTGCGGCAAGACCCTGCTGGCGCAGACCCTGGCGCGTATCCTTGATGTGCCCTTCACCATGGCCGATGCCACCACCCTGACCGAGGCGGGCTACGTCGGCGAGGATGTGGAAAACATCATCCTCAAGCTGTTGCAGGCCAGCGAATACAATGTCGAACGGGCGCAGCGCGGCATCGTCTATATCGACGAGGTCGACAAGATCACCCGCAAGTCCGACAACCCCAGCATCACCCGCGACGTGTCGGGCGAAGGGGTGCAGCAGGCGCTCTTGAAGATCATGGAGGGCACCGTGGCCTCGGTGCCGCCGCAGGGCGGGCGCAAGCATCCGCAGCAGGAATTCCTGCAAGTCGATACCACCAATATCCTGTTCATCTGCGGCGGGGCGTTCTCGGGGCTGGAAAAGATCATCGCGCAGCGCAACAAGGGCTCGGCGATCGGCTTTGGTGCCGATGTGAAGGGGCCGGAAGAACGCGGCGCGGGCGAACTGCTCAAGGAACTGGAGCCTGAGGATCTGTTGAAATTCGGCCTGATCCCTGAATTCGTCGGTCGCCTGCCAGTGATCGCCACCCTGACCGACCTTGACGAGGCGGCTTTGGTCACCATCCTGACCGAGCCCAAGAATGCGCTGGTCAAGCAATACCAGCGCCTGTTCGAGATCGAGGGGGTGCAACTGACCTTCACTTCGGACGCACTGGTGGCGATTGCCAAACGCGCCAACAAGCGCAAGACCGGCGCGCGCGGGTTGCGCTCGATCATGGAGGATATCCTGCTGGATACCATGTTCGAACTGCCGGGCCTCGATGGCGTGCAGGAAGTGGTGGTCAATGAAGAGGCGGTGAACGCCGG
>CAYQPD010000250.1:0-2726 GCA_964419305.1 uncultured Rhodobacter sp.
CACCGCGCCGCCGCCCGCGCCGGGTTGCGCTGACGCGCGCGAACCCCATACTGGCGCAAACGCGAAAGGAACCACCATGGACCTGCCCTTTGACGGCGCTATCAGCCGCTATTTCAGCAAAGACGCCCCAAAAGCGGTGCGCAAGGCGATCGAATCCGGCGGCAGGAACGACATCCTTGCCCCCGACTACCCCTACCGCGAGGAACTTAAAAAGAAGGAATACCAGGCCCGCATGGCCGCCCTGCAACTTCAGCTTGTCCGCCTGCAAGCCGATGTCAAGGCCAGCGGCAAACGCATCGTGGTGGTGTTCGAGGGCCGCGACGCGGCCGGCAAGGGCGGCACCATCGACGCGCTGCGCGAAAACCTCAACCCCCGCGTGGCGGCGGTGGTGGCGCTGGCCAAACCGTCCGACCGTGAGGCGGCGCAGTGGTATTTCCAGCGCTACGTCGATTGGCTGCCCGCGCAGGGCGAGATCGTGCTGTTCGACCGTAGCTGGTATAACCGCGCCGTCGTCGAGCCGGTCCTCGGTTTCTGCACGACCGCCCAGAAAGATACGTTTTTTCAGCAGCTTCCAGCCTTCGAGCAGATGCTGGTCGATGACGGCATCACCCTGGTCAAGCTCTGGCTCGAGGTCGGTCGCGCCGAACAGTTGCGCCGCATGCTGGCGCGCGAAAGCGATCCGCTGAAGCAGTGGAAACTGTCGCCGGTCGATATCGACGGCTTGGCGAAATGGGATGACTATTCGGCGGCCATCAGTGACACCCTGAAGTGCAGTCACGCAAGCGCCGCGCCCTGGACCGTGATCCGTTCCGACGACAAGTCCCGCGCCCGCCTTGCGTCCCTACAGACCGTGCTGCAAGCGGTCGATTTCAAAGGCAAGGATGCAGCGGCCATCGGCACCCCCGACCCCGCGATCTGCGGCGGCCCGGCGCTGTGGTCGGCCTGCGCCCATGGCTAAGCTGGGCTACCACCACGGCAATCTGCGCCAGGCGCTGGTCGAGGCCGCGCTGGTGCTGATCGCCGAGAAAAGCCCGCAGGGCTTCACCCTGACCGAAGCCGCCAAACTTGCCGATGTCACCCCGGCGGCGGTCTATCGCCATTTCAAGGGGCGCGAGGATCTGATCGCCGAGGTCGCCCGCCAGGGTTTTGATATCTTCACCGCGGTGATGGAATTTGCCTACAACGACGGCAAGCCGTCAGCGTTGGCGGCGTTTTCCGCGACCGGCCGCGCCTACCTTGCCTTCGCCCGCAAATACCCCGGTCCCTACATGGCGATGTTCGAAAGCGGGCTGAACCTCAACGCCCACCCCGAGCTTGCGCTGGCGGCAGACAAGGCCAGGGCGGTGCTGGAACGCGCGGCCGAGCAGCTTTCGGCCCATATCGCCCCCGCGCGCCGCCCCCCCGCCACGATGTTCTCGGCCCATATCTGGGCGCTCAGCCACGGCGTGGTCGAACTTTACGCGCGCGGCACCCCCGGTGCACGCTCGCCCTTTTCCCCCGAGGATCTGCTGGAAGCCGGGATCGGCATCTACCTGCGCGGCCTGGGCCTGCTGCCACCCGACCGCTAGACCACCGCACCGGCTTCTTCTTTGCCGATACACTCCGGGGGGTGCGGGGGGCTGGCCCCCCGCCAGCCCGGCGTCAGCGAAACAGCACCAGCGCGCCGGGGCTCCAGGCGACGCGGGCACGCGCGCCGATGTCGAGCACCGGGCGGCCGAACACATTGCGCATCGAGATTCGCACCGGGCTTTGCATCCCGTCCAGCCGGGCGTCGTAATAGGTCATGTCGCCGTAATAGACCACCTCCTCGATCGTCGCCATGCTGTCGCGATCGACCGCCTTCTGGCTGTCGAACAGGATGGTCAGGGTTTCCGGCCGAAAGCCGATCGACGCACCCTCGGGCGAGGGCGCGCCCGACGCCTGCGCCGCATCCAGCGTCAGCCGCCCGAAGCCCTGGGCCTCGACCTCGATCCGGCCTCCGTCTTCGGACAACACCTTGGCAGGCATGAAGTTCATCGTCCCGATGAAATTGGCAACCCGACGCGAGGTCGGGTGGCGGTAAAGGGTTTCGGGATCGTCAAGCTGGTCGATCTCGCCATCAAACATCACCGCGATGCGGTCCGACATCACCAGCGCTTCTTCCTGGTCGTGGGTCACCAGCACGAAGGTGATGCCGACCTGGCGTTGCAGCTTGATCAGCTCGACCTGCATCTGCTCGCGCATCTTCTTGTCCAGCGCCGACAGGGGCTCATCCAGCAGCAGCACCTTGGGTTTCAGGATCAGCGCCCGCGCCAGCGCCACCCGCTGACGCTGACCGCCCGACAGGGCATGGGCCGCGCGCGCACCGTAGCCCTCCAAACCCACCAACTCCAGCATCGCGCCAACCTGACGCGCCAGTTCGTCCTTGGGCAGTCGTGCCCGGCGCAGGCCGAAGCCGACGTTTTCCGCCACCGTGAGGTGGGGAAAGATCGCGTAGCTCTGGAACACCATGTTGGTCGGGCGCTGGTTGGCGGGCACCCCGGCCATATTCTTGCCGTCAACCAGAACGGCCCCGTCCGAGATGCCCTCGAAGCCCGCGATGGTGCGCAGCAGGGTGGTCTTGCCGCAGCCCGACGGCCCCAGCAGCGAGAAGAACTCGCCCGCCCGGATGCAGGCGTTGATCCCGCGCAAGGCGTGGTAATCACCGTAGTATTTCTGCACCCCCCTGAACTCGATCATGGTGGGAA
>CAYQPD010000251.1:0-2647 GCA_964419305.1 uncultured Rhodobacter sp.
TTACCCTGACCCGCACCCGCTATCGCCGTCCGGTGCTGGAGGACAACGTCTGCAACGCCAAGGCGGGCTGCCTTTACCCCAACAACGCGCGGATGCTGGTCGAGGCCAAGGCCAAGGGTTTCAGCAATGCGCTGGTGGCCGATGCGATGGGCAATGTGGCCGAAACCGCCACCGCCAACGTCTTCATGGTCAAGGATGGGGTGGCGTTCACCCCGATCGCCAACGGCACCTTCCTGTCGGGCATCACCCGGGCGCGCCACATCGCCAATCTGCGCGCCGACGGGGTCGAGGTGCGCGAGGCGGTGCTGACGTTTGACGATTTCCACGGTGCCGACGAAGTGTTCCTGTCGGGCAACTTCGCCAAGGTCACGCCGGTGCGCGAATTCGACGGCAGCCATTACCAGCACGGGCCGGTTACCCGTCGGGCGCGGCAGCTTTACATGGATTGGGCCCACAGTGCCGCGTAAGGCGCTTGCCAGCCGGGGGGCGGATCGGCGATGATCCGTTGATGCGGGGAGAGCACGATGCGCAAGTTTCTGGTGGTGCTGGACGACAGCCGCGAATGCCTGAACGCAATGCGCTTTGCCGCACTTCGGGCGGCCCATACCGGGGCGGGGGTGCAGATTCTGTCGATCGTGCCGCCCGAGGAATATCAGCACTGGATGGGTGTCGCCGATCTGATGCGGGCCGAGGCGCGCGAGCGCATCGAGGCGCATTTCGAGGTTTTTGCCAAGTGGATGCGTGACCGTCAGGGGATCGACCCGGAACTGGTGATCCGCGAGGGCGACCCGACCGCCGAGATTTTGGCACAGGTGCGCGAAGACCCCACCATCGGGGTGCTGGTGCTGGGGGCGGGCACCGAGAAATCGGGGCCGGGGCCGCTGGTCACCCAGCTTAGCCGCAACTCGGGCAACCTGCCGATCCCGATCACCATCGTGCCGGGTGACATGTCGAAGGAACGGCTGGAAGAGATTACCTGAGAGCGCCCCTGATGTCCTGGCGGGCGCAAGCGGGCCGACGCGGGTGTCGGGCGAACACGAAACCGGCCTCGAGCCTGCGCGGAATGCCAAGCAAGGCACGACGCCGCAGATCATCTGGAGCACGCGTTTCCCTCGGTCGCCGACGCTTCCGGGACCGGCTTCCGCCGGTGCCTGGTGGCGCTTGAGGCAGGGGGCCGGGCGCGTTATGGGTGCGCAACAACAGGAGTCGTGACCATGCCGCAGTTTCTGGATGCCACCGCGCCGGGGTTCAAGGCGGCTTTTGCCGCGCTCTTGGGGATGAAGCGCGAGGACAGCCCTGATGTCGATGCGGCGGTGGCTTTGATCATTGCCGAGGTGCGGGCGCGTGGCGACAAGGCGGTGATCGAGCTGACCGCCCGCTTCGACCGGCTGACGCTGACACCCGACACGCTGGCCTTTTCGCCGGGCGAGATTGCCGCCGAGGTGGCGCGGGTGTCGGTTGCGGACCGTGCCGCGCTGGAACTCGCGGCCGAGCGCATCCGCGCCTACCACGCGCGCCAGATGCCGGCTGATCAACGCTGGGAAGATGATGCAGGCGCGGTTCTGGGCTGGCGCTGGGGGCCGGTCGGGGCGGCCGGGCTTTATGTGCCGGGGGGCCTTGCGTCTTATCCGTCGTCGGTGCTGATGAACGCCATCCCGGCGCGGGTGGCGGGGGTGGAACGCCTGGTGATCTGCTGCCCGACGCCGGGCGGGGTGGTCAATCCGCTGGTGCTGCTGGCGGCGCAGATTGCCGGGGTGGACACGATCTACCGCATCGGCGGGGCGCAGGCGATTGCGGCGCTGGCTTACGGCACCGAAACCATCGCGCCGGTGGACAAGATCACCGGGCCGGGCAACGCCTATGTCGCGGCGGCCAAGCGGCGGGTGTTCGGCCGGGTCGGGATCGACATGATTGCCGGGCCATCCGAGATTCTGGTGATCGCCGACCGCGACAACGACCCCGACTGGGTGGCGCTCGATCTGTTGAGCCAGGCCGAACACGACGCCAGCGCCCAGTCGATCCTGATCACCGATGACGCGGATTTCGCGCGCGCGGTGGTGGCGGCGGTCGAGGTGCGGCTGCAAACGCTGGCGCGCCGTGCCATCGCCGGGGCAAGCTGGCGCGACTACGGCGCGGTGATCGTGGTGCGCGATCTGGATCAGGCGGCGGAATTATCCAACCGCGTCGCCCCCGAGCATCTGGAACTTTGCGTGGCCGACCCCGAGACGCTGGCCGCGCAGATCACCCATGCCGGGGCGATCTTTCTCGGGGCATGGACACCGGAAGCGATTGGCGATTACGTGGGCGGGCCGAACCACGTGCTGCCCACCGCCCGCTCGGCCCGGTTCTCGAGCGGGCTTTCCGTGCTGGATTTTCTCAAACGCACCACGCTGTCCAAGATGACCCCGGCCGCGCTGCGCGCCATCGGCCCGGCCGCCGAGCGGCTGGCGATCTCGGAAAGCCTTGAAGCGCACGGGTTGTCGGTGCGCGCAAGGCTGGACCGGCTGAACGAGGGCGCGCGGGGCAATGATGACTGACCGCATCTGCGCCATCGCGATCGACGAGCGCGGGCTGGTGGCACCGACCCCCGCGATCGAGCAGGAGCGCAAGGTCGCGATCTTCGATCTGCTGGAAGACAACAGCTTTG
>CAYQPD010000252.1:0-1440 GCA_964419305.1 uncultured Rhodobacter sp.
TCCGGCGTGGCCACCGCCGCCGCAAGCTCGGGCATCGGGGCCGACAAGAGCAGCGCGTCGTTTGCGTGATCAAGGATGAAGCCCAGAGCGGCACCGAACACCAGCACGCCGCCGCGATACCAGCCATCTGGTTGCAGGGCGGCCTGCGGCACGGTGATGATGGTGCCGGATACGAGCTGCGCCTCGGCGGCGACAAGATGCAGGTTCATGTCGAGGTTGCAGCCGCGCCCAAAGAGGGCATGGCGGCACAGCCGCTGATATTTGGCCCGCACCCCGGCGCGGCGCAGGCTGGTGAAGAGCGATTCGCAACTCAGAATGATGCGCTGGCCCTCGGTGGCCGCGCCCGAGACCCGGCCCTTCCAATGGGCGACGGTCTCAAGCGGCAGCTGTTCATGGCCACGAAACACCGTGAGCGTCGTCGGGCTGTTTCCGGTGCCGCCAATATAGCGGCGCGCGAAAGGCTGCGAGAGCGGGAAGGTCACCTCGAGTGCGCCGCGCTCGATCTCGCTGGTCTGCACCACATTGCCATGGGAAATCGCGGCGGCCTGCCAAAGAACGCTCAATGTGTCAATCCAGTCACTGGCCCGGCTGGTGAAGCGCCAGACCTGTGCGTCTTGCGCGAACTGATAAAGGAAAAAGGGTCGCCCCTCGGCGCTGGTTGCCTCGATGCTGTCATAACTCACGGGGCCACCTCGACGACGGTAAAGCTGGTGGCACTTGCCGTAGCGTTGTGCCCGATCTCGACGCGGTCCGCGTCAAGGCGCACGTGGCTCAGCCAATGCACCGGCGTGGCGATGGGCACCGGCACACCTGGTGCCGCGATGGAAAGCCGGTGATCGGCACCATCGGCCACCGCGCCGGTGATCTCGCGCCACAGCGGCCCGGACGGCAGATCCAGCATGATGTGGCGTCCGACATAGCCTGTCAGATCGGCGATTGGGGCGACGCGCAACAATGTGCCAACCGAGGTCATCGCCGCGCGCATCTTGAACTCCGCCCCCCATGTCGGCAGCCAGAAGCTGCGCTGGCGCCCGCGCCGCGACCAGAGCCAGCGCCGCCGCGCCCAGCGCGCCGCAGGGCCGTAATCATGCAGGCTGATGGTCTCGCCGCGCTGGAAGACATCGCGCGCAGGCTCGACCGCAATCGGCCCGAAGCCGTTGTCGACGTATTCCACCGCGCGCAGCAGCGTGCTTTGCAGCGGCTGGCGCATGAGGCTCGGGTCGAGAAGGACATCGTAGCCGAGATATTGAGTGCCGACGCTGGCCGCGAGATCAGCGCCGTCCAGCAGCGTGAATGTGGCGCTGATGACGGCGTCGCTCTGGCGACGGCGCGAAACGCTCAGCGGCGCGGTCATAATGGCGCGGCGCACCGGCGCGATGATCGGTTGCGCCGACACCGGGCCCAGCGGCGCGACCAGAACCAGCCGGGCCGGTTCCACAG
>CAYQPD010000252.1:1540-2638 GCA_964419305.1 uncultured Rhodobacter sp.
GCCCAGCGCATCCAGCCGATGCTGGTAGGTGATGATCTCACGCGGCACGGTTCTGAGTCCTATGCGCTGCTCGCCGGCGCGGGAGAGCAGCACATCGGTGCGCCATTCCAGCACTTCGGTCACGCTTTGCGCCGCGGCAAACGGCCAGAGCGGCGGCGGGATGACGATCTCAGGCACCAAGCACACTCCGGTTGCGGCGGATCACATTGACGATGGCGCGCTCGCCTGCGGGCGTCGCGAGGTAATCGCCGACAATGGCAGGATCCAGCACGTTGATGATGCGGGTCGACATCTCGGGCGCGGGGCTCGGTGCCGGTGCGACCGGTGCGACCGGTGCGACCGGTGCGACCGGTGCGACCGGGGCGAGCGCAGTCATCGCCACCCCCAGCCGCCCGCCGCGCCCACGGCTGAGAGGCAAGATTGCCTCGGGCCCGGCCTCACCCATAAGGCCTGCGCCTCTCGCAAAGGGAAACAGCGTCGGACGATCAACCACGCCGCCGCGCGCAAACGCGGTGACTTGCTGGCCGCCGATGAACACGCCGCCGCGCGCGAAGCCAAAGAGCGAGGCGAAAAAGCCGCCCCCGCCCCCGGAACCACCGCCCATGAATGCCTTGATCAGCGCGTCCTCGATCGGCTTGAACGCCAGATCGATCAACCGACTGGCGAGGTTCATCGCGATCTGCGACACCGCAGTGGCGAAGCTCCGCCAGCTGAACTCACCCGACTTCAACGCGTCCTTGATCGGTCCGGTGATGTCTTGCGCGACTTCCCTTGCCATCTCGATCGACTTTTCCTGCGCGGCCTTGATCGCATCTGCGGTCTTTTGCCAGGCAGCTTTCGCAAGCTCTGCGGCATTCGTTTGCGCATCGCCCGCAGCGCTCCCGGCGGCCGCTACGCCGCGCGATGCCGTTTCCACTTTGGCAAGCGCGGCAACCTGTGCATCGCGGACAGCCTTCAGTTTTTGCTCCTGCTCAAACAGCCGAACCTGCTGCTCAACGCCCCGCAGAAGGAAGCTGGATTGCGAGTCGTGCAGCTTGTCCAAGGGCCCAAGCGCGGCAATCAGACCGGCGCGGTATTCGTGTATGGACGCAGTGGCGA
>CAYQPD010000253.1:0-2617 GCA_964419305.1 uncultured Rhodobacter sp.
ACACCTCCGGCCTGATCCTGCACCGACCCGATGAGGACGCGCCCGAGCGCAAGCTGGAGATCGAACTCAGGAACGGCCCGGCGCTGGCCGCAAAGCTGATCGACAAGGTGCGCGGCCAATGGGTCGAGATCAACCCGATGAACGAACGGCTGGTCCGCGCAGAAGCGGGGGCGAAATACGATGCCGAGCGGGATCGGAAGCACGACGTGATCTTGAGCCTGCTATTCGATGAAGCGGCCGAGGGGCGCGTCTACACATCAACGCAGTTCGGTGCGGGCTTCGAGAACCAGCATGGCCTTGGCAGCGAATTCACCATTCGGCAGCGGGTCAACGTGCTGGCGACCAAAGGCTTCGTGAAATTCCGCCGCGATCTGGCCGAACGCGGCTTCCCCGCGACCAAGTCACACTTTGGCTATCTCTGCGTCGAAGGCATGCGGTTCGGCCGCGATTGCGTGATTGACGCCCAGACTGGCGAGGTCCTGGGCGAGGGCGAAATGGTCCTGCCGACGCACTTCAAATTCCCTCATTCCGGCCGGGCCAGGGAGGTCGAGAACCCCGCCGTCTGGGTCTATCCGGAGGGGGTCGATGAATGACTTTGTCATATGACAGAGGCCACTGTCATCCTCATGCCCCTGTCATGAATTCAATGAAATCAACAACTTGCTGATGAGGATGACAGTGGCCTCTGTCATGCCCCTCTGTCATGAAAAACGGGAGAAAACGAAATGAAACCAGACGCTTGCAAGAATATGATGAGAGAGAGTGTGACTGCCTATACTAAGTATGAAGGGGGCGGACGCCGTCCTGCCCCCTCATACAACGATAGTATCCGCGCGACGCCTGTATCCCATGCTGTCGATGGTCGCGACAGGAGGTCCGCCAAATCCCGGCCCCCGCGTGTCGTGCACAAGATCAATTTCCGTGTGCTGCCGCTTCCCGGAACCGTGCTGATGCATGAGGGCCAGCGCTATGTCGCGGCCGGATCGGACCTGCACACGCGCCGCGATGGCCGGATCGTTCCAATCATCTGCTGGCAAAGCCACTGTGCCGATTGCGGCAGGCCATTCGAATGCTGGAGCGGCATGCGATCTGGAACACTGAACCGACGCTGCCCCGAACACCACGCGCCTGGAAAGGCTGTCGCCTCGACAGCTCGCAAGCGTGCGGCATCGCACCTGCGAAAACACGGCAGGCGCAAGAAACCCTGAACGACCAATCAGACGACGGCGGCCGGTACCGCCAAGCATCAACCGCCGTCGTCTTCCACCCGAGCAGTCCACCTCACAAGGAGACCACCCATGGCTGACCTGACTCTGTCCAGCGCCGCAGTCGGCGCAACCCCTGAAACGCACATGCCGCAAGCGGCGCGGCGCACCATCCTGGCCCTTGATCTCGGCACGACCACCGGCTGGGCCCTGCGTGGCTTTGATGGTCTGATCACCAGCGGCACCGCCAGCTTCCGCCCCGGTCGCTTCGATGGTGGCGGCATGCGCTATCTGCGCTTCACCAACTGGCTGACGGAACTCGACCGGCTGTCCGGGCCGATCGCGGCGATCTGGTTCGAGGAAGTTCGCCGGCATGCAGGCACCGACGCCGCCCATGTCTATGGCGGTCTGATGGCGACCCTGACCGCATGGGCCGAGCTGCGTGGCGTGCCCTATCAGGGCGTGCCGGTTGGCACCATCAAACGGCACGCCACCGGCAAGGGCAATGCCGACAAGGCTGCCATGATCGCGGCGGCGCGTGGACACGGCTTCAGCCCTGCCGACGACAACGAAGCCGATGCCATCGCCATCCTGCTCTGGGCGATCGAGACCAATGGGGGTGTCGCATGAGGTGGCATCCCCGAGGCTACGGCGGTCAGCGCCGGGATCAGGAACGGGTCAAGCGTGAGGGCTGGAAGGAACAGGGGCTGCTGGCGGTGGCGATCGACGACGACCGCCTGACCTGGCCGGAGCGGGAACTGGTCCGCCAGCTTGGCGAGAAACTGTACGGCAAGCGCCCGGCTGGGCTGGGGGTGCGCAATGGCTGAATGGACCCCAAGCATCGTCGAAGCCCGGCTGGCCGAAGCCGCATGGGTGCTGAAGCGCATGCCCGAGCCGCGCTTGTCGGGATACTTCAGCACCTGGCCCGAGTTCATCTACAGCTTCGCCGACAAGGTCGAACAGGAACCCAAGCCGATGCGCGTGATGGCCGCGCCAAAGGCCATCAGCCGGATGGAGGAGACGCTGACCTGGACCGCGGGCCTTGACCCGATCGATGGCAAGATCGTCTGGCTGCGCGCTTATGGAACACGGTGGAAAGAAGTCTGCTGGACCGTTGGATTGCAGCGATCCGCAGCCAACCAGCACTGGCTTTATGGGCTGTCCGTCATCTCGCTGCGCCTCAATAACCGTCGGTTCAATCGCAACCTGTCGCGGCAGGAGGTAATCAAGCTGGCGGGTGCGGCGTAAGGGATCGCGCAGGATAGGAAAGTGTTCGGCGGACACTTTTCGAAGGGACAGAAACCGGCTCCCGAGGTATGAATTGGATATGCTCGGGAGAGGCGCGTGCAGGAGATTTCCTGCGCAATGGGTTTCGAGATGGATGCCGTGGTGGACCCCAGAGTCCGGACCGG
>CAYQPD010000254.1:0-2573 GCA_964419305.1 uncultured Rhodobacter sp.
ATGCTGCTCTGGGCGCGCCTGGCATCCGGTCAGATCCGGATGCGGCAAGCAGATGGCGGGGAAACCCTGTTACGGCCCATCGCGCCAAAGACAGGTGAGCCCGTCGCCTGATCAGGCGCAAATCAACCCGCCCGGACAACATTGCCGGAGAATTTCCACCACTTCCGCGACACAACCCGGGGTTCTGCCTTCGAATACTGGCCTCATGACGACAGGAATGGAAACCCTCGCCCCGAACCGATCGCCCGTCCCGTTCCGGTGTTGCCGCTTCGCAACCCTGTCCAAACCCCGTTCTGGCACCAACTCCGGCGCAGAGTGTGCACCACGCCGGTGCGCACAACGGGTTTCCTTGATATCAACGGGATATGATGGTGCTGTGAGAGAGGATTGAACTCTCGACCTCTCCCTTACCAAGGGAGTGCTCTACCACTGAGCTACCACAGCGCCTTTGTCCGGGCCGCATCTGCCGCCGAACGTGGCGGGTGATTAGACGCATTCTCGGGGTCGTGCAAGCGCAATCTGGCCGGTTTTCGCCGTGAACCGCAGTTGCCGCCGGGGCCCTGTGGCGGGCAAGCGCAATCTGGACCCAAGGGTCGGCCTGCGCTATCAGAGCGGCATGAACCAGCCCCCGGATTCGCCCCCGTCGGAAGCTGTGCCGCGCCCCCTGCCGCGCGCGGCAGGCAGTTCCGCCACCGCCACCGCTTCCGCGCGGCGCGCGGCGCGGTTGAAAGCGGCGCTGAAAGCCAATATGGCCCGACGCAAGGCGCAGGCACGCGCGCGCGCCGACATCGGCGATACAGCAGACCACGAGAACGGGTAGGGCAGGCAAATGGATTCGATCATCGTGCGCGGCGGCGGGGCGCTGAACGGGGTGATCCCGATCGCCGGGGCCAAGAACGCCTGCCTGGCGCTGATGCCTGCGACGCTGCTCAGCGACGCGCCGCTGACCCTGACCAACGCGCCGCGGCTTTCCGATATCGTCACCATGACCCAGTTGCTGCAATCGCTGGGGGCCGAAGTCACCAGCCTGCAGGGCGGCAAGGTGCTGGCGCTGTCGTCGCATGAGTTGACCAGCCACCGGGCCGACTATGACATCGTGCGCAAGATGCGGGCCTCGATCCTGGTGCTGGGGCCGCTGCTGGCGCGCGCCGGGCAGGCGGTGGTGTCGCTGCCGGGCGGCTGCGCGATCGGGGCGCGCCCGGTCGATCTGCACCTGAAGGCGCTGGCGGCAATGGGGGCGGAACTGGACCTGCGCGACGGTTATGTGCACGCCCGGGCGCCGGGCGGGCGGCTGCGCGGGGCGGTGGTGGAATTTCCCTTGGTGTCGGTCGGGGCGACCGAGAACGCGCTGATGGCGGCGACCCTGGCGCGCGGCACGACGGTGCTGAAAAACGCGGCGCGCGAGCCCGAGATCGTCGATCTGGCGCAGTGCCTGTGCCGGATGGGAGCGCAGATCGCGGGGATCGGCACCAGCACGATCACCATCGACGGGGTGGACAGTCTGGGCGGGGCCACTCACCCGGTGGTTG
The DNA here is from genome assembly GCA_964419305.1 of uncultured Rhodobacter sp. Classification (GTDB taxonomy): domain Bacteria; phylum Pseudomonadota; class Alphaproteobacteria; order Rhodobacterales; family Rhodobacteraceae; genus CAYQPD01. The sequence continues at coordinate 1,530 of CAYQPD010000254.1, forward strand.
CCGACCGGATCGAGCTCGGCACCTACATGCTGGCCCCGGCGATCTGCGGCGGCGAGGTCGAATGTCTTGGCGGGCGAATTGATCTGGTGGAGGCGTTCTGCGAGCGGCTGGATGCGGCGGGGGTTTCCGTCACCGAAACCGCAGGTGGCCTGAAGGTTTCGCGCAAGAATGGCCGGGTGCGGGCGGTCGATGTGGTGACCGCCCCTTTCCCCGGCTTTCCGACCGACCTGCAAGCCCAGATGATGGCCCTGCTGTGCACCGCCGACGGGGTCTCGACCCTGGAAGAGCGGATTTTCGAGAACCGCTTCATGCACGCCCCCGAGCTGATCCGGATGGGGGCGAAGATCGAGGTCCACGGTGGCACCGCGACCGTGACCGGGGTGAACCGCTTGCGCGGCGCGCCGGTGATGGCAACCGACCTGCGCGCCTCGGTGTCGCTGATCCTGGCCGGGCTGGCGGCCGAGGGCGAAACCGTGGTCAGCCGGGTCTATCACCTTGATCGCGGCTACGAGCACGTCGAGGACAAGCTGAGCGCCTGCGGTGCCGATATCGAACGGATCAAGGGGTAAATCATGGCCGATGCGCGCTTTGCCGAAGGGGCCGACACCCCGCTTTATCTGGCCGCCCAGGACGGCGACGACCTTACGGTGATCTCGACGCTGGTGCAGGACGCGGTGTTTGCGGTGGCCGAGATGCACTTTCGCCGCAGCCAAAGGCAGTTTGCCGTGCTGCTGAACCGCTTTCGCTGGGAAGACCGCGCCAGCGCCGAGCGTGCGGGGCGCGCCTACGAGCGGGTGCGCAGCCTGCTGGTGGTGGGCGACGTGCTGGCGGTGCAGACCAGTGGCTTTGATCGCCGCCAGCGCGGGGCGGTTCTGTCGCTGTTGCAGATCGCGTGGCAGCCCGGGCCCGACGGCACCGGCACGGTGACCCTGACGCTGGCCGGAGGTGCTGTGATCGCGCTCAAGGTCGAGGCGCTGGACGTGACGTTGAAGGATGTGACCCGGCCCTATCTGGCACCGTCGCGTCGGGCCCCCGAACACCAGG
>CAYQPD010000255.1:0-2573 GCA_964419305.1 uncultured Rhodobacter sp.
CAAAGCTATCAGGGCTATCGCACCTGCTACTACCGCACCTTCAACATCGGTCGCTCGACGCCTGCCCAAGTCGATGCCTATGTGAAATGCCGCGAGTGGCTGGATGCGGCAATTGCGCTGATCCGGCCCGGCGTCAGCACCGACACCGTGGCCAAGGTCTGGCCCCGCGCGCAGGATTTCGGCTTTCCCGACGAGCTGTCGGCTTTCGGGCTGCAATTCGGCCACGGCCTGGGGCTGGCGCTGCACGAGCGCCCGATCATCAGCCGCGCCGTCAGTCTGGAGCATCCGATGGAAATCGAAACCGGCATGGTGTTCGCTTTGGAAACCTACTGCCCGGCGTCGGATGGCTATTCGGCGGCGCGGATCGAGGAAGAGGTGGTGGTGACCGACAAGGGTTGCACCGTGATCAGCCTGTTCCCGGCGGAAGAGCTGCCGATCGCGGCACGCTACTAACCCTGACCTGACCTGCCCGGCCCTTTGGGGTCGGGCCCTTTTCAAGAGATGATGCCATGAGCCCCGCCAAGCCGAAAAAATCGAACGCAAACGACTATCTGCGGATGTTCACCCAGATGGCGCGCATCCGTGCTTTTGAAGATCAGGCCAATCAGCTTTACCTTTCCGCCAAGATGCCCGGCCTCACGCACATGTATTCCGGCGAAGAGGCGGTGGCCGTGGGCATCTGCGAAGCCTTGCGGGTGAGTGACAAGATCACCTCGACCCACCGCGGCCACGGGCACTGTGTGGCCAAGGGCGCCGAGTTCAAAGAGATGTTCTGCGAGCTTTTGGGCAAGGAAGAAGGCTATTGCCGCGGCAAGGGCGGCAGCATGCATATCGCCGATCAGTCGAACGGCAACCTTGGCGCGAATGCCATTGTCGGCGGCTCGATGGGGATCGCCACGGGGGCGGCGTTTTCTGCCAAATTGCTGGGCACGGATGACGTCACCGTCTGCTTCTTTGGCGATGGTGCCACCGCGCAGGGGCTGCTGTATGAGGTCATGAACATGGCGGCGCTCTGGCATCTGCCGGTCATTTATGCCTGCGAAAACAACGGCTATTCCGAATATACCAAGACCGAAGAAATCGCCGCCGGGTCGATCACCGCGCGCGCCGAGGCGTTCGGCATCGAGGCCCACACCGTTGATGGCCAGGATGTTCTTGCGGTCAACACGCTGACCGAAAAACTGGTCGCCCGCGCCCGCAAGGGCGAAGGCCCGTTCTTTGTCGAACTGATGACCTATCGCTATCACGGCCACCACGTCGGCGACATCAACCGCGAATATTACCGCAGCAAGGGCGAAGAAAAGGACTGGCGGGACAATAAAGACCCGATCACCCTTTTTGCGCGTTATTTGACCAAAGAAGGCATCGCCACTTCTGACGAACTTGCCGCCATGCAGGCCGAAATCAAGACCGAGGCCGCCGCCGCGGTCGCCTACGCACTCGCGGCCAAATATCCCGATGTGTCCGAAGTGGACATGCATGTCTTTGCGGCCTGAGGAGAGAGACCATGCGCGAAATCACCCTGTCCCAAGCCGTCAACGAAGCGCTGGCCGAAGAGATGCGCCGTGACCCGACGGTGTTCATCATCGGCGAAGACGTGGCCGAGGCGGGCACGCCGTTCAAGGTCTTGTCCGGACTGGTCGAAGAATTTGGCACCGCCCGCGTCGTCGATACGCCCATCGCCGAGCCGGGCTTCATGGGCATTGCCGTCGGCGCCGCCATGACCGGCGCGCGGCCTGTCGTGGACCTGATGTTCGGCGATTTCATTTTTCTGATCATGGATCAGCTCTGCAATCAGGCGGCCAAGACGCATTACATGTCGGGCGGCAAGCTGAACGTGCCGCTGGTGTTGCGCACCAATCTTGGTGCCACCCGGCGCTCGGCGGCGCAGCACAGCCAGAGCCTGCACGCGCTGGTGGCGCATATTCCGGGGCTGAAGGTGGCACTGCCGTCGTCGGCCTACGAGGCCAAGGGCCTGATGAAGACCGCGATCCGTGACAACAACCCGGTGGTGATCTTCGAAGACAAGCTGATGTATCAGGAAAAGGCCCCGGTGCCCGAGGGTGAATACCTGATCCCGTTCGGCGTCGCCAACGTGCTGCGGCAAGGCACGGACATCACGCTGATCGGCACCTCGTCGATGGTGCAGGTTTGCCAAAAGGCGGCGGATATCCTCGCCAACGAAGGCATCAGCGCTGAGGTTATTGATCCGCGCACGATTGTTCCTTTGGACGAAGAGACGCTGATCAGGTCGGCCAAAAAGACCAGCCGTGTGATCGTGGTGGATGAAGGGCATCAAAGCTATGGCATCACCGGCGAAATCGCCAGCCGGATCAACGAAAAGGCGTTTTATTACCTCGATGCGCCGGCCCTTCGGATGGGGGCGATGGATGTGCCGGTGCCGTTTTCGCCCGCGCTGGAAGATCTGACCGTGCCGACGCCCGAGGCCGTGGCTGCAATGGCGCGCAAGCTGATGCGGGGGGAGATGATCCATGCCGCTTGAGGTGATCATGCCGGCCCTTGGCATGGCGCAGACGACCGGCCTTATCGTCGCCTGGCACAAAAGCGCCGGC
>CAYQPD010000256.1:0-2557 GCA_964419305.1 uncultured Rhodobacter sp.
GGCACCTCGGCCACGCGCAGGTCGATGCGGGTGGTTTCCGACCAAAGGCGGGCATCGCCAAAGTTGGTCACCTCGTCCGGCCGCCGGACAACGGCACGCACCAGAACCGGCGCGCCGCCATCGGATGTGTAGATCGCCTCAACGCCGATGTTCGGATCGGCGAAGAGCGCGTCCATTGCAGATGCAAACACGCTGGTCATGGCTATACTGGCCTCATGGAACAGATTTCACTTGGAAAGAGCCCGATTCGAAGCCGGGCGCTGGTTCAGCTCAGGGCAGCCTTTGCGCGACAGCGGCCCGACATCTTGATCGACGACAACGGCTATGCCCCCGATTTCCGCGATACGCTCTTGCCGCTGGTCGCGACGGACGATTTCGAGGCTGACCTGCAGGCCGGGGATGGCAACGAACTTCAGACCAAGTTTCGAGCCGCACATTCGTCGTCAGGGCTGGCGGTCAACTGTTTCGCCCCTTTTCGGAACAGGACCGCCGATCTGGCATTGCCGGGCCACGGCTCCTTCGAGGCGCTGCAATTTGAACGGAAATGCCCGACAGGCCTTCGTGGCGGTCGCGCGCCAAACCTTGATGTGTTTCTTTCGGGCCCGACCAACGTGGTCGGGATCGAGTCCAAACTGACCGAGTATCTCGCCAAGCACCGAGCCGCGTTTTCCCCCGCCTATGCCGAACAAATCCGCGATGATCGACGCGAACAGGGATATTTCCGCGAGATGCTCCGCCTTGTCGACGCACCCGACAGCTACGTCTGGCTGGACGCGGCGCAACTGATCAAGCACGCGTTCGGATTAGCGCGCTGCTTCAGAGATCGGCATGTGACCCTGCTTTATCTGTACTGGGAACCCGCCAACCCGGATGCCGCTCCAGAATTCGCGGCCCACCGCCAAGAAATAAAGGCATTTGCGGAACGCGTGGCAGGGTCGACGCCGGAGTTTCGGGCGATGAGCTATCCGGAACTCTGGCGCACATGGCATGATGCCGGGCCCGCCACTTGGTTGGCCCAGCACCTCGCTGCGTTGCGGGAAAGGTACGAAGTCACCGTCTGACGGCTCACGTCCGCCGCGCGGACCGCAGCACCTGCGGACGGGTGCAGATCGGCAGCGGGTTGCTTTCGATTTCGAGCCGCACCCATTCGTCGCGATCCCGATCGGGGATCATCCGGGCGTAAAGCGGCTGACCCAGCGTGTTCACCGTCTCGAACGTGTCGGCGGGGGCATGGTAGATCTCGAACAGCCCGTCGACGGCCTCGGGATAGAACACCGCCTTGTCGGTCGCGACACCAAAACCCGCCCCGCCCCGATAGCGGCGGAAGGTGATGCCGCCGAAGCTGACCTCGTCGGCGATGCGCGAGCGCAGATCGGCGGCGGCGGCGGTGTTGAGGTAGGTCTCGCGCACCTCCTTGTGCGCCACCAGATCGGCGAAGAAGGCAGAACCGCACTCGGCGCGCAGCGCGATGGCGCCGGTGGCGAGGCCCCCCATCGTGTCCTCGACGCTTTCAATCAGCGCCTGGCAACGTTTGCGCAAGGCACCCGAGGCGGGAGTGGCGTTGTCGAGATCAAAATCCACCTCGGTGGCCGGGACGATGCCGAACTCGGTGAAATAGTTCACCACGGTGGCACCGTCGCGCGGGTCTTTGACCAGCCCCTGGATGCCGTTGAAGAGGTGATACTCGAAGGTGGTCTCGGCATCATTGCGCAGACGGCCCAGCTTGCGGGCGACCTCGGCCTGCACCTGTTGGGTGGCAGATTCGGTGCCAAAGTCGCGGACCTGCTGGATTTCCGAGGCCCAGATCACGTCCTGCTTCTTGAACTGGCGGCAGACAAAGGCCCGCACATCGCGGCGTTCCGGGGTCTGCTGGTCATAGGCCGAGCCGCGTTCGGAGAACGGGATCAGCGACAGCGTGCCGTCGCGGCTCTCGATGACGACGGTGCGCGAACGGACGCCGCGCGGACCGAACAGGCCCGACCCGGACAGGGTGGCGGGCTTGAAGGGGATGTTTTCCAGCGCGCGGGTGAGTTCTTGACCCTCGAAGGCATCGCCTTCGAAGATGTCCATGGTGGCCATGGGGTGCCTCCTGATTTGGGGGTGTGTTTGGGGGTTTGGACGTCCGGATCAGCGGACGAGGATGCCGAGCGTCAGCAGGGCTGCATGCGCGGCGGCGATCTGCGGCGCGGTTGGCGTGCCGGGGATGGTGATCTCATACTGGTTGACGATGGCGGGGCCGCGGATCAGCACGACGGCATTGGTATCGCCACCACTGGCATCGACGCTGTCCCAGAGGATGGCGGCTGCGGTCTGGGTGCCGTCCACGGCAACGGGATCGTGGGCCGCGTATTTGCCCGAGGCGGTGATCTTGCCCAGAATGGTGCCGGGTTGCAGGGTGCCGGAGGCCAGAATGACGGTGCTGCGGCAATAGTCGCGCAGCGCTTCCCAGACGAGGAAGCCGCCCGCGTGCGGGGGCTCAGAGAGGATCGGCATGGTCTTATCCTTTCATGCGGAAGGTGCGGGCGATGACATCGCCCCAGGGGCGCGCGCCAGAGGG
>CAYQPD010000257.1:0-2529 GCA_964419305.1 uncultured Rhodobacter sp.
GGTGCGCGGCTGGAAGTCGTTTCGCACCATGAATCTCAACATGTTCTCGCTGATTTCGATGGGCATCGCGGCGGCCTACCTGTTTTCGATGGTTGCGGTGATTGCGCCGGGGTTGTTTCCGGCGGGCTTCCGCGACCCCATGACCGGGCAGGTCGGCGTCTATTTCGAGGCCGCGGCGGTGATCGTGACGCTGGTGCTGCTGGGTCAGGTGATGGAACTCAAGGCCCGCGAGGGCACCGGCCGCGCCATCCGTGCGCTGCTTGACATGGCGGCCAAGACCGCACGGGTGATCCGCCCGGACGGGACCGAGGAAGAAATCGCGCTGGAAGAGGTGCAGATCGGCGACCGGCTGCGGGTGCGCCCCGGCGACAAGGTGCCGGTCGATGGCAAGGTGGTGGACGGGCGATCGTCAGTCGACGAAAGCCTGATCTCCGGCGAGCCGCTGCCGGTGGAAAAGGTCGCGGGCGATCCGCTTACCGGGGCCACGATCAACGGCACCGGCAGCCTGATCATGGAGGCTACGCGCGTTGGTGCCGACACGATGCTGGCGCAGATCGTGCAGATGGTGGCCAATGCGCAACGCTCGCGCGCGCCGATCCAGAAATACGCCGACAAGGTGGCGGGTTTCTTCGTGCCGGCGGTGATCGGGGTGGCGGCGCTGTCGTTCATCGCCTGGGCGATCTGGGGGCCGGAACCGGCGCTGAGCTACGCGCTGATCTCGGCGGTGGCGGTGCTGATCATCGCCTGCCCCTGCGCGCTTGGCCTGGCCACGCCGATGTCGATCATGACGGCGACCGGGCGCGGCGCGCAGGCCGGGGTGCTGATCAAGAACGCCGAGGCGCTGGAGCGGTTCGAGACGGTCGATACCCTGATCGTCGACAAGACCGGCACCCTGACGATGGGCAAGCCCAAGCTGGTCGGCGTCTTCCCCGAGGCGGGCCATGACGAGACCGAGGTGCTGCGCCTCGCCGCTTCGCTTGAGCGCGGATCAGAACATCCGCTGGCCGAGGCGATCGTGCGCGGTGCCGAAGAACGCGGCGTCGAGATGGTCGAGGCCGCAGAGTTCGAGGCGGTGACCGGCAAGGGCGTGACCGGCCGCGTTGATGGCAAGGCGGTGGCGCTTGGCAATCTGGCGCTGATCCGCGATCTCGGGCTTGAGGCCGGGGCGCTGACCGACAAGGCCAACACCCGCCGCGACGCAGGCGAGACCGTGATGTTCGTCGTCGTGGGCGGCAAGGTGGCGGGGCTGGTCAGCGTTGCCGACCCGGTGAAGGAAACCACCCCCGCCGCGCTCACGGCCCTGCACCGGCTTGGCTTTCGCATCATCATGGTCACCGGCGACAACGAGCGCACCGCAAGGGCGGTAGCAGCAAAGCTTGGCATCGACGAGATCCGCGCCGATGTGCTGCCCGCCGACAAGGCGCGGATCATCAAGGAACTGCAGGCCGAGGGCCGCAAGGTGGCGATGGCGGGCGACGGGGTGAACGACGCCCCGGCGCTGGCGCAGGCCGATGTCGGCATCGCCATGGGCACCGGGGCGGACGTAGCGATCGAAAGCGCGGGCTTCACCCTGATCAAGGGCAATCTCGACGGCATCGTGCGCGCCCGGCGGCTTTCCAGGGCGACGATGCGCAACATCCGCCAGAACCTCTTTTTCGCGCTGATCTACAATGGCGTCGGCGTGCCGATCGCGGCGGGCATCCTCTATCCGTTCCTCGGCATCCTGGTCGGCCCGATCTTCGCCGCCTTCGCGATGAGCGCCTCGTCGATCTCGGTGGTGCTGAACGCGCTCAGGCTGCGGGGGGCGAAGATATGATGCTACCCCGGGAACCGACCCAAGCCATAAGACAAGGATCATCCGTGACCGAGCCGAAAACCTACCGCACGATCGCACGGCTTTATGATCTGCTTGATCTGCCGTTCGAGCATTTCCGCTATCGCCGCATTCGCCCGCTGCTTTGGCAGGGGTTCACGGGGCGGGTGCTGGACGCGGGCGTTGGCACCGGCCGCAACATGCCCCACTACCCGAAAACGGCTGAAATGACCGGCCTTGATCTCAGCCCGGCCATGCTGATGCGGGCGCGGCAGCGACGGCAGGCCCTGGGTATTGCCGTCACCTTGCAGCAGGGCAATATCTGCGCCACGGGCTTTCCCGACGGGCACTTCGATGCGGTCGCGTCGAGTTTCCTGTTCTGCGTGCTGGATGACCGCCTGCAACTTGCCGCGCTCAGCGAATTGCGGCGGATCTGCAAGCCGGGTGGCGAAATCCGGGTGCTGGAATATGCGCTGTCGGCGCACCCGCTGCGCCGGGCGATCATGCGGCTCTGGGCGCCCTGGGTGGCGTTTGCCTATGGCGCGCGGTTTGATCGCAACACCGGGCAGTATGCGCCGGCCGCCGGACTCGAGATCGTCGGCGATCGCTTTGTGCATGGCGATACCATCCGGTTGCTGACCTTGCGCGCAAGCCATGCCCGGACCGCAGAATTGCTGGCACCGGCCAGCGACCGCTGACACCCGGTTGATTGGAGG
>CAYQPD010000258.1:0-2527 GCA_964419305.1 uncultured Rhodobacter sp.
CTTGCCGGACGGGTAGTCGCTGGGCGCGCGTTGGACAGCACCAACGCGGCTGTCGGGAAAGGTCGCGGCGTAAAAGCGGGCGGCGGCCTCGGCATCCTTGTCGAACCACAGGCAGATCGTGTTCTTGGCAATTTCCATGGCCTTTCCTTTCGCGTTCGGCTCCAATTCGGCCCGGTTCGGGGTTGCACACGGCACCAATGCACCGACTGCATCGCGGGTGATGCCACGGACCACAAACGCGCGGCTCGTCGTAAGTTGGTTTATAACTAGCCGCGTGGTTGCAAGGGTCAAGCCTTGGTGCGGGCGCGGGCGTTGGCCGCGCAATGAAAAACCCCCGACACTCGCGCGCGGGGGTTGATCGGCAGGCGGACGGGCCGCCCAGCATCGCGGGAACGTCTTACAGACCGCCTTCGCGGAGGGCTTTCTTGCGCGCGAGTTTGCGCGAGCGGCGAATCGCTTCGGCTTGCTCGCGGGCACGCTTGACCGAGGGTTTCTCGAAATGCTGCTTGAGCTTCATTTCGCGGAACACGCCTTCGCGTTGGAGCTTTTTCTTCAAGGCCCGAAGGGCCTGATCGACGTTGTTGTCGCGGACGCTGACCTGCATGTGGTTGTCACCACCTTTCCGGGTTAGAGTTGCACTGATCGTGCAGGCTGGGCGCCTATAGCAAGACCGGCGGGGGCTGTCCACCGCCCAATCGGAAAGGAACGGAAATGGAGCCGGAAAACACCATCGAGCAGGCCAGGGCCGCGATTTTGCAGGCGGCAGCGGGGCTGGTGCCGTTCGAGGGCTGGTCCGAGGCCGCGCTCAGCGGCGCGATTGCCGAGTCGGGGGTGGCCGAGGGGCTGGCGCGGGCGCTGTTCCCGCGCGGCGGGGTCGATCTGGCGCTGGGTTTTCATCAGGCGGGCGACGCGGCGATGCTGGCGCGGCTGGCCGCCACCGATCTGGCGGCGATGAAGATGCGCCAGCGGATTGCCACCGCGCTGCGGTTCCGGCTGGAGGCCAGCGGCGCGCGCGAGCTGGTGCGCCGCGCCAGTGCGCTGTTTGCCCTGCCCGGCCATGGCGCCGACGGGGCGCGCGCGATCTGGGGCACGGCGGATGCGATCTGGCGCGCCCTGGGTGATACCGACACCGACCTCAACTGGTATTCCAAGCGCGCCAGTCTGGGCGCGGTTTACGGCGCTGCGGTGCTTTACTGGCTGGGCGACGACAGTCCTGATCAGTCCGCGACCCGGGATTTCATTGATCGCCGGATTGACAATGTGATGCAGGTGGAAAAACTGAAGGCGCGGCTGCGCGAGAACCCGCTTGCCAAGGCGGTGCTGGCCGGGCCGCTGGGATTTCTGAGCCGGATCAGGGCTCCGCAACACCGTGACGATCTGCCGGGGTCGCTGACACCGCGCCAACCATAAGGATCAAGGACGCCGACATGACCCTGCCCGACAGCATGCTTGCGATGGAAATAGCCGAGCCCGGCGGGCCGGATGTGCTGCGCCCCTGCGCGGTGCCGGTGCCGGTGCCGGGCTACGGCCAGATTGTGATCAAGGTGGCTTACGCCGGGGTCAACCGCCCCGATGCCCTGCAACGCGCCGGTGCTTATGCCCCGCCGCCCGGGGCCTCACCGCTGCCGGGGCTGGAGTGTTCGGGCCATGTCGCCGCCGTCGGGGTGGGGGTCGGGCGCTGGTCGGTGGGTGATGCGGTCTGCGCCCTGCTGCCGGGCGGCGGCTACGCCGAATACGCCCTGACCCAGGCCGACCACGCCCTGCCGATCCCGGCCGGGCTGAGCCTGCGCGACGCCGCCTGCCTGCCGGAAACCTGCTTCACGGTGTGGCCCAACATGGTGCTGCGCGGCGGGCTGCGCGCGGGCCAGCGCTTTCTGGTGCATGGCGGCACGTCGGGCATCGGCACCACCGCGATCCAGCTTGCGCACGCCCTTGGGGCGCGTGTGTTCACCACCGCCGGCAGCGACAAGAAATGCGAGGTCTGCCGTGCGCTTGGGGCCGAGGTCGCGATCAACTATCACGATCAGGATTTCGTCGCGATCCTGCGCGCTGCGGGCGGGGCGGATGTGATCCTCGACATGGTGGGGGGCAGTTATCTGCCGCGCAATGTGCGCGCGCTGGCCGACGATGGCCGCCTGGTGCAGATCGCCTTTCTGACCGGGCCGAAGGTCGAGGTGAACTTTGCCGAAGTGATGGTGCGGCGGCTGACCATCACCGGCTCGACCCTGCGCCCGCAGTCCGATCTGGCCAAGGCGGGTTACGCCCGCGAAATCGAGGCCAGGGTCTGGCCGATGATCGTGCGCGGGGCGTTCAAGCCGGTGATCGACAGCGAATTCCCGCTCGACCAGGCCCCCGCCGCGCATTGGCGGGTGGAAAGCGTCGCGCATATCGGCAAGATCGTGCTGAAGGTGGGCTAAGCCCGGTGCCTCAGTCGGCGGCGACCGGGGTCCAGATCACATCGTCGATCCGCGGGGCGGCGGTGGCCAGCATCACCAGGCGCTCGAACCCCAGGGCAATGCCGCTGGCG
>CAYQPD010000259.1:0-2525 GCA_964419305.1 uncultured Rhodobacter sp.
CCGGCGCGTCCTGCCCCAGCCGGGAAAAGGCCGCGATCTGATCGGCCAGCACCTTCAGCGCAAGCCGCGCGTCCTCAACCGGGTCATTCACATGCCCGACCTGCAGCCGCCCGTCCTGATAGTGCTTGACCAGATGGTGGTAAGGATTGCGCGGAAAGGCCAGGGGGTTCAGCCACAGCGTATCCACCGCCGCCGCCCCCAGAGCCGCGAGCCGCGCCCTATTGGCCACCAGATGCGGCAGGTCATGGCGCAGGATGTTGTGGCCGACCAGATGCACGGCCCCGGCGCAAAACTCCTCCAGCCGATCCAGCGCAGGCGCCAGCGCGGCCCCCTTGTGCACCACCACCGCCTCGCCCCGCACCGCCGCAAAGGCGAACAGCCGCGCCGTTTTCGGATCAACCTCCAGATCGACCGCGACGCAGCGTGTCAGGAATGGGGCGGGGTCAAAGGTCAAACGTGGTGAATCCGAATTCCAAGGGCCAACAGAGGCTTCCAAGCCCTTGATAACCTTGTCACCGGGATTCGATAGCCTTAGATTTCGGCCGCGAGACGCTTTTCGGTCGCGGCATGCACTTTCTGCTGCCAAGTCGAAATCTGACTGTTCCGAGATGCAGACTGCCTGCCCGAGGTGTGTTTGTCGCTATGTCCAGCAGTCTGCGCCATCTGCTGGATGGCTGCGCATCATGCCGGTACGGCGATCCGATACACCCTGCCCCGCGCATCGTCTTTTGCCGAAACCACGACCAGACCCAGCTTCTTGCCCAGCGCGCCCGACATGGCACCACGGATGCTGTGCGCCTTATGCCGACATCGGCATAAATCGCATTATGCCGATGTCCGGATTATGCCGATGTAGGGTTTTAAGTCGTTGTTTCTGGTGAGGATCGCTGTGAAGGGGTCGGCATAATCCTCGGAGCTAAGGGCTGGTAACGTCTTCTCGTTCACATCGAAACGAGGGGATATCATGATGATCGATCAGAAGAAGAGACGAGGTAAGAACCCTGTCACGGTCCTTTCGAAAGGACTCGAGGAGGATTTGCGTCGGCAGGGATACGCGCCCGGCACAATCTGGAAGCATCGGAAGCTGCTGGGCGACCTGAGCGGCTGGTTGCAGGGTCAACAGATCGCGATGGGCGATTTGTCCATGGCTCAGGTTGATCAATCGCCTGCGCCCGTTTCTGGACCACAGGCTGTCTTCCGATGGTCTTGAACTGGAGAGCCTGACCCCGGCCGATGTCACCTCCTTCGTGGTGGCGTGGTGCCCGTGCCTGAACGGCGGGGTGGCGAAGCTGACAGTCACGGCGTTGCGTTCGTTCCTCGGCTTTCTGCATCTGGACGGCGTCACGGAATGGTCGCTTGTCTCGGCCGTGCCGACTGTCTTGCGTCGCCGACTGGCAGGGTTGCCCAAGGGTCTCGATCCCGATCAGGTGCGGCGCCTTCTTGCGGCCTGCGATGCCAGCACGGTCGTTGGCATCCGCGATCTGGCGATCCTGACCCTGCTGGTCCGCCTCGGCCTGCGGCGCAGCGAGGTCGCCGGGCTCGGGCTCGACGACATCGACTGGCGCGCGGGCACGATCCGCGTGCGCGGCAAGGGCAATTGTCACGAGCGGCTTCCTCTTCCGCCGGATGTTGGCCGCCGACTGGTCCAATATCTGCGCCACGCCCGACCGGCTGACGCTCTGGGGCGGACCGTGTTCGTCCGGCACTTCGCGCCTCATCACGCTTGGAGCTGCCCATGGCCTCGGGCCCGTGGATCTGGCGGCCGACGGACCAGGCCCAGCGCCCGGCGCAGATGTCCCTGTTTGAGGGGATGCAGCCGTGAGCATCCAGCGAAAGATCGGCCGCACGGGCGGCACAAAGGTGAAACGCGCGCTGCGCGTCCAGGCAGCGCTGGAATGGGCGTTCCGCGTCGAGCAAGCGCAGCTGGAACTGCCGCCGCCAAAGGACGTGACGGAGGAACGATTCGGCTTTGGCCTCGAATACGTCCTGCTGCAACGCGCCATGCTTGGCTGCAAGGTGGACGGCGGTCAGCACAAGATGGGCAGCTACACCCACCCCGACGCCGAAGTGATTGCGGCAACGGTGGCAGGGATGCCCGACAGCCTCGGCGGCATCCGCATGGCGATCCGCGTGGCGGAATTGGCGCGCGCTGGCCTGACGCCCGACTGGATGCCCGGCGTCGTGCCGCGCTGCGTGCCGGTCGAGGTCAAGCAGAACCAGCATGGCGAGCGGGCCGCCACCATCGTCGTCGGCACCGAACACGTGCTGACCCACGGCAAATGGCGCACTGTCGAGGTCTTGGCCTGCCCGGTCACCTGGCGGCCGCATCCCGAGCAGATCGCCTACGCGCGGCGCGGCTATGAGGATTGGTGGCAGGCGCTGGATTGGGTGCGGGAGGGGCTGATCGCGGGCGGCATGCTGCGAGAAGTCGAGGTGACGGCGGCGATGCCGAAGGTGCGGCCTTGGAGGCAGCGAGAATGACAAAATCACTTCCGATCCGCCAATGGACGGCAGCCTCCACCTGG
>CAYQPD010000260.1:0-2516 GCA_964419305.1 uncultured Rhodobacter sp.
ACACCGGCGGCCAGTTTGACGCGGAAAGCTATATCCACGCCTGCCGGTTGTGGACGGTGACGCTGGAAATTTCGGTGATGATGGCGCAGTTTCCATCCAGGGAAATCGCGCAACTCAGCTATGATTTCCGCACCCTTGGCCTTGGCTATGCCAATATCGGCGGGCTCTTGATGAACATGGGGCTGGGCTATGATTCGGCCGAAGGCCGGGCGCTCTGCGGCGCGCTGTCGGCGCTGATGACCGGCGTCGCCTATGCCACTTCCGCCGAGATGGCGGGCGAGCTCGGGGCGTTTGCCGGGCACAAACGCAACAGCGCCCACATGCTGCGGGTGATCCGCAACCACCGCAACGCGGCTTACGGCCGGGCCACGGGGTATGAGGCGCTGAACGTCGCCCCGGTGCCGCTCGACGCCGCCAACTGCCCCGAGCCGGTGCTGGTGACGCTGGCGAAATCGGCCTGGGACGAGGCGCTGAGCCTGGGCGAGGCGCATGGCTTTCGCAACGCGCAAGTGTCGGTGCTGGCCCCCACCGGCACCATCGGGCTGGTGATGGATTGCGACACCACCGGCATCGAGCCCGACTTTGCGCTGGTCAAGTTCAAGAAACTGGCGGGCGGCGGTTATTTCAAGATCATCAACCAGTCGGTGCCGGCGGCGCTGGAAAAGCTGGGCTATGGGGCGGCGCAGATCGCCGAGATCATCGCCTATGCGGTGGGTCATGGTTCCTTGGGCAATTGCCCCGCCATCAACACCACCGCGCTGGTCGGGCATGGCTTTGGCGCGCGCGAGATCGAGAAGATCGAGGCCGCGTTGCCCTCGGCTTTTGATATCCGCTTCGTCTTCAACCAGTGGACCATCGGCACCGATTTCTGCCGCCTGACCCTTGGCATCCCCGAAGACAAGCTGGCCGACCCGACCTTTGATCTGCTGCGCCACCTCGGCTTTACCAAAGCCCAGATCGACGCCGCCAACGACCACGTTTGCGGCTCGATGACGCTGGAAGGTGCGCCGTTCCTGAAACCCGCGCACATAAGCGTGTTCGATTGTGCCAACCCCTGCGGCAAGACCGGCAAGCGCGCGCTGTCGGTCGAAAGCCACATCCACATGATGGCGGCGGCGCAGCCGTTCATTTCGGGGGCAATCTCGAAAACCATCAACATGCCGACCTCGGCCAGCATCGCGGAAACCCTGGCGGCCTACGAGCTGTCGTGGTCGCTGGGCATCAAGGCCAACGCGCTTTACCGGGATGGCTCGAAACTCAGCCAGCCGCTGGCGTCGGCGCTGGTGGAAGACGACGACGAGGCGGCGGAAGTGCTGGTTTCGGGCAGCCAGCAGGAAAAGGCCGTCGTGCTGGCCGAGAAGATCATCGAGAAGGTGATCATCAAGGAAATCGTGCGCAGCCACCGCGAAAAGCTGCCCGACCGGCGCAAGGGCTACACCCAGAAGGCGGTGGTCGGCGGCCACAAGGTTTACCTGCGCACCGGCGAATACCGTGACGGCATGCTGGGCGAAATTTTCATCGACATGCACAAGGAAGGTGCGGGCTTTCGCGCCATGATGAACAATTTCGCCATCGCGGTCAGCGTCGGCCTGCAATACGGGGTGCCGCTCGAGGAATTCGTCGAGGCCTTCACCTTCACCAAATTCGAGCCGGCCGGGATGGTGCAGGGCAACGAGACCATCAAGAATGCGACCTCGATCCTTGACTACATCTTTCGCGAACTGGCGGTCAGCTACCTTGACCGCACCGATCTGGCCCATGTCAAACCGACCGGCGCCTCGTTCGACGACATCGGCGGCGGCAGCGACGAGGGCAAGCGCAACGTCGCGGCGTTGAGCGACTCGGCAGCGTCGCGCTCGCTTGAGGTGCTCAAGCAGATCAGCTCGACCGGGTATCTGCGCAAACGCCTGCCGCAGGATCTGGTGGTGTTGCAGGGCGGCATGGCGGCGGCGATGGCGCACGGCACGGATGGGGCGTTGGCCATGGCGTTCAGCGATGGCACCATCGGGGCCACCGCGCTGGCCAGCGGCACCGTCGCGCTTGACGCCCGCACCAAGGCGCGCCTGCAAGGCTATGAAGGCGAGGCCTGCGCCGAATGCGGCAACTACACCATGGTGCGCAACGGCACCTGCATGAAGTGCAACACCTGCGGCGGGACGAGTGGGTGTAGCTGATCGCAAGGGGGCGGACAATGGCGACCAGACTGAAGTCAATTCGTGAGCTATTCGGCCGAATGTCGGCCGACGGCAAAACCCGACACATTCTACGAACCTTCAATCTTGGCATGATGGGAGGGGTAACCCTTCCGTCGGCACGTGCGCTGGCCGAAGAGTTATTTGATCATCCGGGATGGAACTCTTAGGCTCAAGTTGCAAGTGCAACACCGGACGCCCACAGGGCATAGGATCTTGCGATGGACAAACGAAGCAAGCACCTCAGCAGCGAGGAACGTGGCGTGATTTTCGCCGAACATATTCGTGGGTGAGGCGGATCAGAAGAACGTCCAGTGGACGTTC
>CAYQPD010000261.1:0-2498 GCA_964419305.1 uncultured Rhodobacter sp.
ACTGTTCCTTGGCTACCAGAGCAAGGGCGTGATCTTTACCGCGGTCGTGCTGACCGAGTTATGGCGCGCCACGGCGATCATGATGGTGATTCTGGTGGCGGGCATGGGCCTGATACCCAAGGAATACGGCGAGGCCGCCGAAGTATTTGGTGCCAGCCGCTGGCAAAGGTTCCGCCGCATCACGCTGCCGCTGTTGAAACCCAGCCTGCAGACCGCGCTGATCCTGCGCGTCATCATGGCCTTCGAGGTGTTCGCCGTGGTGCTGGCGCTGGGCGGCACCAACCTGCCGGTGCTGATGAGCGAGACTTATAACTGGCAATTCACGATGCAGGAGCGCGGCGTGGCCGCCGCCTATGCGATGGTCATTCTCGCCATCTCGGTAGGCTTCACGGTGCTGATCCTGCGCCTGCTGCATGTGCCCAAGGAGGCGCGGCCATGAGCAAAACCACCGTGCACCACGCCGGAAACCGGCTGTTTCTGGCCGCCGTGGTGCTGGCCTGCGTCTGGGTGCTGGTGCCGATCTATCTGCTGCTGATCAACGCGCTTTCGGCCCCCGCCGAGGTCACCGGCTTTCCGAAATGGTTCTGGCCGAGCTTCGACCTTGCCTCGATCCGCTTCTTTCTCGGCTTCAAGGGGGTCACCGCGGCGCTCTGGAGCTCGGTTCAGGTGGCGGTGCTGACGATGGTGATGGCAATCGGCACCGGGGCACCTGCGGGCTATGCCCTGGCGCGGTTCGATTTTCCCGGCAAGCAGGTATTCCGCTTTCTGGTGGTGATGACGCGCGCCTTTCCGCTGCCGCTCTTGGCGCTGCCGCTGGCGGTGCTGTTCATCCGCGTCGGGCTTGATGATACCGTGCTCGGCCTCGCGCTGGTGCATACCACGCTGGCGCTGCCCTTTGCGGTGCTGATTACCTATTCGCTGTTCTCGGGCATTCCTTACGAGCTGGAAGAGGCGGCGCTGACGCTGGGCTGCAACCGGGTGCAGGCGTTCTTCAAAGTGGTGATGCCCTTGGCCGCGCCGGGCATCGCCGCTTCGGCGGTGTTCGCCTTCGTGGTGTCGTGGAACGAGGTTTTTGCGGCTGCGGTGCTGACCATCGAGCACCGCACGCTGACCGCCTTTCTGCTGCAAAGCCTCGACGTCTCGCCGCTGCCATTGAAATTTGCAGGGGGTGCTGCGCTGGTGGTGCCCGCGCTGGTCTTTATCTTCGCGGTGCGCAAATACCTTTTTGCGATGTGGGGCATCGCCAACCGATAGGAGCCCGGCATGGCCGAAATCGAAATCAAGGGCGTCGGCAAGACCTTCCGGGCCTTTACCGCGCTGCATTCGATCGACCTGACGATCAACGATCAGGAATTCGTCGTGCTGCTGGGCGCCTCGGGCTGCGGCAAGACCACGCTGTTGCGCATCATCGCCGGGCTTGAGGTGCCGACGACGGGCGAGGTCTGGATCGGCGGGCGGCGGGTGGACCGGCTGCCGCCGCGCGCGCGGCATTTCGATGGTGTTTCAGAACTACGCGGTGTTTCCGCATCTGACGGTGTTCGAGAACATCGCCTTTGGGCTGCGCATGCAAAGGCTGCCAAAGCCCGAGGTGGTGCGGCGCGTCACCCGCACCGCCGAACTGATGCATATCGAGCAGTTGCTGAAACGCTATTCCGGCCAATTGTCGGGCGGTCAGCGGCAGCGCGTGGCGGTGGCGCGCGCGCTGGCGATGGAGCCCGACGTGATATTGATGGACGAGCCCCTCTCGAACCTCGATGCGCTGCTCAGGCTGGAAATGCGGGCCGAACTGAAGGGCGTGCTGGCGGCCTCGAAAACCACCACGATCTATGTCACCCATGATCAGGTCGAGGCGATGAGCCTGGCCGACCGCATTGCGGTGATGCACGGCGGCGACATCGTGCAGGCCGATCGCCCGGTCGAGGTTTATCGCAACCCGGCGGCGCGCTTTGTCGGCAGCTTCATCGGCAACCCGCCGATGAACTTTCTGCCCGCCCGGGCGCTGGGTGAAGGGCGCTGGCAGGTGGCCGGGCACGACTTCGTCGGCCCCCGCAGCGCCGCGCCGCAGATCGAATTCGCCATCCGCCCGGAAGATCTGCACCCCGCCGAGCACGGGCTGGTGGCCGAAGTGCGGGTGGTGGAACCGCTGGGGCCGCATACGCTGGTCACCGCCACGGTCGCCGGGGTGATGCTGCGCGCCGTGCTCGAGAGCACGCTGGTGGTGGCACCGGGCGATCACCTTTCGCTGGCACCGGTTGCCGACCGCATCCGCTGGTTCGACCCTGAAACCCAGAAGGCCATCACATGAACGCCCCGACCCCGCTTGCCGAGATCGCCAAGGACATTTTGCGCGAAAACGACCGTGGCAGCTATACCGTGCCGACCAGGGGGCTTTACCCGTTCCAATGGAACTGGGACAGTTGCCTGACCGCGCTCGGCCAGCGGCATTACGACGAGGCCCGCGCCTGGACCGAGATCGAGACCTTGTTCGCGCATCAATG
>CAYQPD010000262.1:0-2466 GCA_964419305.1 uncultured Rhodobacter sp.
CCGGTCAATCGGCCACGTCTCGATCTCGCTTGGCGCGAAGACAAGGTCCATGGGAGGTTCTCTGCTGTGGCGAACGGCGGGCAGACGCAAGCGCGCGACCGGAACGGTCGGCGGCAGGATCGGGATCCGCGATGTCGGGAAAACGAAAACGCCCGCGAGGGGGTTCCTCCGGGCGCCATTCTTCGATGATCAAGGGGTGCGTCAAGGGGGGCAGCTTTGTCAAACGAAAAATGCACGCGGATTCAATAGCTTCTCAGCGGGTGTGTCTTCCATCTGGCTTCGGTGGCTTCCCAAACTGGCTTCCTGGCTTCCGCAGGTGGATTTGACTGTTTTTGTCAAGAATCCACCCTGAGGCACACATGTTGCCATGCAACTATTTGTTATCTTGTGATTTTATTTTGCGGACCCGGCGAAGTGGCTTCCAAGTGGATTCCCCGGTGAAATCGCCGCGCGCTAGCGAACTGCCGCGCTGCGCCCCCCCGCATACGTTCGGGGCCGGGGAGGAACCATGCCAGGGGGGCCTAAACCAAAGCGCCCAAGATGCCACCCTCTTTCGATGGTCGAGGGTTGAGGCAGTAGGAACAGAGTTGGCAATTGGTTGCGGCGCTGCCCGACCAATTGGTCTGATCAACTCCCCTTCAGAAAATCATCGACGAACTCGGACACCGGCGTGATGCCCGTTACCAGAAGATGATCGCGCGCACGGGTGCATGCTACATAAAGCAAGTGCCGTTCAGTGTTGTAGACCTCTTCAAGGTCAGCATCGTCCGCCACCGACTCAATGCGATCCGATTGGGGAATGACGTCGTCGTCGCAGGCCATCACCACGACAGACCGGAATTCCAGCCCTTTGGCGAAATGCATCGTGCTGATGGCGACAGCACCGACTTCGACTTCGACCTTGTCGTTCAATTCAACCGCGCGCGCACCTGCAGCCTTCACTGCAGCCCGAGCGCGCTTCAGTTCTGCATCGGACCGCACGAAAACGCCCACCTCGCTTGGTGCGCAGCCCTCTTTCAGGCGCTCACTGATCCACTTGCCGACGATGCGGCACTCGTGATCGGCATCGGTGCAAGCCACGACCATCGGCGGCGGGCCGTCGAACATCGACACCGTGCCACGCCGACTCTCCGCGTTTCCATCGACGTCAGAGACGGTCGCCGGAAGCAGCCTGTCGGCATGAAGCCGGATCTGATGCGATGTGCGGTAGTTGATGCGCAGCGTATGGGAACGGCCGCGGACATCAAGGCCCAGCGCTTTCCACGAAAACGGCTGTTGGAAAATGCGCTGGCCGAGATCGCCTGCAAAGAAAAGACCGTCGCCCCGGCCCACCGCCATTGCGGCGAAGAATCGCGCCTCGGCTACACCCAGATCCTGAGCCTCGTCGATCACCGCGAAATCATAGGGGCGAGCGCCCTTCGCCGTCAGGCTTTCCGTCAACCGCCCGAACACGTCGGACCAGGTGACAATCCGCCGTTCCACCAGTCCCGCGCGCACGCGTTCAAAGATTGCCCAGAGGGCTTCGCGCTGTTTGCCGCCGATCCTGGTCTTGCGACCAAGGCGCGACACGTCCCGATATTCGTCCCAAGAGCGCAGTTGCCAGGCATCGACAACGTCTTCCCACTCACCAACAAGGAAATGGGCGGAAAAGCGGTGGCCCTCGACCTCCGATGCCGCCTTGGTAATCAGCGAGCGGATCATCGCGGGCGCGGCGATCTGGGGCTGACCGAACCGTTCGGAATAGAGGTCATAGCCAACCGCCGAGATTGCCTTGACGACGATCCGGGCGGCAATCGCTGGCTCTTCACCCACCAGGCTGGCCAGCTTGATACGCAATGAATTTGCCAGCACCTTCGAGAACGTGGTGAGCAGCACGGTGGCACCCGGGTTGGCGCGCGCCAGATGGACGGCGCGGTGCAGCGCAACGATGGTCTTGCCCGTTCCGGCCGATCCGGACACCCGGGTCGGGCCGGAGAAAGACCGCTCGACCAGGTCCGCTTGGGCGGGATGCAGGAAAACCGCCCATTTGTCCCACGGGTAGTCCAGTGCCTGCTTCAGCTCTTCGGCATTGGTCAGCACGCGGAAGCGGCGCTGGGCGTCGGGATGGGCGAAGGGATCGGCGAGGGCGGGCGCGGGCTCTGGCGGTTGCGGTTTTTCGCCCACGGCCAGTTTCAGCAGGGCTTCCTGCGCCTCTTGCGGCAGATGCCCGATGATGTCGAACAGGGTGTCCTCGGTCGCGGCGCGGACGTCGTTCACCCATTCCTCGGGCACGCCAAACGCCATCAGTTCGAACTTGCGCAGATTGTCGAACAGGAGGGCTGCTGGTTTGGCGGCGGCCGTCGGCGCGACAGGCACGTCCTTGGGCTTGAAGATTTCCACTTCTTCGACCCGCTCGCGCACCTCGACAAGCTGCATCGCACCAGTCGTGGGGTGGCGTTCGATCTTGCGGCGTTCGGCCCATTTGTA
>CAYQPD010000263.1:0-2407 GCA_964419305.1 uncultured Rhodobacter sp.
ATGCGAAGTCGAACAATTTACCCTCAAGGTGGCTCTGGATCCGTCCCTTAATGTTTCCGCTCCCGATGTAAAGGACACGAGAAGGCTTTTTCTCGTAGTCGAACTCGAACTCTCCATCCAGAGCGATGCAGTAAACACCATGCCGCACAGCGCCAAGGTCAAACTGCTCGTCCATACTTAGGCCCTCCGCTCGAAGGCCCTTTACTAGGCGGTTTGCCATCTTCTTTCTGAGTTTGCGAGATGCACCGTCCTTCAGGACTTCATCTACGACATCGAAAGCTTCGAATGACATCCCTTGGTCTCTAAGATGCTCATCTATGGAATAGCCCCGAAACTTAACCCATTTCAAATCATCATCTCCCTCACATCCGTCAGCCGCCCGGTGATCGCCGCCGCTGCCGCCATGGCGGGGCTGACAAGGTGGGTGCGCCCGCCGCGGCCCTGGCGGCCCTCGAAATTGCGGTTGCTGGTCGAGGCGCAGCGCTCGCCCGGCTCCAACTGGTCGGGGTTCATCGCCAGACACATCGAGCAGCCTGCCAGACGCCACTCGAACCCCGCGTCGAGGAAAATCTGCGCCAGCCCTTCCGCTTCGGCCTGCGCCCGCACCAGACCCGAGCCCGGCACCACCATCGCGCGCAGGCCCTGCTTGATCTTGTGGCCCTTCAGGATGGCGGCGGCGGCGCGCAAATCCTCGATCCGGCCGTTGGTGCACGACCCGATGAACACGGTATCAATCGCGATGTCGGTCAGCTTCATGCCCGGCGTCAGCCCCATGTAGGCAAGGCTGCGCTGCACCGCCTCGACCTTGCCGCCGGTGAAATCCGATGGTGCGGGCACGGTGCCGGTGATCGGCAGCACATCTTCGGGGCTGGTGCCCCAAGTCACCACCGGGGCGATGTCCTCGCCCTTCAGCGTCAGCACCTTGTCGAACCGGGCACCTTCGTCGGAATAAAGGGTTTTCCACCACGCCAGTGCCGCCTCCCACATTGCCCCTTTGGGCGCGTGCGGGCGGCCCATGCAATAGGCAAACGTGGTCTCGTCGGGCGCGATGATCCCGGCCCGCGCCCCGCCTTCGATCGCCATGTTGCACACCGTCATGCGGCCTTCCATCGACAGATCGCGGATCGCGCTGCCGCAGTATTCGATGACATGGCCGGTGCCGCCTGCCGTTCCGGTCGCGCCGATCACCGAAAGGGTAATGTCCTTGGCGGTGACGCCGGGGCGCAGGTGGCCGGTGATCTCGACCTTCATGTTCCTGGATTTCTGCTGGATCAGGGTCTGGGTGGCCAGCACGTGCTCGACTTCCGAGGTGCCGATGCCATGCGCCAATGCGCCGAACGCGCCATGCGTCGCGGTGTGGCTATCCCCGCAGACCACGGTCATGCCCGGCAGGGTCCAGCCCTGTTCGGGGCCGACGATGTGAACGATGCCCTGGCGCACATCGGCCACCGGGTAATAGACCACCCCGAAATCGCGGGCGTTGCGGTCCAGCGCCTCGACCTGGATGCGGCTTTCCTCGTTGTCGATATGGGTGTCGCGGCCCGGCGTGGTGGGCACGTTGTGATCGGGCACGGCGATGGTCTTTTCGGGGCTGCGCACCTTGCGGTGGGTCAGGCGCAGGCCCTCGAAGGCTTGCGGGCTGGTGACTTCGTGCACCAGATGGCGGTCGATATAGAGCAGGCAGGTGCCGTCTTCGGCCTGGCTGGCGACGTGGGCATCCCAGATCTTGTCATAGAGGGTTTTCAAAGCGGGCATGGCGCTACTTTCGGATGAAAATGGGGAATGGACAGACCGGCGCAGGTGCGGCCGCTCAGGCGCGGGCCAGCACCGAGCGCTGCGCGCCATAGAAACGCCAAGGCAGGCGCTTGCGGTCGTCCATGGCGAAAAAACGGGTCATGGGGCGATGAAATACGCGGAAATGGCTGGCATGGCAAGGCGGCGCGCACCAGATTGCCGCCAACAAAGGGGCCAACGATCCGGTGTTGCGCTCCTGACCAAGCGTTCCCCGCCCTTTGGCCCGATCGGTCCACACCCGGTTGGCTGGCAATCCGCCACGGGCAGCGCGGCTGGGGCGGCGTTGGCGGGGCTAATCTGCCGCTCATTTGCCCCCCCCTGGAGGGCAGCGCCCAACCGCGGGAGGGCGCGGCAACCCTTGCGGTCAGCGCTTTATGGCAAAGCCCACCTGACCTCGATCATCGCGCTTGCGGTGACAAAGCGCCCGCTCGGTGAGAGCCTGGCGCTGATGGCGCCGCGCAAAAGCGGGCGCTTTCACGGCGATCGGGTATCAGGTGTCGGGTGGCTAACACTAGCTGTAACGTCTCAATAGGTGTAGCGATGCCGCGCTGCATGACTGCCAGGCGGTGGATCACCTGCTGATGTGGGGCAACACCGGTGCGGGCGTCTGGGC
>CAYQPD010000264.1:0-2388 GCA_964419305.1 uncultured Rhodobacter sp.
CTTGCCCATGTAGCGCGCGGCGTCGCCGTCGCGGCGCTCGTGCGCCTCGTGCGCCCCGGTTGACGCCCCCGAGGGCACGGAGGCACGGCCGGTTGCACCGCTTTCAAGGGTCACATCGACCTCGACCGTGGGGTTGCCGCGGCTGTCAAGAATTTCGCGGGCGTGAATGTCGATGATCGTGCTCATGGCAGGTGCCTCCTGAGGGATGATGATTTGGCGCTTCTTTACGCCCTGACGGGTGCGGTGGAAAGGGCGTCGGCGCAAAGTCCGGCACGGCGAAAGGTGGCCCAGGTGCGGTGCTGCCGCCACAGTGTCGGACAAACCCGCGTTCGCGGCTGTCGCCGTTTGGGGCAGGGCGGGGCCGGACAGCTTGGGTCGAACCTGCGGCGGGGTTGCAAAACCGGCTCATGCCAGTTCTGAACATCCCTCGCCAACCGCGCCAGAAACCTTCTGAATTTGCCGCCACTCGCCCGGTTGTGCGCGACTTATCCCCAGGCTTGCCCACAACCTTTGGCTGAGTCGCAAGACTCGGCGGGGGATCCGGGCTGCGAATGCGATCCTCGCAGGTCAAGCAAATTATCCGACCAAAGCCACAAATTTTTGATTGAATCAGCGAAAAGAATACGACAGTTTGTCATGGTGATCCGGAGACCTACCAGATGTAGTGAAAGCCGGGCGGGGACAGAATCATCAGATCAATGCGCAGGGGGCCTGCGCGTGCCGTCTTTTCCGTGTCGCGGAAAAGCGGGCTGAGTTTTCATCCCTGCACTGGCGAGGTCACGGCCAACCGAATATCGGACAGGGTGCCAAGCCCTGCCGCAACAGCAAGGGACGACGGGGCATGAAGATCGAGCGCAAGTTCACCACCACCCAGACCGGCGCCTACGGCGCGATCAAGTTTGCCACGGCGGTGTCGGAGATCAGAAATCCCGATGGCACCGTGGTATTTCACAACGATGCGGTCGAAGTGCCCGAAGGCTGGAGCCAGGTTGCCTGTGACGTGCTGGCGCAGAAATATTTCCGCCGCGCCGGGGTGCCCGCCGTGTGCAAGCGCGTCAAGGAAAAGGGCGTGCCGGAATTCCTGTGGCGCGCGGTGCCCGACGAGGCCGCCCTTGCCGCCTTGCCCGAGGGCGCGCGCTTTGGCGGCGAGTCGTCGGCCAAGCAGGTGTTTGACCGGCTGGCCGGGGCCTGGACCTACTGGGGCTGGAAGGGCGGCTATTTCAGCTCTGAGGCGGATGCCCACGCCTACCATGACGAGATGCGTTTCATGCTGGCGCGCCAGATGGCCGCCCCGAACAGCCCGCAATGGTTCAACACCGGGCTGCATTGGGCTTACGGCATCGACGGACCGGGGCAGGGCCACTTCTACGTCGATTACCAGTCGGGCAAGCTGACGAAATCCGACAGCGCCTACGCGCACCCCCAGCCGCATGCCTGCTTCATCCAGTCGGTCAAGGACGATCTGGTGGGCGATGGCGGCATCATGGACCTTTGGGTCAGGGAAGCGCGGCTCTTCAAATACGGCTCGGGCACCGGCTCGAACTTCTCGTCCTTGCGCGGCGAGGGGGAACGGCTGTCGGGTGGCGGCAAATCCTCGGGCCTGATGGGGTTTCTCAAGATCGGCGACCGCGCGGCGGGGGCGATCAAGTCGGGTGGCACCACGCGCCGCGCCGCCAAGATGGTGATTTGCGATGTCGATCACCCCGATATCGAGGAATTCATCAACTGGAAGGTGATCGAGGAACAAAAGGTCGCCGCACTGGTGGCCGGTTCCAAGATGCACGAGCAGAAGCTCAACGAAATCTTTGCCGCGATCAAGGGTTGGGACGGCGGCATGGCTGACGCCACCGATCCGGCGAAAAACGTCGCCCTTAAGTCGGCGATTCGCGGCGCCAAGAAGGTGATGATCCCGGAAACCTACATCAACCGGGTGCTGCAATACGCGCGGCAAGGGTTTTCCAGCATCGAATTCCCGACCTACGACACCGATTGGGATTCCGAGGCTTACCTTTCGGTCTCGGGCCAGAACTCGAACAACACGGTGCGGGTGACGGATGCCTTTCTCAAGGCGGTCAAGGACGATGCCGATTGGGCGCTGATCCGGCGCACCGATGGCAAGGTCTCGAAAACCATCAAGGCGCGCGAGTTGTGGGATCAGATCGGCCATGCCGCCTGGGCCTGCGCCGACCCTGGCATCCAGTTTCACGACAGCATCAACGCCTGGCACACCTGCCCGGAAGATGGCGCGATCCGGGCCTCGAACCCGTGCTCGGAATACATGTTCCTTGACGATACCGCCTGCAATCTGGCGTCGATGAACCTGCTGAAGTTCTACACCGGCGGCCAGTTTGACGCGGAAAGCTATATCCACGCCTGCCGGTTGTGGAC
>CAYQPD010000265.1:0-2377 GCA_964419305.1 uncultured Rhodobacter sp.
ATCCTGTCGGAATTCGAGAAAGCGGGCGCCAGCTTCATCGCCCCCGACGATCTGGCCGGACCCGCAGGCGGTGCCGCGATGTATGACGCCAGTGACCTGACCACCTTGCGCGACAGGGTCTATGTCTGGGTCCTTCTGGAAGCAGATACGGTTTTTGCAACGCTGTTCTTCATCCTCTTGTTAGTGGCAATCTTCCGGTCCACGGCTTTCCTGATCCTCGCGCATTTGCGGCACCCGCGCGACACCATCGACCCCGACTGGACACCTGCGGTCACTGTCGTGATTCCCGCCTACAACGAAGGGAAGGTTATCGAGACCTGCATCCGCTCGATATTTGCGAGCAATTACCCGGACGTGCGGGTGATCGTTGTCGATGATGGATCGCAGGATGATACCGCCAAGGTCGTCGCGTCCATCGCCGCAACCGATCAGCGCGTGTTGCTGGTGCGGCAGGAAAATTCGGGCAAGTGGGCGGCTGCGAACACGGCACTGCGCTATGTTCAAACCCAGTATTTCATCGTCCTGGATGCCGACTCGATGCTTGCGACCGATGCCATTCGCTGGATCGTGCAGCCCTTCACCGCGTCGGGCATCGGTGCCGTTTCCGGCATCGTCGAAGTCGGAAACCCGCACAACTGGCTGACGGCTTGCCAGAATCTGGAGTATCTCGTCAGCCAGAACGTTCACCGCCGGGCTTATGAGACTTTCGATGGAATCTTTGTGGTGCCGGGTGCGATTGGTGCCTGGAGCACCCAGGCGGTGATTGCGGCCGGGCTATTCTCTGGCGAAACCATCACAGAGGATGCCGATCTGACGCTGGCCGTCCATCGCGCGGGCTATCGCGTGGCGATGGCCGAAAAGGCGCGTGCCTTTACCGAAGCGCCCGAAAAACTGGGTGCGTTCTTGTCGCAGCGCCTGCGTTGGACGCTGGGGATGCTGCAGGTCTCGTGGAAGCATCGCAAAGCGATCTCCGAAGGGCGGCCCGTTGGCTATATCTCCATCGTCGATGCGATCTGGTTCAGTGTGCTGACGACAATCCTGTCGCCAATTGTTGATCTGATCATCGTCATCCTGATTGGCGTCGTGGCGTCGCGCCTGATGATGGGGCAGCCGATCATGGGCGACGGTGTCGTGGTGATTATGGTCGGCTTCCTCGGGCTGACGCTGATCGACGTCCTGAACACCCTTGCCACATTCCGGTTTGAAAAAAGGTTCAGCCTTGCGCTGCTTGTGCTGACGCCGTTACTGCGATTTGGCTATCGTCAGCTTCTCTACGTTTCCACCTTGCGCGCGACGTGGCGGGCAATTACCGGCAGGCTGACGGGCTGGAACAAACTCGAACGGTCCGGTGCGATGAACGCGAAGGTGCAGATCAAGCCAGCGCTGGCGGGGTGCGAACTGACCACCCGGAGATGAACGCGATGCAGGTAGACGGTTACCGCCCCGAAATCGACGGATTGCGGGCCTTGGCCGTGCTGCCGGTCATCTTTTACCACATTTTTGCAGCACTTGTGCCAGCGGGCTTTCTTGGCGTTGATGTCTTTTTCGTCATCTCGGGGTATCTGATCACCGGCGTTCTGGCCGCCGATCTGGTGCAGGATCGCTTCAGCCTCTGGCGGTTCTATGAACGTCGGGCGCGACGCATCCTGCCCGCGTTGTTCCTTGTCATTGCAGCCTGCATCCTGCCTGCTGCGGCCCTGATGCTGCCCGGGCAACATGCAAATTTCGGGCTCGCGGTTTTGGCGGCGGTCGGTTTCGTGTCGAACCTGCTCTATTACGGTTCGACCGGATATTTCATGCCCTCGGCCGAGATGATGCCGCTGCTGCACACCTGGTCGCTGGCCGTCGAAGAGCAGTTTTACCTGTTCTTTCCCATCATCCTTTACGCTGCCTGGCGTCTGAATCGAAGGTCGCTGCCGGTGGTGGTGGCCGTGCTCGGATTGGGAAGCCTTGTCATCGCTCTCTGGCTTTCCCGGAGCGACCCCGCGGCGAATTTCTACCTCTTGCCCGGCCGCGCGTGGGAGTTGATGGCCGGGGCGTTGGTCGCGCTCTGGCGGCAGCGTCCGCCGCGCATTCTGGCCGAGATCCTGGCGACGACCGGCCTTGCCCTGATCGGCATTACCTACGTTCTTCCCGATGGTGGATCGCTGGTGCCGGGATTGCCTGCGCTCCTTCCGGTCGGTGGTGCCGCCCTGTTCTTGTGGGCGAGCAGCGGGTCGCGGGTCGGGCAACTGATGGCCGTGGCACCGCTGCGGTGGATCGGCCTGATCAGCTACAGTGCCTATCTTTGGCATTGGCCGCTCTTGGCGTTCTGGCATCTTCGTGGCGGGAGAGAGATGACGGTCACGTTGGGGGTGCTGATTGTTGCGGCCACCCT
>CAYQPD010000266.1:0-2311 GCA_964419305.1 uncultured Rhodobacter sp.
CCGGCCCCGGCGAGGTGGCGGTGGACGTGGCCTTCGTCGGCATCTGCGGCACCGACATGCATGTCTATCACGGCAACATGGATGCCCGCGTCGGGCACAACCGGATCATCGGGCACGAAATGTCGGGTCACGTGGCTGCGGTGGGCGACGACGTCGCGGCCTTTGCCCCGGGCGACGCCGTGGTGGTGCGCCCGCTGCACCCCTGCGGTACCTGCCCTGCCTGCCTCGCTGGCAATAGCCACATCTGCCACAGCCTGAAGTTTCTGGGTCTCGATACCGACGGCGCGATGCAGGGCCGCTGGGTGGTGCCCGCCTTCACGCTGCACCGCCTGCCCGACGGCGTGGCGCTTGACGTGGCGGCCCTGGTCGAACCACTGTCCGTGGCCGTTCATGACGTCCGCCGCGCCGCGCTGCAGCCCGGCGAGGTCGCGCTGGTCATCGGCGGCGGGCCGATCGGAATGTTGATCGCGATGGTGGCCCAGGCCGTAGGTGCCCGCGTGATCCTGTCGGAAATCAACGAAAGTCGTCTGGCGATGGCCGCCGAGATGGGCTTTGAAGGGCTGAACCCCAAGGCGGTGAACGTCGCTGAAACCGTGCTCGACCAAACTGGTGGCGCGGGCGCGGATGTGGTGTTCGAAGTGTCGGGCACTCAACCCGGCGTCGATCTGATGACGGATGCGGTGCGCGCCCGGGGCCGGATCGTGATGGTGGCCATCCATGCAAAGAAGGCGCAGGTTGACCTGTTCCGCTTTTTCTGGCGCGAAATCACGATGCACGGTGCTCGGGTCTACGAGTCGCAGGATTACGACCGCGCCATCCAGATGATCGCCGAAGGGCTGCCCGTCGCCCGCCTGATCACCGATCGCCACCCGCTGGCGCAGGTGCAGACCGCGTTTGAGGCGCTGGACGGCAACCCGACTGCGATGAAGACTCTGATCGAGATCGGGGGTGCGGAATGACCCTTTTCGACCTGAGCGGCAAGACCGCCCTTGTTACCGGCGCGCGACGTGGCATCGGGGCAGGGATGGCGTTGGCCCTGGCGCATGCTGGGGCCGACATCATCGGCGTGTCGGCCAGCATGGAGCCAGACGGTGGCGAGATCGGCGCGCAGGTCCGCGCCCTGGGCCGCAGCTTTGCCGGCCAAGCGGTCGATTTCGCCAACCGTGCCGCGCTGAAGACGTTCGCGGCGCGGATGGACGTTGAACCGATCGACATTCTGGTCAACAACGCGGGCACCATCCGCCGGTCCCCCGTCGCCGACCACCCTGAGGCGTGGTGGGACGAAGTGATCGAGACCAATCTTTCCGCCCAGTTCCTGCTGACGCAGGCGGTGGGGCGCGGGATGATCGCGCGGGGCAGGGGTGGCAAGGTGATCTTCACCGCCTCGCTGCTGACGTTTCAGGGCGGCATCAACGTGCCGGGCTATGCTGCGTCGAAGGGCGGGATCGGTCAGCTAACAATGGCCTTTGCCAACGAATGGGCGGCAAAAGGCATCCAGGTCAACGCCATCGCGCCCGGCTACATCGCCACTGACAACACTGAAGCCCTGCGCGCCGACCCCGACCGGTCCGCCTCGATTCTTGCCCGTATCCCTGCCGGACGCTGGGGCACGCCACAGGATTTCGCGGGGCCGGTCGTATTCCTGGCGAGCGCAGCATCGGACTATGTCTCTGGTACGATACTCACAGTCGATGGTGGCTGGATGGGTCGGTAAAGGCATCTCAGGACGGTCTCTTTTTGCCTTTCAAACGAGTTTGCCCAGCTGGGGGACGAAGCCGGTCGCGGGGCAGCCTTGGTGATCTAGTGTTTGCCACCCGACACTTGATACCCAATCGTCGCGAAATTGCTTCCCTTTGTGCGGCACTATCAGTCTCTGGGTCTCGCCGAGCGGTTGAACCTGTCCCGGCCCGGTCAACAGCCGCCTTGGCGGCCTGGGCAGCGTCCGACCGCCCCGACGGGCGGGCGCTACGTCACCGCAAGCGCGATGATCGAGGTCAGGGTGGCTTCAGCCATAAAGAGTTGACCGCAATCGTTGCCCCCCCCCCGCTGTCGGGCACCGCCCTCCATGGGGCTTCAGATGATCGGCAGATTCGCCCCGTCAAATCCTCCACACCCGCGCTGCCCGTGGCGGATTGCCGGCCCGTCTGGGTGCGGACTGGTCGGGTCAAAGGGCAGGGATCGCTGGTAGCGTCCGTCAAGCTGGTGTAATTTGCGGGATGGCCAGTCTGGATCATCGGTCAGGCGGCCTGTGAGGTGATGCTGCTCTGGGCGCGCCTGGCATCCGGTCAGATCCGGATGCGGCAAGCAGATG
>CAYQPD010000267.1:0-2310 GCA_964419305.1 uncultured Rhodobacter sp.
CTGCCCGGTGATGCTGGCCCCGCGAAGGTTGACTTCGCCGCTGGCGTGAAAGCCGCCGCCGAGGTGCACATCCGCCCCGACCGTCACCGCGTCGCAATTCAGCGCAAGGCCCCCGGCCCCGTCGAACCGCCCGCCGTCGCAGGCAAGCTGCCCGGTGATGCGGGCCCCGACCAGGTTGACTTCGCCGCTGGCGTGAAAGCCGCCGCTCAGGAACACATCCGCGCCGACCGTCACCCCGTTGCAGTTCAGCGCCATTCCCCCGGTGCCGTCAAACTGCCCGCCGCTGCAGTCAAGCTGCCCGGTGATGCTGGCCCCGCGAAGGTTGACTTCGCCGCTGGCGTGAAAGCCGTAGGTCAGATGCACAGAGCCAGCAAAGTGCGCGCGATGCAGATCCAGCCCCTGCGCGGCGCGGCAGCCCGGCAGGTAAAGCCCGCTCAGCCGGGCGTCGCGCAACACCGCCCGCTGCGGCAGCAGGCAGGCCGCGAGCCAAAGGTCAAGCTGGGTGGCGCAGGATTGCAGATCGAGCGCGCCGTCGAGCCAGGCCCCGGCAAGCTGCACCCCCTTGGGATGGGGGCGGTGGTCGGCGTCGCCGCCCAGCAGCAGAAAGCGGATCAGCCCGGCGCGCACCCGGCGGTTGCGGCTTCTGCGGTTGGCAGGCAGGTCGGGGCCGGCCACGGCAAGCTCGCCGGTGTGGCAGGCCGCCAGCAGCGCGGCCTCGGCCGCACTTGGCGGCGCGCCCGCCATCACCGCCTCAAACCCGGGCTGAAAGCTTGCCACCTGCGGGTGCATCACCACCGTCCTCTCACCGCCGCACGGTGCCGCGCCAGCGGGCGCAGCGCAAGGGCCAAGGGAATCGCATCTGGAATTCCCACCGGGCCCTGCGCCAGAAAGGCCAGATTTCTGCCGGACCGACACCCCGTCGCGGACGCGACGGGGAAGAAAGAGAAAAGGACGCGGCGGCACGCGAGAAATCGCAAGCACGAGCGGCTCACCCGATGGCCCTGCCCCTTAACACCCCGCCGCAGGTGCGCTATAGGCGGGCCATGCCGCATAACCCGCCCAACCTGCGCCCCGACCTTGCCCGCCCCGACCTTAGCGGCGCGGCCGTGCCCGACGCGCGCCGTCCCGGCCAGCCGACCATCGGCATGGTCAGCCTGGGCTGCCCCAAGGCGCTGGTCGATAGCGAGCGCATCCTGACCCGGCTGCGGGCCGAGGGCTATGCCATCAGCCCCGACTATCAGGGGGCCGATGCGGTGATCGTCAACACCTGCGGCTTTCTTGACAGCGCCAAGGCCGAAAGCCTGGCCGCGATCGGCGAGGCGCTGGCGGAAAACGGCCGGGTGATCGTGACCGGCTGCCTTGGCGCCAACCCCGAGTTCATCACCGGCGCGCACCCCCGGGTGCTGGCCGTCACCGGCCCGCAGCAGTATGAGGCGGTGCTGGACGCGGTGCATGCCGCGGTGCCGGCGCGGCCCGATCCGTTCATCGACCTGCTGCCCGCCAGCGCCGTCAGCCTGACCCCGCGCCACTACAGTTATCTCAAGATTTCCGAGGGTTGCAACCACAAGTGCAAGTTCTGCATCATCCCCGACATGCGTGGCCGTCTGGTCAGCCGCCCGGCCCATGCGGTGCTGCGCGAGGCCGAAAGGCTGGTGGCGGCGGGGGTGCGCGAGCTCTTGGTGATCAGCCAGGATACCTCGGCCTACGGGCTTGACCTTGCGCACGCCACCGACAAGGGCCACCGCGCCCATATCACCGATCTCGCCCGCGATCTGGGGGGCCTTGGGGCGTGGGTGCGGCTGCACTACGTCTATCCCTACCCGCATGTGCGCGACCTGATCCCGCTGATGGCAGATGGTCTTGTGCTGCCCTACCTCGACATCCCGTTCCAGCACGCCCACCCCGATACGCTGCGGCGCATGGCGCGCCCGGCGGCGGCGGCTAAAACCCTTGACGAGATTGCTGCGTGGCGCAGCGTCTGCCCCGACATCACCCTGCGCTCGACCTTCATCGTCGGCTACCCGGGCGAGACCGAGGCCGAGTTTCAGACCCTGCTCGACTGGCTCGATGCCGCACAGCTTGACCGGGTGGGGTGCTTTCAATACGAGAACGTCGCAGGGGCGCGCGCCAACGCCCTGCCCGACCACGTGCCCGATGATGTGAAGCAAGACCGCTGGGATCGCTTCATGGCGCGGGCGCAGGTGATTTCCGAGGCCAAGCTGGCGGCCAAGGTGGGGCGCCGCCTGCCGGTGATCGTCGATGCGGTGGACGATCAGGGTGCGACCTGCCGCAGCCAGGCCGACGCCCCCG
>CAYQPD010000268.1:0-2289 GCA_964419305.1 uncultured Rhodobacter sp.
CGCGGGGGCGGCGGCTGGCCCCACCTTGCCAACCGTTGCGGGCTTGGGGTCGGGTTTGCTTTCGGTCGCACTTGCCGATCCGGCCGAAGTGTCGCCGACGGCAGGGGCAGGGGCAGGTTCGGGTTCAGGCTTGGCAGCGACCACCACTGCTGTGTCGGCCGCACGCGTGGCGCGCTCGGGCTCGCGCGCAACCACGGTGATCGGGTCCTGGTCACGCTCGACCTTTTCGCCTTGCGGCAACAGGCTTGCGGCCAGCGTCGAGGGGCCGAACCACGGCTCACCGCCGAACTTGGCGGGATCGGGAATCGCCACGAACGAGATCGGATTGAAGCGATACTCGGCGGCGAATTTCTCGGCCTCGGCCAGGGTTTCGCGGGCGATCACCGCGACCTGCACGGTTGCCCCGGTGCCGCGCCAGTCGAACACCAGATCGTCCACCGCATAAGGAGTGCGCCCTTCCAGCCCGCGCTTGATCTGGGCGCGGCGCCGGGCGGCATCGGGGCCGGGGGCATCAAGCTCGAGATAGAGGATCTGCGAGTTCGGGAGCACCAGCTTGGTCGTCACCCCGTGCGGTGCCAGACCCAGGGCCGAGCGGCGCAGATAGCTCAACGCATCGCCCAGATCCGGGGCATCGAGCGCGGCAACCCCGATCTCAAGCCAGCCCCGCGCGGTGCGGTGCAGCAGGGCGATGGTCTCGGAAGTCAGATTAAGGGCAAAATTTGGTTTCATTGCACGCGTCTAGCACAGGTTGCGAGGGCTGCGGGAGTCGGTTCCCGAGCCCCGTATCGTTCTACAGCAGGTTTTTGCCGAAAGGAAGAAAAACACCCCAAGGTGCCAAGGAAACGCTAGTCTGCACCGTCATACCAGAGAACCTTGTCCCCGGTCATGGAGGATCGACCATGCGTCACCTTGCTACCCTATTGCTTGCCATTGCGCTTGCCATTCCGCTTGCGGGGGTGGCCTTCGCGGCTGATTCCGCCCGCATCACCGTCACCGGCGAGGGCCGGGTGGACGCAGCCCCCGACATGGCCACGATCACCCTTGGCGTCACCAGCCAAGGCACCACGGCCGCTACGGCGATGGCCGCCAATTCGGCCCAGCTCGCGCAGGTGCTGGCCAACCTCAAGGCCGCCGGGATTGCCGACCGCGATCTGCAAACTACGGGTCTGGCGCTGAACCCCAACTGGCAGAGTGATGACAACGGCAGCAACCCGCAGATCGTGGGCTACGTGGCCAGCAATCTGCTGACGGTGCGGGTGCGCGCGCTGGCAGGGCTGGGGGCGGCGCTGGATGCGGCGGTGAAGGACGGGGCGAACACGGTTGACGGGCTCAGCTTTGGCCTGGCCGACCCCGAGCCGGTGCTGGACGAGGCGCGCAAGCGCGCCGTGGCCGACGCCACCCACCGCGCCCTGCTGCTGACCGAGGCGGCGGGGGTGTCGCTGGGGGCGGTGGCCGCGATCAGCGAGGGCGGCGGCAGTTTTGCCCCCGCGCCGATGTTCGGCAAGTCAGCCGACATGACCGCGAGCGCGGTGCCGGTGGCGCGTGGCGAAGTGTCGCTGTCGGCCAGCGTGACCATGGTCTGGGAAATCGGGCAGTAAGTCGGCGCGCGCGGTCGCTCTTTGCTTGGTGTGCCGAAGAGCGACCGCAAGGGAGGGATGAGGGCGCGGTCTTTGGCCGATCAGGCGCAGGCTTTGGCCAGGGCCTGATCAAGATCGGCGATCAGGTCGCCCGCGTCCTCGATCCCGATCGACAGGCGCACCACGTTGGGGGCCGCCCCCGCCGCCGCCAGCTTGTCGGCCGGAAGCTGGCGGTGGGTGGTCGAGGCGGGATGGATCACCAGCGACCGGGTATCGCCCAGGTTGGCGACATGGCTGAACAGTTTGAGGTTGTCCACCAGCCGCACGCAGGCGTCATAGCCGCCCTTGACGGCAAAGGTGAACAGCGCCCCCGCCCCCTTGGGGGTGATGCGGGCGATGCGATCAAAGTAGGGCGAGGATTTCAACCCGGCGTAGGTCACGAAATCAACCCGCGGGTCGCGCTCCAGCCAGTTGGCCACCTTGACCGCATTCTCGACGTGGCGCGCCATGCGCAGGCTCAGGGTCTCGATACCGCACAGGGTATAATGCGCGCCTTGCGGGTTCATCGTCATGCCAAGGTCGCGCAGGCCGATCGCGATCGAGTGGAAGGTAAAGGCCATCGGCCCGAGGGCGGCGTGGAAGTTGAGGCCGTGGTAGGCGGGTTCGGGTTCGGAAAGGCTGGGGAACTTGCCCGAGGCCGACCAGTCGAACG
>CAYQPD010000269.1:0-2252 GCA_964419305.1 uncultured Rhodobacter sp.
CCGACGGCATGGGCCCGCACCAGAAAACTTGCCCCGCCCCAGGTCAGCAATGCCTCGATCGCAGCGGTCTGACTGCGCCGCACGGGTGCAGCCAACCCCAGAAACTCGACCATAACCGCCACAGTCAAGGCAAGCGTGGGCACGGCCCAGATCAGGCCAAACGGAAAAGTCGCGACCCAAAACCGGCCCTGAAGTGGCAACCACACCACGTCGTGCAGCAAATAAATCGGATACATCAGCCCGCCAGTGCCCAACCAGCGATAGGCCAAGGCCCAGATCGCCAGACCCAGCCCGCCCAGAACTGCGGCCACAAACACGCGCCGCGAGGCAAATCCGCGCGGACGCCCCGTCGACACAATACCTGCCCGAAGCAGCGTTGAACGGCCCGTCGCAGGCGGCTCGATCAGCGACGCGGCCCCAAGGGTTTGCGCCCGCGTCAGATCGGCCAGCACTTGCGAAAGGTCCGCCATCACGGCCCCCCGAGGAATGACGAAAAGCTGGACACTAGCCCGCCCAGATAAGCCGCAATCGCTGCCCGGCTGGCGTAGACATAGGCCAGCGCCAGAACGGCAATCAGACCAAGCACCAGATTGCGGAACAGTGCGCGGTGGCGGAACAGGAAAAAGCGCACCGCCAAACTGTCATGTCGCACGCGAAACCCCAACGCGCGCGCACGCAGCGGCAGCGCTGCCCACCACACGCGACGTTTCGCACTTGCAAGTTCCCCCTGGTAATTCAACCGCTGGGTCAGCCGAAGCTTGAATGCTTCGCAGCGGGCCAGCAACGCTCGCCCCGCTTTGTGGGTGGCACGCATGTTCGGAATCGGCACTGCCAGACCCGTTCGCGCGGCAAGAAGCGTCGTCAAGAAGTCAGGCGGTGCGACTGGCAAGCTGTCCTGCGGGCTGGCTGGGGCACTTTCTTGGGCGTCGGCCGTCATTCGGTTTCGCCCCACTGCCGCCGGATCAAGGCGATGCCTGCCTTCAGGTCTCGCATCCGGGCCACGGCCTGTTCCACCGTCCGCTCACCCGCCTCAATCTCGGCCAGAAGGTCGTTGGCGAATTGGTTGCGCGCCGCAGCTTTGGCATCAACAAGCGATTGCAGGCCGGACACCGCACCCTCGACACGGCCCAGACGGATTTGCACCTTTTGCGTGGCACTGTCGACTTCGGCGATCCTTTTACGGGCAAGGTTCAGATAGTCGATGCTCAGGCGGATACGTTCGGCGGCCTCGACCACCTCGGCAGTCAGATGGCGGGTGATGTCCCCGATTTGGCCCGTCAGCACCGCTTCGCCTTCGGCCCAGGCAACGCTGACCTTTTGCAGATCCGCCCCAATGGTTTCTGCCAGTTTCGCGGCGGCATCCGCGCTGAAGGCGGCATCAGCAATCGCCGAAATGGTGCCCGGTTCGAATAGCCGGGGGGAGCGCACCTGTATATGCTCATTGATCCAGCGCAGCCGCAGGTTGATGGGTGCGAATTTGGCGCGGTCCAGCACTTCGACCGCCAGATCAAAGCTAGGCTCGGAGGAGGGCGAAAAGACGAACATCGGTCGCGCCATGGGGTCATCCAGCACGACAGAGGCATCGGCAAAAAGATTACCCAGAACCAGCCGCATTGTCTGATCCAGTTGGCCGCCAAACCTAGATACGCGGGGGATGATGTGCTGGCGAACGGGCACAAAGATCAGCGGGTCGGTTTGACTGCCGGTCATGGCGGCGCTGGCGAAAGGATCGAGCCAGTAGCCGATCGGGTGATCATCGGTCTTTTGCCGCCAGTAATATTCGGGCAACCGCCCCTCGATCGACAGACGCGATGGGTCATAGAGGATGAAATGGTTGGGCAAGTCCTGCCCCGCTGATTGCGCTGTGGCAAAAGTCAGATGATCGCTCAGCTGCATGGCGGGCGGCATGAGGCGCAGGCCATCGACCAGCGCGGGCAACTGGGCATCGGTAAAACGCAAGAGCCGCAATTGCGGTGCTGCAAGGGCACGGATCAGGCCAATCTCGGCCTCGCGCTCTTCGATTTCCTCGCGCAATAGCTCTACATCCGCCTCTTGCCGCAGCCGGTCAGGCACCGGGCAAAGGGCAACCTTGTAGCCGACAGGAAAAGCCGGGCCGACGATACGGGCAGCCAAGGCCTCGGCAGCGGCGGCAGAGGGCAATATCTGCTGAACCGCCAGAGTCATCCATGAGTCTACCTCGGACTCAGGGATTAAGTCCACAACGGGCGTAAAAGGCGTCTCGGGAGGCATCT
>CAYQPD010000270.1:0-2250 GCA_964419305.1 uncultured Rhodobacter sp.
TGCCCAAGGAAGAACGCGACGCGGCGCAGATCCTGTCCGATGCCTTCGCCCGCGACGGCATCGAGGTGCGGCTGAATACCAGGGCGGTCAACGTGCGGGTGGAGGATGGGCAAAAGCTGGTCGATCTGGTCAGCGACGACTACAAAAGCACGGTCACGGTCGATGCCATCCTCACCGGCACCGGCCGGGTTCCGAATGTCGACGATCTGAACCTGGAGGCCGCGGGGGTCGATTATGACACCGCTACCGGCATCCGCGTTGATGACTTCCTGCGAACCGGAAACGCTCGCATCTACGCCGCCGGCGATGCCTGCCTCGAGCACAAATTCACCCATACCGCCGACGCCTCGGCGCGCATCGTGGTCCGCAATGCGCTGTTCCTCGGCCGCCAGCGCGTGAGCGCATTGACGATTCCGTGGTGCACCTACACCGATCCGGCAATCGCCCATGTCGGCCTTTACGTGCGGCAGGCGCGCGAGCGGAA
The DNA here is from genome assembly GCA_964419305.1 of uncultured Rhodobacter sp. Taxonomy (GTDB): domain Bacteria; phylum Pseudomonadota; class Alphaproteobacteria; order Rhodobacterales; family Rhodobacteraceae; genus CAYQPD01. Next base: position 485 of record CAYQPD010000270.1, read on the forward strand.
TATCCCGGTGAAGACCTTCACCATCCCGATGCACGACGTGGATCGCGCAATCGCCGACGACGAGGAGACCGGTTTCGTCAAGATCCACGTCAGGGAGCGGAGCGACCGGATTCTGGGCGCGACGATCGTCGCCCGTCACGCCGGCGACATGATCAACGAGATCACCCTTGCGATGGTCGCGGGAATTGGCTTGCGTACCCTGGCCCGCGTCATCCACGCCTATCCGACCCAGGCCGACGCGATCAAGCAGGCGGCGGACGCCTGCAACCGCACCCGCCTGACGCCAACGATCAAGGCTGTGGCCAGACGCTGGCTGTCGTGGTGACGCGAGCCCGGTGCGACACGATCACTTAACAGTCAAACAATCGGTTCTGAAAAAGGAGACAATCATGGAAATCGGAATGATCGGCTTGGGAAGAATGGGTGCCAACATGGTGCGGCGGCTGCTCCGGGGCGGCCATCACTGCGTGGTTTTCAACCGATCAGCCACAGCGGTGAAAGCGCTTGCGCAGGAAGGGGCCGTTGGGGCGTCCTCGCTTGCGGACCTGGTGAAGAAGCTGAAGAAACCCCGGGCGATCTGGATGATGATTCCGGGGGCCTCTGTGGAACAACTCATCGCCGACATCCTGCCCCATCTCGATCCTGACGACATCCTCATCGACGGCGGCAACTCCTATTACGTTGACGACATCAGGATCGCCAGGGAACTTGCAGCCAGGAAGATCCACTACGTCGATTGCGGCACCAGCGGCGGCGTGATGGGTCTGGAGCGCGGCTACTGCCTGATGATCGGTGGCCCGAACGAGGCGGTGCAGCGCCTTGAGCCGGTGTTCAAGACGCTGGCGCCCGGCTTGGGCGACATCGGGCGTACGCCGGGGCGCGAGAAGATCAGCGGCACCGCCGAACAGGGCTATCTGCACTGCGGACCAAGCGGTGCCGGCCACTTTGTCAAAATGGTGCACAACGGCATCGAGTACGGAATGATGGCCGCCTATGCCGAAGGCATGAACATTCTGAAGCACGCCGATGTCGGCAAGGGCGAACGGGCAACCGATGCCGAAACGACCCCGCTGCGCAATCCCGGCGACTTCCAGTTCGACCTTGATCTGCGCGATATCGCCGAGGTCTGGCGGCGCGGCAGCGTGATCGCCTCATGGTTGCTGGATTTGACCGCCGCCGCCCTGACCAAGGATCCGGCCCTTGCGGCGTTCGACGGCAGGGTGTCGGATTCCGGTGAAGGACGGTGGACGATCAAGGCGGCGATCGACGAAGGGGTGCCGGTGCCTGTGCTCAGCACGGCGCTTTATTCGCGGTTCAGCTCGCGCGGCGAGGCGGAGTTTGGCGACAAGCTGTTGTCCGCGATGCGGTTCGAGTTCGGCGGACATATCGAGAAGTCGGACGGCAAGTGACGGCTGAGAAGAGGACAGAAGAATGGAAAATTCCCGATCGGCGACCGCGTTTCTGTTCGACGTGGACAACACGTTGCTCGACAACGACCGCGTCATCGCCGACCTTGAAAGCGAAGTGGGTGCCGACCGCGCGCAGCATTATTGGCGCATCTTCGAGCAACTGCGAACCGAGCTTGGTTGCGCGGATTACCTCGGCGCCCTGCAACGCTATCGCGACGCGTATCCGCTCGATCCGGCTCAGCCCCCGGATTGTCGGGGTCGAGATGGCTCTGTTGCACAAATCCTGTAAGGGATTCATCTCTTGAATCCAGTGTGGTAGCTGGGCGGCATGAGCAGACCCACACCCCCAGCCTACAA
>CAYQPD010000271.1:0-2237 GCA_964419305.1 uncultured Rhodobacter sp.
CGAGCGGCATTCCCTTGGCAAGCGCTGCGGCCAGAGTGCCGGTGAACACGTCGCCCGCGCCATGGCTGCTGGGCACCGTGACCTTTTCGGCCTTGAGGGTGAATCCGGGCGAGCCGGTGGCGCAAGCGGCCAGCCCCGCCGCCCCGGCCGTGACCACCACGGCGGCAAACCGGGTGGCCAGCCGGTCGGCGGCGCGGGCGGCGCTGGCAAGATCGCTGACGGCCCTGCCGCCCAGCATCTCGGCCTCGACCGCATTGACCACCAGCACGTCGATCAGGGCGGCAAAGGCGGGGTCGAGGTCGCGCATCGGGGCTGCGTTCAGCACCACCGGCAGCCCGCGCGCCCGTGCCACCTGCGCAGCGGCAAGGTCGAGCGCGGGGGCAACCTCGTTTTGCAGCAAGAGCACCGCCACCCCATCCCACAAGCGGTCATCGGCGAGTGTCGTCGGGTCGATTGCAAGATTGGCACCCGAGACGATCACCGCGCCGTAATCGCCATCCGGGGTCGCAATCGCGACGCTCATGCCGCTAGCGCTGGCCGGGATGGTCTGAAGAAAGCGGTCGTCAACCCCGCCCGCCCGCAACCCGTGGCGCAGCAGGGGGGCAAAGCCATCGTCCCCCACCGCGCCCAGCATCCGGCAGGGCACCCCCGCGCGCGCCGCCGCGACCGCCTGATTGCCACCCTTGCCGCCGAACTTGGGCCACCAGCGGCTGCCCGACACGGTCTCGTCGCGGCGCGGCAGGCGCGGGGCCTGGACCATGATGTCGTGGTGCAGACTGCCCACCACCAGCACAGTGTCTGGCCGCATCGGGTTTCTCCTTGACCGGTCGTTCGCCTACACCAGCCGCTCGACCTCTTTCGCCGCCCGGATGAAATCGGCAAACAGCGGGTGCGGGGCGAAGGGTTTCGATTTCAGCTCGGGGTGGAACTGCACCCCGATGAACCACGGATGATCGCGCAGTTCGACGATCTCGGGCAGGCGGCCATCGGGGCTCATGCCGGAAAACACCAGACCGCAGGCCTCCAGCTTGTCGCGATACTGGATATCGACCTCGTAGCGGTGGCGGTGGCGTTCCTCGATCACCAGAGTGCCGTAAATTTGAGCCACGTGTGATCCGGGCAGCAGGTGAGCGGTATAGGCCCCAAGGCGCATGGTGCCGCCCTTGTCGTCGTCCTTGCGGCGCGCCACCACGTGGTTGCCCTGCACCCATTCCTTGAGGTGATAAACCACCGGGACAAAGCGTTTCTCGCCGCTGGCGACATCGAATTCCTCGGACCCGGCAGTGGTAAGACCGGCCAGATTGCGCGCCGCCTCGATCACCGCCATCTGCATGCCAAGGCAGATGCCAAGGTAGGGCAGGCCCTTTTCGCGGGCGTATTGGGCGGCGCGGATCTTGCCTTCGGTGCCGCGCTCGCCAAAGCCGCCGGGCACCAGAATGGCGTGAAACGGCTCTAGGTATGCGGCGGGGTCTTCGCGCTCGAAGATTTCGCTGTCGATCCATTCGGCGCGCACCTTGGTGCGGTTGGCCATGCCGCCATGGGTCAGGGCCTCGGCGATGGATTTGTAGGCGTCTTCAAGCTGGGTGTATTTGCCCACCACCGCCACCCGCACCTCGCCTTCGGCATGGGTCAGGCGGTCCATCACGTCGGTCCAGCGATCAAGGTTGGGGCGCGGCGCGGGCGAGATGCCGAAGGCATCCAGCACCGCCTGATCGAAGCCCTCGCGGTGATAGGCCAGCGGGGCCTCGTAGATGGTCTTCAGATCATAGGCGGCAATCACCGCTTCCTTGCGCACGTTGCAAAAGAGCGCGATCTTCTCGCGTTCCTTTTCCGGGATCGGATGTTCCGAGCGCAGCAGCAGCACATCGGGCGCTATGCCGATCGAGCGCAGCTCCTTGACCGAGTGCTGGGTCGGCTTGGTCTTGAGCTCGCCCGAGGCGGCAAGGTAGGGCAGCAGGGTAAGGTGGACAAAGATGCACTGGCTGCGCGGGCGTTCCTGGGCGAACTGACGGATCGCCTCGAAGAACGGCAGACCCTCGATGTCGCCCACCGTGCCGCCGATCTCGCACAGCATGAAGTCAACTTCGTCGTCACCGATCCGCAGGAAGTCCTTGATCTCGTTGGTGACGTGCGGGATGACCTGGATGGTGCGGCCAAGGTAATCGCCGCGGCGTTCCTTTTCCAGCACGTTGGAATAGATCCGCCCCGAGGAAACCGAGTCGCTCTGGCGCGCCGCG
>CAYQPD010000272.1:0-2235 GCA_964419305.1 uncultured Rhodobacter sp.
GCAACAGCTTGTATGCGATGTTGCCGGCATCAAGCGACGGGAAGATCAGGGTGTTGGCATCGCCCCCCGCCACCCCCTTCAGCGCCGCTATCCTTGGGTTCAGCGCCGCATCGGCCTGCACCGGGCCGGACAGGCCGCAGGCCTGGGCGGCGGCGCGCACCACCTCGACTGACGGCCCGACCCCCGAGGCAGCCGTCGAGAACGACAGCAGCGCCAGCCGTGCGCCCCCCAGCAGGGCGGTGGCCGAGGCCGCCGAGGCGCGCGCGATGGCGACCAGTGCGGCGGCATCGGGGGCAAGGTTCACGGCGCAGTCGGCCAGGATCAGCTCGCGCCCGTCGGGCAGGATCATCAGAAAGAACGACGACGGCAGCGTCACGCCGGGGGCAAGGCCGATCGCCAGACCGGCGGCCTCGATCACCCGCCGGGTCGGGGCATCCGCGCCCGCCACCATCGCATCGGCCTCGCCTGCGGCCACCATGGCGGCGGCGCGGATCAGCGGCTTTGCCAGCATCCTTGCCGCCAGCGCGGGGGCAATGCCGCGCGCCTGCACCAGCGCCGCGATCTGGGCCTCTGACGGTGCTGCGAGATCCAGCGGCTGGCACAGACCTTCGGCGCGCAGCACGGCCATCGCCGCCGCCACCCGCGGCTCATGGCTTTCGGGAAACACCACGCGGGCGCGGGCGGCGCGGGCACTGGCAAAGGCACGGTCAAGGGCGGTGCTGGCGAGGGTGGTGCTGGCGTTCTTCATGACAGATACGGGGTTCCAGAGATGAGCGACGAAATCAAGGTCAACCGTGGTCTGAAGGGGATTTGCTTCGAGCGTTCCGGGGTATCAAAGATCGACGGAGCCAAGGGCGAACTCAGCTATCGCGGCTATTCGATCCATGATCTGGCGGCGCGCGCCAGTTTCGAGGAAGTGGCCTATCTGTTGCTCTATGGCGATCTGCCGACCGCCGCCGAACTTGCGCGCTTTGACACCGACCTGAAGGCGGCGCGGCACCTGCCGGGCCCGATCACCACGATCCTGCGCACCCTTGCCGCCGGTCATCCGATGGACGTGCTGCGCACTGCGGTCTCGGCTTTGGCGGCACTCGAACCCGCCAGCGCCGACACCTCGGCCGAAGGCTTTGTCGCCAACGGCATCCGGCTGATGGCGCAGGTGCCGATGATCGTGGCGGCGCATCACCGCATCCGGCAGGGGCTGGCACCGGTGGTGCCTGATCCCGCACTTGGCCATGCCGCGAACTGGCTGTGGATGTTGCAAGGCACCAGGGCATCAGTGGACGCGGCGCGGCTGGCCGATGTCGATTTCATCCTGCATGCCGAACATGGCGCCAATGCCTCGGCCTTTGCGGCGCGGGTGACGGTCAGCACCGGGGCCAACCTGCACGGTGCCATCGTGACGGCGCTTGCCACCCTGGCCGGGCCGGCGCACGGCGGGGCGGCGGAAGACGTGATGAAGATGGTGGCCGAAATCGGCACGCCGGACAAGGCCGCGGCCTATGTCGCGGACAAACGGGCGCGGGGCGAAGCCGTGACCGGCTTTGGTCACCGCGTCTATCGCAGCGAAGACCCTCGTGCCCGCCACCTGCGCGACGGGGTTGCGACGCTGGGGCGCGAGATGGGGCAGCCGCAGTGGTATGCCATCCTGCAGGCGGTGGTTGATGCGATGCAGCCCTACGCCCGCCACGGGGTGGCCGTGAATGTCGATTTCTATTCCGGCGTGATCTATCAACTGCACGGCATCCCGACCGATCTTTACGTGCCGATCTTTGCCATTGGCCGAAGCCCAGGCTGGGTGATCCAGTGCATTGAGCAGCGCCGCAACAACATCCTGATCCGCCCCCTGACGCTTTACGACGGGCCGGACCCGCGGCCCTGGGTGGCGATTGGATCGCGCTGAGGTAAGTGCGCGGTCGGGGCCGTTGGGAACCGGGACCGGGTCAGCGGCCTTGCGGGGCAAGGCCGCCCGGTCCCTTGCCTGAAGGCCGTGAGGCCGCAAGGCAAGGGCGGTTGGGCTTGGCTGAGACGCTGAAAATCAGGCCGCGCCTGCCTGGGCTGGCGCGTCTTCGCGCCTGCCGGGGGCAGGCAGGCGCGGCCTGATTTGGTTGAAACCAAATCCGGCAAGGAAAGAAGGCAAGAACGCCGATCCCGTCAACGCTTAACCGCGACGTTGTGTCGCAAATCGGCTTGCCAAGCCGGTTGCGGCGTAGGACGGTGGCCCGAAAAGGAACC
>CAYQPD010000273.1:0-2221 GCA_964419305.1 uncultured Rhodobacter sp.
GGGTTTTCCGGCCGTGCGGAGCGCATTTTATTTGCTTTTCAGGTCTGGATTGAACTGTAGCGCGACGATCAAGGTGAGAGAGGCGCGCGACAATCTGGATGAGAAAGTGTCGTTGGTGCTGGAACGCCGGGAGGGCGTAGCCAGGGTGGGGTTTTCTGCTCGAAGAGGTTGAGCCCTTGCCTGGCCGTCATGTAACCGATCATCAGATGAGGCTTTTCATGAAGTATCGATCGACCGACACGACGCCCGTCGCGGCCGCCAAAGCCGGTTTCAGCACGGCCACGGGTTACCGGTTGGAAAGCGACCCGCAGATGCCTTCGCTCAGGCGCGCGCCACGTGACCGGCGACGGCCCGATCCTTTGGCCGAGATCTTCGACGCCGAGGTCGTGCCGATGCCGGAAGCGGCACCGGGTTTGCGACCCGTGGCAGTTCCGGGCGAGGTTCTGCGCCGCCACCCAGAGCTTGGCGAGGGAATTCGGCGGACCCTTGAACGCCGGATCAGCCACTGGCGGGCACTGCACGGCACCGATCTTGCGTAAAACGGGGCGAGAGGTCATTTTTCGCCAGGTTCACGAGCCCGGTCGCATGGGTCTGCCGGATTTCACCGACATGGCCGATCTCGGCGTCACCATCGCGGGCCAGCCGTTGATCCACCGGCTCTATCACTTCCGGCTGGCCTACAGCGGCTTCGAACATGTCCATGTCGTGCTGGGCGGCGAGAGTTTCGTGGCGCTGGCCGATGGCTTGCAGAACGCTCTCTGGGCGCTCGGCGGTTCGCCCCGAGAGCACCGCAGCGACAGCCTGTCGGCATTCGGCGGGCAAACAGTCCCCCGGACTGTTTGCTGATCGGCCTCATTTCCGCAACCTCGAACGCGACGTCGCCACCGACTGGCCCGTTCTTTTCAAAACCGGGCGTTACGAAGCCCTGTGCACCCATTATGCCATGGCACCGAGCCGCAACAACCGTGATGGCTCGACGCATGAGAATGGCGCGATTGAGGGGCCACATGGGCACCTGAAGCGGGCGATCGCGGATGCGCTCCTGCTGCGCGGGACGCCCGACTTCAGCGATCTCGCCGCCTGCCGCCGGTTCCTCGACGCGTTCTGTGGTCGGCGCAATGCCCATAACCGCAAGCGTATCGATGCCGAGCGCGCCGTGCTGCAGCCGTTGCCGACGCGCCGCACCACGGATGGTCAAGAGACCACTGTCACCGTCACCTCGTCGGGTGGCTTCATCCTGAAGCGGGTCTTCTACACCGTGCCGTCGCGCCTGATCGGCCACCGCCTGCGCGTCAGGCTGCATGATGACAGGCTTGACCTCTATCTCGGTGCCACTCATCTGCTGACCCTGCCGCGTGGCCGGGGATATGGTGACCAAAGGCGCGGCCACGTCGTGGATTATCGCCATGTGATCCACGCCCTGCGGCGCAAACCGATGGCGTTGCCCGGTCTGGTCTGCCGCGATCAGCTCTTTCCGCGCCCCAAATCAAAGATCTCTGGGCTTGTCGTCGGCTTTACGAGGTCGCCATGGCTACACTGCCGGAGAAAGCGGCTTGCAAGCTCACCGTCGATATTCTCGCTTTGGCCCATGACCGGGGATGCGAGGCCGAACTGGCCACACGCATCACCGAACTTCTGGCGGCGGGCACATTGCCGGATATGGCGGTGATGCGGGCACGCTTCTCACCCGATCCTGCCACCTTGCCCAACATCACGGTGCTGATCACCCCGCTTGAGCCGACTACAACGCCCTCCTGGCCGCCAAGCCTGCGGGAGAAGCCGCATGACCGCATCTGATCCCATCGACGCGGCGCGTCTGAACCGCTTGCTCAATGAACTTCGCCTGCCGGCCATCAAGCACCTCTGGTCCGCCTTCACTGAGCGGGCCGACAAGGAAGGCTGGCCCGCCGCGCGGCTGCTCGCAGCCCTCGCCGGGCACGAGATCGCCGAACGCGGCCAACGGCGGATCAAGCGTCACCTCGCCGAAGCACGCCTGCCGCCAGGCAAAACCCTTTCCGGCTTCAACTTCGACGCCGTTCCAACCATTTCCAAAGCTCAGGTCATGGCGCTTGTCGCCGCAGACATCTGGCTGGAGACCGGCGCAAACCTGATCCTGTTCGGGCTGTAGCACGTCAACCATCTTGTCCGGGCGCGACAACCACCTTTGCCGGTTTTGAGGCCGCCGGGGTTGGTTTGTCGTTTGGTGTTTTGTCTCAGTTTT
>CAYQPD010000274.1:0-2193 GCA_964419305.1 uncultured Rhodobacter sp.
CATGACACTTTTACATCCCAAAGCGTCCAAACATCACTTCGACAGACCCAGTCCGACAGGCTGCTAGCGCATTTCTTCGGCAAAGCGCTTCACACTTTTCGGAATGCGCTTTAGATCCGGCTGCGCTGTCAACCCTGATCCCGACCAGAGAGTGCCATGCCCGAGACCTGCTTTCGCTTCAGCCACGCCATCACCCGCCGCCCCGGCGCCAGCATCACCGCAGGCCTGCGCGCGGTCGATACCGGCACCCCCGATCTGGCGCTGATGCTGGGCCATCACGCCGCCTATGTCGCGGCGCTGCGCGAGGCCGGGGCGGAGGTGATCGAGCTTGATGCGCTTGAAGCCTATCCCGACGCGGTGTTCGTCGAGGATACCGCGCTGTGCCTGCCCGAGGGCGCGGTGCTGATGCGCCCCGGCGCGCCCACCCGGCTGGGCGAGGCGGCGGCAATGGCCCCGCATCTGCGCGCGCTTTACCGCGAGGTGCGCAGCATCACCGGCCCCGGCACCATCGAGGGCGGCGACATCCTGACCACCGGGCGCGAGATTCTGGTCGGGCGCTCGGCGCGCACCAATGCCGCCGGGATCACTGAGCTGGCGGCGCTGGTCGGTGCTTGGGGGCACGTGGTGCGCGAGGTGATTACCCCGCCCGGCGTGCTGCATTTCAAGACCGACTGCTCGCTGTTGGACGCCGAGACCATCCTTGCCACGCCGCGGCTGGCGGCGTCGGGCTGCTTTGCGGGCTACCGGGTGATTCACACCGCAGCGGGCGAAGAGGCCTGCGCCAACGCCATCCGCTTCAACGACCTGGTGCTGATGCCCGCCGGATTTCCGCGCAGCCGCGATGCGCTGGCGCAGGCGGGCTACGATGTGCGCGAGATCGGCAACAGCGAATGCGCCAGGCTGGACGGCGGCATGTCGTGCCTGTCGCTGCGCTTCACGCCCAGGCCCTGAGCGCTCATCAGCCGTGACCGGCCTCTTCGCTCGCCCGTGCCTCAGCGAAGAGGCCCGCAAGGGCCGATGAGCGCCCGGTCACGGCATCAGGATCGCGGCGCGGGGGAAGGTCGCGCTGTCTTCGCTGCCGTCGTCATAGATCAGGGTCACCGTCACCTCGGCCACCGAGCCAAGGTTGAGAGTGGCGTAGATCTGGCTATCGGGCAGAATGGCGTTGGGCTGGGCCGTGCCGTCCTGGCAGTCGCCAAGCGGCCAGACCGCAGGCGCGGCCCCGTTGACGGCATAGCGCGCCTCTGAAAGCCCGCAGCGCCAGCTCATGAGCTGGGTGAAATACAGCAGATCCTGACCCTCGTATTCACGCAGGGCCACCCAGTTGGCCTTGGTGGCGGTGAGGATCGGCTTGACCTCGGCCGCCGTGGTGAAATTCTCGGCCTGCACCGCGCTGGCCAGGCCTGCCGCCAGCACCAGCGCCGCAACCGCCATCGCGACCCGGCCCGCATCCCGCCTGATCGCGCTATTTCCTTGTCTCAGCACCTTTTACCCTCCGCTCTTGCCGCCTATAGTCACCCCGGCAACAGGTCGGCAGAGTTCCAGTATGACAACCATCGGCCCCACCCGGCAAGCCTTCAATATCGTCGCGGTGGTGCAGGCCGGGCGGCTGCAATACGAGGCGGTGCTGCTGGCGGCTTCGCTGCGCGCATCTGACCCGGGGTTTGCGGGCAGGCTTTATCTGGCCGAGCCGCAGCCGGGGCCGCTGTGGCCCGACGACCCGCGGGTCACAGACGGTGCCACGCGCGATCTGCTGACCAGCCTCGGGGCCGAGTTCCTGCCGTTCGAGAGCCGGGTGTTCGGTGCCTCCTACCCCTACGGCAACAAGATCGAGGCGCTGGCGGCGCTGCCCGACGCGCCCTTTCTGTTTCTCGACACCGACACAATGATCACCGGGGCGCTCAGTCAGGTCGGATTCGATTTCGCCCGACCCTCGGCCTCGATGCGGCGCGAGAACACCTGGCCGACCATCGAGCTTTACGGGCCGGGCTACAACGACATCTGGGGCGCGCTCTACGCGCGCTTCGGGCTGGATTTCGCCAGCTCGCTTGATCTCGGCCAGCCCGACGGCTATTGGCAGCGCTACCTTTACTTCAACGCCGGCTGGTTCTTTCATGCCAGCCCACGCGCCTTCGGGGCGCGGTTTCTCGACTATGCCCGCACCATCCGCGACGACCCGCCGCCCGAGCTGGT
>CAYQPD010000275.1:0-2179 GCA_964419305.1 uncultured Rhodobacter sp.
CCGGGCGATCAGCTCGAAGAGGACGCCGGTCTCGGCCTGGTCTTTATGGGCATAGCTCCTCATCTTCTTCCTCCAGATCTTGCATCCGAACATCGGACTAAACTTGTCTTTGGTGCTCTTCCCACGCTTTTGAGCCCGCCCGGCGAGCCACGGCAACTTCCGCAAACTGGTCATTCAAGGTGTGATCTCCGATCCGAACTGAATAAACTGCCTTGCGTGTTGCCGTGTGTGTGGCGCCTTTGAAGATCGCCGCCACAGGTATCGTGGACCGTGCCTCGGCGTAGGCAAAGAATTCTGCAACATCCGGATCATGCGGCTCCCACCAAAGGGGGCCCACTCTTGTCCGGTTCGAAACCTTGCGTCGTGCCAGTTCGTCGGTGAGTGCGTCTCGCAAGCGCGTAGCCTGCTGGTGTTTGGGATCTTTGCTCAGAACCCGCTGGGCGTTCACCAGCAAGTCCTTGAGTTTACTCGTTTCGGAAGTGGCCAGATCGCTGAGGGTCTTTTCAATGTTCATATAGTTACCAATCTGACAGCCCGCACAGAGTATTCACCAGCCGCATCTGCTCGATCGTCTCGCATTTCGCCTCACGCAGGCGTGTTGCGCCGAATACCAGTGAAAGCCCCTTGGCGCGCGACACCGCCACGTTGATGCGGTTGAGAGAGAACAGGAACTCCATCCCTCGCGATGTTTCCTCGGCCGATGATGCGGTCATGGAAACGAGGCAGACCGGCGCTTCCTGCCCCTGGAACTTGTCTACTGTGCCGACGCGAATACCATCGGGCAGCGCATCGCGGAGGGCATTCACTTGCGCATTGTATGGGGCGACGACGATGATGTCCGTCTGCCGCATCGGACGGGTTGAGCCGTCCTTCTCGGTCCAGGCGCCCCGCAGCAGTTCAGACGTCGCGGCTTGAATGGCGGCCACTTCTTCCATGGAAATCTGCACATTGCCTTCATGGAACACCGGCACCCAGAATGCTCCGGCCTCGGGAAATGGTGTGCCGGTGACGCTTTGACGGGCGGTGTCGGGGTGGCTGGTAAGCCGTCCCTCATAGACTTGGTCCGAGATGAAGCGGCAGACCGCCGGATGCATCCTGCGGGAGACGGGCAGGAAAATGCCCCGGTTCTGCGGCACGGTCGCATGTTCGCCCAGCATCCAGTCCAGGCAGGACAGGTTCGCAGGCTCGGGGTGCGCGCCTTGGATGACCTGCGGCAACTGTCGGGGGTCGCCGACCAGCACAATGTTGCGTGCGGCCCGTCCCATGGCGGCCATGTTGGCAAGGCCAACTTGTCCCGCCTCATCGACGAACAGCCAGTCGAAGGCTTGCACATTGTCGTCGCGGGTGAAGAACCAGGCAGTGGCACCGACCACATGCTGGCCGCCTGCTGCCTCGTCGTTTCTGGTGGTGCGGCGGACCGGGCAATTGTCGGGGTAGCCGTCATCCTTGCCGCCGGTCTTGTGGACCAGATCCAGCGTCAGGTCGGGGTCGTCCAACTCCAGCGCGATCAGGCAGCCCATCAGGACATTGCGGATCGCTTCGTGGCTGTTTGATGTGACGCCCACGCGCGCGCCCTTCTTGACAAGGGCAAGGATCGCACGTGCGGTGACATAAGTCTTGCCGGTACCCGGCGGCCCCTGGATCGGCAGAACCGTCTCCTCCATCGCCGCCACAGCCGCGATTGTGCCTGCGACCGGATCGGCGACAGGCTGCAGGGGCCCGCTGGCAAGGCGCGGCGAGGCATGAGACAAAAGGTCATCGACGGCCCTGTAAACACGCGAACCGCATTGATCGGCGATTACGTCCCTTAGGGCAGCAGCGATTACGTCGGTGTTCAAGGGCCAGTCCGGGTGCAGCGTGAGCCGGTCAGTCAAGAGATGCGCCTTCGCAGCCCCTGCCTTGACCGTGATCTCTCGCGCCGTGCGATCCATATCCTGGATGCTTACGGTCGCGGGCGGACCGTCAACGACCGGCACAGTCGCGTTTCTCCCGCCGCGCAACTTCGTCTCTTGCTGCGGAAATCGGTAGGTGCGTGCCATTGACCGCTTGATCTGTTCAGCGGGACCAATGGCTTCCAGCCCGGCAAGCGCATGCGGATCGTCGATCAGGTCGTCCGCGTCCTTGGACGCGGAGTCGAACACCGCCCATTGCGCGGGCTTCGCTTCTCGCTTGTGAAAAA
>CAYQPD010000276.1:0-2146 GCA_964419305.1 uncultured Rhodobacter sp.
GGGGCGCAGGATCATGGCGCGGGCGATCGCCACGCGCTGGCGCTGGCCACCGGAAAATTCATGCGGATAACGCGCCATCGTCGCGGGGTCCAACCCGACCTCGAGCATGATCTCGGCCACCATGTCATGGCGGTTGCGCCCCGGTGCCACGCCGTGCACCCCCAGCCCTTCGGCAATGATCTGTTCGATCGTCATGCGCGGCGACAGGCTGCCGAACGGATCCTGGAACACGATCTGCATGTCGCGCCGCAGCGCCCGCATCTGGCGCGCGTGCCAGCCCTGCACGTCCTGCCCGAGAAACACGATCGGCCCCTGCGCCGGGATCAGCCGCATGATCGCCAGCGCCAGCGTGGTCTTGCCCGAGCCGCTTTCGCCGACGATCCCCAGGGTCTCGCCCGCCCGCACCGAAACCGAGGCGTCGTTGACCGCCTTGACATGCCCAACGGTGCGGCGCAGCAAGCCGCGGTGGATCGGAAACCACACCCTGAGGCCGGTGGTGCGCAGAATTTCCGGCGCGCCTTCGGCCACCGGATCGGGGCGACCGCGGGCCTGCGCTGCCAGCAGCTTGCGGGTGTAGGGATGCTGCGGGCGCTCGAAGATCTCGGTCGCCGTGCCCTGCTCGACAATCTCGCCCGCCTGCATCACGCAGACCCGGTCGGCGATCCGCCGCACCACCCCCAGATCATGGGTGATGAACAGCAGCGACAGCCCCTCACGCGCCTTGAGGTCGGCCAGCAATTCCAGAATCTGCGCCTGAATGGTGACATCCAGCGCGGTGGTGGGTTCATCCGCGATCAGCAGTTCCGGCCCGTTGGCCAGCGCCATCGCGATCATCACCCGCTGGCGCTGGCCACCCGATAGCTGATGCGGATAGGCTTGCAGTCGGCTTTCTGCCTCGCGGATGCCGACCTTGAGCAACAGCTCGATCACCCGCACCCGCGCCTGGCTGCCCGTCAGGCCCTGATGCAGCGCCAGGCTTTCGCTTACCTGACGCTCGATGGTGTGCAGCGGGTTGAGGCTGGTCATCGGCTCCTGAAAGACGAAGCTGATGTCATTGCCGCGCACCTTGTGCAACAGCGCCGCATCGGCCCCGATCATCTCCTGCCCGAGGTAGGTGATCGAGCCCGACACCTCGGCACTGTCGGGCAGCAGCGCCACCGTTGACAGCGCCGTGACCGACTTGCCCGAGCCCGACTCGCCCACCAGCGCCACGGTCTCGCCCCTGGCCACCGAAAAACTGACCTGCTTGACCGCGTCGATGATGCGACCGTCCTGACGAAAACGCACCGAAAGGCCACGCACGTCAAGCACGGTTTCCGGCGCGCTCATCGGAAGGTCTTTCTGGGATCGAAGGCATCGCGCACACCCTCGAAGATGAAGACCAGCAGCGACAGCATGATGGCAAAGGTGAAAAAGGCGGTGAAGGCCAGCCACGGCGCTTGCAGGTTCTGCTTGGCCTGTTGCGTCAACTCCCCCAGCGAGGGCGCAGACGAGGGTAGCCCGAAGCCCAGAAAATCCAGCGCCGCCAGGCTGCCGATGGTGCCGGTGATGATGAAGGGCAGAAAGGTCAGGGTCGCCACCATGGCATTGGGCAGCACATGGCGCAGCATGATCACCGGGTCGCGCACCCCCAGCGCCCGCGCCGCCCGCACGTATTCGAAATTGCGCGCGCGCAGGAATTCGGCCCGCACCACCCCGATCAGCGAAGTCCAGCCAAACAGCACCATCAGCCCGACCAGCAGCCAGAAATTCATCTGCCAGATCGCGCTGACGATGATGATGATGTAAAGGCTGGGGGTCGAGCCCCACAACTCGATCAGGCGCTGAAAGAACAGATCGACCAGCCCGCCGAAATAGCCCTGCACCGCCCCCGCCGCGATGCCGATTACCGAGGTCAGCAGGGTGACGATCAGCGCGAACGCGACCGAAAGGCGGAAGCCGTAGATCACCCGCGCCAGCACGTCGCGCGCGGTGTCATCGGTGCCCAGCCAGTGCTGGCGGTCGGGGGCCGAGGGCGCGGCGACGCCGATGTCGTTGATGGTGTTGAAGCTGTAGGGGATCGGTGGCCAGATGATCCAGCCGGGCGTGATCGCCACCCCGCCCAAGCTGCCGCCCCTGGCTTCGACCGCCACCGCCGCCGGGTCAT
>CAYQPD010000277.1:0-2124 GCA_964419305.1 uncultured Rhodobacter sp.
GGGGGTAATTCCCAAACCTTCGGTCGAGAAAGAGCAGGATCCCAGCAGTGCTTTTCGCGCCAAGGACGGCCCACCGACAATCAAGGACTGAGGTGGCACGGCCTTCGTGTGTCTAACATCAACTGCCTTCTTCAGCCAGTTCGAGGCTCGCCCCGCGAGCCAACGACCCTTGAGCCGTGCACGGAGGGCTGTTTCCTCAGTTCCGCCAAAGAGCCCGGCCGCCACAACATCACCATGTCCGAGTATCATTCGGCATTTTCCAGCCCGCTCAAGCTGATCAGCCACAGCGTCAAATGCGTGCACAGAGAAGGAAGGCGACATTACATCAATAGTCGAACCTTCCGTCGGCCACGACTTCAGCTCATCGAGCGCACGCTCTGTCCCGCTGTTACTGATAAGCTTCATACGTCTCTACTCCACCACGGCCTTGTTGGCGCGCTTGCTGCGCCGAATCCCAACTTCACTACTAAGTGCAGAAGATATTGGGTCAACACAAAGCGTTAGGACCAAGACCATCCACGCTGATTCAATTGCCGCCAGAGGCACCTTGGCCGCCTCCCCCACAGCATGGTTCCTCCCCGGCCCCGAACGTATGCGCTAGGCGATTCACACATTTCTGAGTCTCCATCCGTGGGCGAGGGATTTGAAGTATTGGAGACCGTGGCGAAAGGTGATCGGGCCGGGCGGTTTGGATTTTGGGTAGCCGTCCCATCCGCCGAGCTTGGCGATGATCCACGCGGCCCAAGCCAGTGTTTCTGGCGGATGAGGGTTCTTCTGGAGCGCGGTTTTGCCTTCAAGTTCGGGCAGGAGTGCGTGGAGGGTCTCGATTTCGAGGGGCGAGAAGGCGATCCTGGCGTCTTGCCGGGACCTGCCATCGCGCGCCTGGACGAGTTGCATGATGGTGCAGGCGGCGCGGGCGGCAATCGCGGTCAGCTTGATCAACCGTTCGGCGTTTTCCAACTGGCTGTCTTCGAGTTGCAGTCCCTGCTGTTTCAGGGTGCGGAAGAATTGCTCGATATGCCAGCGCTGCCGGTACCAGCCAACCACGCGCCAGGCCATCGCCGCATCCTCGACCCGGTGGGTGGTCAGAAGCCGCCACAAGATGGGCTCGGCGCCCGGCGGCGCATCCACTTCGCAGACCTCGACCAGGCTGACTTCCACTGTCTCGGCCAGCCTCTCCTGCCTGGCCAGATTGGCGGGGCGCTTGAGCGTGACCGGGCAAAAGCGGGTCACGAGCCTGGCGGTGCGGGCCGGACGGCCAGGGCGTGCGCGCAACGCGATAGAGGCCCTACCCGCCATTTGTAACGGAGCCGAGGAGAGCTTGCCGCCGCCTTCCAGGATCGAGCGATCCGCCATGGCGCGGGTCAGGATGTGAAAGCCCGGCTCAGGCAATCGCGCCCATTTCTCATAGATATCGCTCTCGCGATCACTGATTTCGGTGACCATTTGCGCCTGGCGCAGAACCGTCTTGGCTGCCTCTGCCGTGCTGAGCCACCGCTGCGATTCCTTCTCGGACAGCGGTCGGTGCCGGTGAGGAATGGCAACCCGGCCATCGCGTGTCCATATCCGACCCGTGGCCAGGCCCAGAATGCCGCCCGTTTCGGCATCAACTCCCAGCATCGCGTGCAGCAAAACACCGCGCCCCGACCCCTTGCCGATCTCGCCCAGACCGCGACTGCGCTCTCTGGTCGTCGTGAAATTGAATTCGCTGCTGTCCTGGATCGCCAGAATATGCCGGCCCGCGCAACCTTGCGAAAGCTCTGCACCCCAGCCATCGAGCAGCGCCTCGACCGTCACGCGCGGATTGGCGAGAAAGCGCGAAAATCCGACAATCCCACTGCGTCGGCCACCCGCCAGACGCCGCAGGCAGGTGCTCGTGCGCGCCACCATCCCTGCGAGCAGCAGGCCCCCCTTTTTGCCAGGCGCTCGTCTCCGAAATCGCCCAGCCCCCAGCTTTCCGAAGCCATCACCAGCCGCCCTCCATTCAAGATAGGGCAACCGAATCACGCAACACAAAACCCGTCAAGCGCGTCGGGGACATCAAACCTGACGATGTGTGCATCCCTTAGCGCTCGGCCGGGGGTATGAGCCTCGTCATCGCGTCCTGAATAGCGGCGATGCGCT
>CAYQPD010000278.1:0-2120 GCA_964419305.1 uncultured Rhodobacter sp.
CCGGATGCGCGGCCTTGCGGGGCAAGGCCGCCCGGTCCCTTGCCTGAAGGCCGTGAGGCCGCAAGGCAAGGGCTGTTCGGCCTGGCCGAGGCTTTGAAAATCCGGCCGCGCCTGCCTGGCGGGCGCATTTCGCGCCTGCCGGGGGCAGGCAGGCGCGGCCGGATTTGATTGAAATCAAATCCGGCAAGAAAAAGTTCGAAGACACCGTTCCCATCACGGCACATCCTGCTCCGGGCGCTGCGGGACAAGCGTTTGACAATACGGCACAAGGCGCGCAAGTCTTGGGTCATCCCGTCCCTCTTTCCCCTTGGCCCGATGCAGCTTTTCCTCCCCATTGCCGAGGTTTCCGTCAACGCCTTCCTGCTCTTGGGGATGGGCGGGGTGGTGGGCTTCCTTTCGGGCATGTTCGGGGTGGGCGGCGGGTTTCTGATCACGCCGCTGCTGTTCTTCATCGGTATTCCGCCCGCCGTGGCGGTGGCGACCGGGGCCAATCAGGTGGTGGCCTCGTCGGTGTCGGGGGTGCTGGCGCAACTGAAGCGCAAGGCGGTCGATTTCCGCATGGGATTTGTGCTGCTGGCGGGCGGCATGGCGGGATCGGTGGCGGGGATCTGGGTCTTTGCGCGGCTGAGTGCGGCGGGCCACATCGACGTTTTCGTCCAGCTCAGTTACGTGCTGTTTCTCGGTCTGGTGGGCGCGCTGATGTTGCACGAAAGCCTGCGCAGCCTGCTCAGGGCGCGCGGCAGTGCGGCCCCGGTGCGGCGCGCCCATACCCATACCTGGGTGCACCGGCTGCCGCTCAAGATCAAGTTCCGCGCTTCGGGGCTTTATGTCTCGGTGCTGCCGCCGCTGCTGGTGGGGGCGCTGGTGGGGTTTCTGGCGGCGATCATGGGGGTCGGCGGCGGCTTCATCATGGTGCCCGCGATGATCTACCTGCTGGGCATGCCGACCCGGGTGGTGATCGGCACCTCGATGTTCCAGATCATGTTCGTGACCGCGTTCACCACCGTGGCCCATGCCGTCACCAACCAGACGGTGGACATCCTGCTGGCGCTGGTGCTGATCATGGGCGGGGTGATCGGGGCGCAGCTTGGCGCGCGGGTGGGCGTGCGGCTGCGGGCCGAGCAGTTGCGCATCCTGCTGGCGCTTCTGGTGCTGGTGGTCTGCGTCAAGGTGGCGCTTGATCTGCTGCTCACCCCGTCCGAGTTCTATTCGGTCACCGCCGGGCGGTTGCCATGATCCGGCTGGTTGCCCTCTGGCTGCTGCTGGCGGCCCCCGCGGCCGCCAGCGATGGCGAGCAGATCGTGGCCGGTCTCAGCCAGAACGCGGTCTCGATCACCGCCAGTTTTGTCGGCTCCGAGATTCTGATCTACGGCGCGGTCAGGCGCGAAAGCCCCGCCCCCACCGGCGCACCGCTCGAGGTGATCATCACCGTCGAGGGCCCGGCCCTGCCGCAGATCGTGCGCCGCAAGGATCGCCGCTTCGGCATCTGGATCAACCGCGCCGAAGTCACCATCGACCGCGCCCCCAGCTTTTACGCGGTGGCCAGCACCGGGCCGCTGGAGCTGATTCTGTCGAACACCGAAGACCTGCGCCACAAGATCACCATTCCGCGCGCCATCCGTGCGGTCGGCATCGCGGCTGAGGCCGAGGACGCGCCGACCTTTGTCGATGCACTGCTGCGCATCCAGACCGACGCCGGACTTTACAGCCGGGCCGAGGGGGCGGTGGCGCTGACCGAGGATACCCTGTTTCGCGCCGATGTGGCGCTGCCCGCCAATCTGATCGAGGGCGACTACCGGGTGCGCATCTTCCTGACCCGCGGCGGTGTGGTGGTCGATGCGCTGGAGCGCCGGATCGGGGTGCGCAAGGAAGGGCTCGAGCGCTTCTTCACCCGCATGGCCTTTGAGCAGCCGCTGGCCTACGGCCTGCTGGCACTGGTCGTCGCGGTGGTGGCGGGCTGGGGTGCCGCGGCAGCGTTCCGCCTGCTCCGGCCCTGACGCCCCGCGCTTGCCCCGGTCCACCTTGGCCGGGGAAGCAACCATGAAAATGACAATAAAGAATCTTCAGATGGGGTTTGGTAGGCCCGGAGGGACTCGAACCCCCAACCAAGGCGTTATGAG
>CAYQPD010000279.1:0-2106 GCA_964419305.1 uncultured Rhodobacter sp.
AGCGCGCTCAGCACCAGCGTCTTGAACATCACCACCGCGCCCATCGGCTTGCGCCAGACCCGCTCGAGCCAGGGCCGGAATTCCGCCCACGGCACCACGGCGTCGATCCCGACCAGCGGGTCATTCTTGGCATCGAGGCTCGCGTAACGATCCGAAAGATCAAAGAAACCCATCGGCGCCATCGTCGCATCCCCCGTGCCGGATCACCCCCTCAGCTATACCGCAGCGCAAAGGCCAGGCAATTTTTCGAGGTGCCCTGGAACATGTGCGCCTGCCGCTGCGGCATCAATGTGCACCTGAAGTCAGGTGCGGTCAGCTATATCGAAGGCAACCGCGACCATCCGGTGAACCGGGGCGTGCTGTGCGCCAAGGGGGCGGCCGGGATCAGGCAGATCACCGCGCCCTCGCGCTTACGCAGCTCACTGAAGCGCGTCGGGCCGCGCGGCACAAGGGTGATTGCGGTCAACCCGATCCGCACCGGCTACAACGCGATTGCCGATGACTGGTATGGGGTGACGCCGGACAGCGACGGGCTGCTGATCCTGGCGCTGGTGCATTGCCTGCTGGAGGCCGGCAAGGTTGATCTGACCTATCTCGCGCAATTCACCAACGCGCCCTATCTGGTGGCCGAGGCCAGCGGTCCGGGCAAGGGGCTGATCCTGCGCAACGCCGAAAGCCAGCCCTTCGTGATTGATCGGCGCAGCGGCCAGCCCGCGCCGTGGGACGGCAAGGGGATCGAGCCTGATCTGGGGGCGGTCTGGCAGGGCAACCGCACCGTGTTCCAGCATCTGGCGGCGCGCTATCTCGCCCCCGAATACGCCCCCGAGGCGGTGGTCGAGCGGGTGGCGTTTGATGAAAGCATCGAAATCGCCCAGCCGTGGGTCGATTTTCGCGGCAATAGCCACGTCACCATGCCGGGCCGCCCGGTCAGCTTTCACGCCATGCGCGGCATTTCGGCCCATTCCAACGGCTTTCAGACCACCCGCGCACTGCATCTGCTGCAAATCCTGCTGGGCGCGATCGACCTGCCCGGTGGCCACCGCTTCGAGCCGCCCTACCCCAAGCCGATGGAGGCGCACCCCACCCCGCAGTTCACCGCCACCCCCGGCCAGCCGCTCGACGGGCCGCATCTGGGCTATGTGCGGGGGCCGGAATATCTGGCGATCGGGCCGGATGGCCGCGCCCTGCGGATCGACAAGGCCTTCACCTCGGAGCATCCGTTTTCGGCCCAAGGGCTGATGCAGGTGGTGATCCCCAACGCCCATGCCGGCGAATATGTGATCCCGCACATCATCTATTCCGATGCCTATGCCTCGGAAATGGTGGCTTACGCCGACCTGATCCTGCCCGATACCACCTACCGTGAGCGCCATGACTGCATCAGCCCGTTCGACCGCCCGATCTCGGACCCCGATGCGGCGGGCGACGCGATCCGCTGGCCGGTGGTGGAGCCTGACCGCGACGTGCGCCCGTTCCAGTCGGTGCTGATTGATCTGGGGGCGCGGCTGGGGTTGCCGGGGTTCGTGGCGGCGGATGGCAGGGCGCTATACGCCGACTACGCCGATTACATCACCAACCATCAGCGCCGCCCCGGTGTCGGCTCGATGATCGGGTTTCGCGGCGATGGCGCGCAGGCCAGGCGCGGCGCGCCCAATCAAGGCCAGCTTGACGCCTATATCGCCAACGGCGGCTTCTTTCAGGCCCATGTGCCGCCCGAGGCGCGCTACTACAAGCCGTGGAACGCCGGCTATCAGGATTGGGCGGTCGCGATGGGCTTTTACGAGTCACCCCAGCCGTACCTGTTTTCGCTTTACAGCGAGCCGATGCGCAAGTTTCAGCTTGCCGCCGAGGGGTTTGGCCATGCCCAGCCCCCCGAAGCGCTGCGGGCGCGGCTGCGGCTGGCGATGGACCCGCTGCCGGTCTGGTATCCGCCTTGCGGCGATGATGCGGCGCAGGGCTATCCGCTGCACGCGCTGACTCAGCGGCCGATGGACATGTATCACAGTTGGGGCAGCCAGAACGCCTGGCTGCGCCAGATCCGGGGGCAGAATTTCCTTTACCTGCCAACCAAAGTGTGGCGCGCGGGCGGTTTTGCGGCAGGTGACT
>CAYQPD010000280.1:0-2086 GCA_964419305.1 uncultured Rhodobacter sp.
GCCAGCATCGCGTCGATCTGGGCCTTGGTGGTCATGAAGGCGTCGAGGGCTTTGGAATTGTCGGTGGCGCGGCGGGTGGTCATGGCGGATGTCCTTTGGGTGAGTTGCATCGTTTTCGTGTAATCAGGATCGCTCTGGCGGGGCATGTAGTGTAGGCAATTCAGAGCAATATCAGTGCTTCCGTAATGGGGCTGGATAGGTCAAGCGCAACAACCTAAAAAAGAACGGTCCCGACCGCGATACGCTCGGAGGTTCTGGGTTACGTCGAGGGTTACCGCGCGTCGCAGGCACGACGGCAGGTGCGTGCGGCGCGCAGACATCCAGTATCGGAGTGCCGCGCGCACCGGATTTCTCAGGATCGCCGTCTATTCAGCCGTGCTTGTGCCAGATACGCCGAGGGGATGCCCATTCCAGGATAATGCTTCCGTCCGTAGTCAGCGCGGTGGCTGCCACATTTTGCCAAGTCCAAAACGGTTCCCGTGTGCCAATCTTTATGGCGTACTCGGACAGGGTGTGTCCGGCGGCGAGCACTGATGCGGCATCATCGGGGACCGCGTCCCGGCTGGGACCTCGGTGAACCTGCGCCCTCAGGCGCGGCCTATCTCTCCTCTTGCCAAACTTCGCTTACGCGGCGCGCAGATCGGGTCTACGCCGCCGCGGTCACTTCGGCGCGTTGAAAGCGGAACTCCGTGCCATCGCGCCACATCCGGTGCAGCACCACGCCGATCCGACGCGCCAAGGCAACGGTTGCGCGCTTTTTCCCGCGCCCCTTGGCAAGGTTCCATGCCCAGGCACTCAGCCAGTTGGGCTTGCCGCGACTCAACATCACAGTTGCGGCCTGAAATAGCGCAGTACGCAAACCGGCGTCGCCCGCCTTCGTGATCTGACTGACGATGTCCCTCTCTCCGGACTGCTGACGTCTCGGGGTCAACCCGGCCCATGGGCCCACATCTTTCGATGATCGAAAGCGGTCAGGATCATCAATGGAGGACTTGAACGTCAGCGCCACCAGCGCACCCACGCCAGGCATGGTCATGAGTTGACGGCAGACGGGATCCGTTTTCGCGCGATCACGCAACAACTTTTCCAGACCCGCCAATTCCTGGCGCAACGCAGAGCGGACGGTCAGGATCGGCCGGGCCGCAGCCTCCAGCATGGCATTGCCGCCAACAAGTTCGTGCACTCGCTCCTCATACCGCCCTTTGGCAACTTTCCCCATCTTCAACCCGAAATTTCGCAGAATACCGCGGATCGAACCTTCGATGTTCAGCATCGCCTGCTGTATTGCCTTGCGCGCTGACAACAACGCCCGCATCTCTTGCGCCGATATGGATTTGCTATGCACAGGCCGAAACCACCCCATGTGCAAAAGCCGGGCAATGCCCTCCGCATCTCGCCGATCCGTCTTGATCGGCATCGCTTGCAGAGCACCCTTTACTTGGCGCGTTTCCATCAGAACCGTGTCGAAACCTGCATCGACAAGAGCACGATGCAGCCATTGTGACAGTGGCCCAGCTTCCAGACCTACTCCGACCACCGTACCGGGCAGACCGCGCAGCGCCCTCACAAGTTCCTCCGGTTCGCTGCCGGCCATGGTCTCCTTGACCAACTTCCCCTGCGCAGACACCGCGCAGATGGCCGTGCTTGCCAGAGAGACGTCCAAACCGATATACAGATCCATGTCGTTGCCCTTTCTTTGCCAAGAGAGTTTGGGGCGCGCCCAACGGCCCGACCCCGTCGACACGCGACAGACGTGCCAAGGGCAACGACACTTCAACAAACCTCGGATCGCAAATCAAAACGGCAGTGATTCGTGTCGCGCCCCATTACGGCATCTTTCTGATTACAATGCCGACCCTGACCGGTCCGCATCCGCATGCGGCACCACATGCACCCACTGGCACCCGATCCACATGTAGAGATGCGCAAACTCCCGCGTCGGGCGCGTCAGGATGCGGGGATCGCGGGGCGGGCTGAAGCAATCCAGCGCCTCGGGCGTGACCTGTCGGATTTCTCGGGCGGTGAGGATGTCTTCGGGCTTCCAACGCTCCAGCGCAGGCAGCATATGGGCCGGATCGCCGTCGCG
>CAYQPD010000281.1:0-2075 GCA_964419305.1 uncultured Rhodobacter sp.
GCCGCCGCCGCCCCAGCCGCTGCTGACGCTGACGCCGCCGCAGCCCAAGCCGCTCTTGATGCCCAGGCTGACGCTGACGCCGCCCAAGCCGCCCTTGACGCCCAGGCCGCTGCTGACGCCGCCGCAGCCCAAGCCGCCGCTGACGGGCAGGCCGCCGTTGACGCCGCCGCAGCCCAAGCCGCCGCTGACGCCCAGGCCGCTGCTGACGCCGCTGCTACGCAAGCCGCCGCTGATGCCGCCGATGCCGCCGTAACCCAAGCGGCGGCCGACGCGTTGAGCGCCAGTCTTGCGGCGACTCCGGCAGACGATGCCGCAGCACCCGCTGCCGCTGCAATCGCCGCCGACGCCCCCGCTGATGCCACCGCAACCGTGACCACCGTGACCGAAGCCGACAGCCGTGCCAGCAGCGAGGATTTCACCGATCAGACCGCCGCTGCAACTGCCGCCGCTACCGACCCGGCTGCAGTCAAGAAGCGCAAGGGGATGACCGATCTTGAAAAATTCGGTCTGGTGGTGCTTGGCGGGTTGGCGATCGGCGCGATCCTGAACAACGGTGACAAGGTGGTCTCGAACACCGGCGACCGGGTGGTGGTGCAGCGTGACGATGGCAGCTACACCGTGCTGAAAGACGACGACACCCTGCTGCGCCGCCCCGGCTCGACGGTGCGGACCGAGAATTTCACCGACGGCTCGACCCGCTCGACGGTGACGCGCGACGATGGCAGCCGGATCGTCACCATCCGCGATGCCTCGGGCCGGGTGCTGAAGCGCTCGCGCATTGATGCCAATGGGCTGGAGACCCTGCTGATCGACGATCTGGCCCCGGTCGAGCGGATCGACGTTGCAACCCTGCCGCAACCCAAACCCGACAACACCGTGATCACCACCCAGGACGAAGCTGCGGCGCTGCGCGCGGCCTTGCTGGCGATCGAGGCGGGCGATGTGGGGCGGCGCTTCAACCTGCGCCAGATCCGCGAATACCGCGAGGTGCGGGCCCTGGCTCCGACCATCAATGTTGCGGCCATCACTTTTGATACCGGCTCGGCGGCGATCAAGGTCACCGAGGCCGAAAAACTGGCCCGGCTGGGTCGCCTGATCAGCGACTTGATCAAGGCCAATCCCGCCGAGATGTTCCTGATCGAGGGCCATACCGATGCGGTTGGCTCGACCGCATCGAACCTGGCCCTGTCGGACCGGCGCGCCGAATCACTGGCACTGGCGCTGACCGAATACTACGGCGTGCGGCCGGAAAATCTGGTGGTGCAGGGCTACGGCGAGGCCGAACTGAAGGTGCCGACCGAGGCGGCCGAGGTTGCCAACCGGCGCGCGGCGGTGCGGCTGATCTCGCCCCTGCTGCAACGGCTGGCGGCAAACTGACGGGTTTGACTCAGGTCAAGGTGCCGAGCCCGGATTGGGCGTAAGCAAAACCGAGCCGCGTCCGCATTGTTCGCTGCTCGGGTGGTGGCCGCGCCCTCCCTCCGCGGTTGCCGTGAACGCCGTAGGCCGCTGGTCTGCGGCGTTTGGCGTTGCCGGTGTCGGGGCGGCACCAAAGGACAGTGGTGCTGCGGGTGCCGATAAGCCATACTGGCGGGGCAGGGGGGCCTATCATGCGCGCAGAACACGACAGCATCCCGGAACTGGCGCTGGCCTGGCACCGCGACGGGCGCGGGGCGGTGCTGGCGACGGTGGTCGAGACCTGGGGCTCGGCCCCGCGCCCGGCCGGCAGCCAGTTGGTGGTTTCCGGTGCGGGCGAATTCATGGGCTCGGTCTCGGGCGGTTGCGTCGAGGGCGCGGTGGTGACCGAAGCGGTCGAGGCGCTGACGGATGGCCAGCCCCGGCTCTTGACCTTCGGGGTCAGTGACGATCAGGCCTTTGCCGTCGGGCTGGCCTGCGGTGGCACCATCCGGGTGCTGGTCGAGCCGGTGGGGGGCGCGCTGCCCGAGGCGCTGCTGGCCGATCTGGTGGCCGCCCGCGCCGCCCGGGCTGCGGTGGCGCTGGTGGTCAATCTGCAAACCTGGCAACGCCGCCTGAGCAATGGCACCGGCGACGGCACCGACGACGGGCCGCTGGCGATC
>CAYQPD010000282.1:0-2050 GCA_964419305.1 uncultured Rhodobacter sp.
ATGCCCGCCTTTGGTCGGAAACCACCCGCATCGACCTGCGCGTGGCCGAGGTGCCGAGCCCGCGCCCCGGCGACCGAATAGAAATCGACGGCGACGCCTTCCTTATTCAGGGCGAGCCGGTCCGCGACCGCGAACGGCTGGTCTGGACCGTGGATCTGAGGCCAGCGTGAAACTGAAACTCGCCATCGATCCCGACATCGTCGCCCTGATGGCGGCCGAGGTAGCGGCCGGGGAACGTGCCGTCACCGCCGCCATGCGCGAGGCTGGCACCGGCCTCAAATCCGCCTGGCGGACGCAGATCACTGGCGCGGGGCTTGGCACCCGGCTTGCCAACTCGATCCGCCTCGCCAGCTTCCCGAAGTCGGGTGAAAGCCTGAATGCTGCAGCGCTGGTCTGGTCGAACGCCCCGGTGATCATCGGCGCGCATGACACCGGGCCGCTGATCCGCTCGAAAAACGGGTTCTGGCTGGCAATCCCCACGCCAGCGGCGGACAAATCCACGCGTGGTGGACGGATTACCCCCTTTGAGTGGGAACGCCGCACCGGGTTGCGCCTGCGGTTCATCTATCGCCGCAGGGGCCCGAGCCTCTTGGTGGCCGAGGGGCGGTTGAACACCAAGGGCCGCGCGGTGGCGTCACGGTCGAAAACCGGCCGCGGCGTCGTGACCGCGCCGATCTTCCTGCTGGTGCGGCAGGTCAAGCTGCGCAAACGGCTGGACCTCGCACGGGATGCCGCGCGGGCGGTGGACGGCGTGCCGGGGCTGATCGTCGCGAAATGGGTGGAGGGACGGGTGCAATAGGCAGCCCCCTTGCCCACGAGACGGAAGGCCGTCGGCATGCGTGCGTCGGTTCAGGCAAGCTGAAAAGCAAAGGCACCGGTCAGACCCGGGAAAATCACTGGCATGCAGTGGCGTCCTTGCTGCACAATTGATCCAACGCCGCACAGGAAATCCATGATGCCGTCACCCGCCCGAATGAAACAGGACAATGCTCTGCTGGTAAAGACGCAGCGGGATTTCCGGCGCGCGGCAGACGTGATCGCTGATGCCTGGAGCACTTTCCCGGTGGTGGCAGCCATCGCGGTCATCGGATCCGTTGCACGGCCGCTGTGGAAGGAGGTGCCGCGTTTCGCCGAATATCGGCGCCGCAGGATCCGGCTTTGGCACGAGTGCAAGGACGTCGATCTCGCCGTATGGATCGACGATCAGAGCCTGCTCGGCACGTTGCGGCGGGTCATGGCTGTGGCGCTCAGGAAAGAGCGGGAGCAATGTCCGACCTTCGGTGTCGCAGATCACCAGGTCGACACCTTTCTGTTCGCGCCTGGGACGGACGCCTATCTCGGGCGTCTTTGCCATTTCAACGCCTGCCCGAAAGCTCGGCCTGAATGTGCAGTTGCGGCATGTGGGGCCACGCCGTTCAACCGCGTCTTTCCCGGCTTCCGCGTCTACCATGACATCCTCGCCGACGTGGACGTGGCGATGCTTTACGACAGAACCGCACGTCGCCGACGCTCAGCACTCGATCTTCCCGGGCCCGCCGAAGAAGTCTGATCTCGGTCCTTGCGGCACATCATGAGGGGTCATTGTCCGCAACCTGTCGTGAGACTGCCGCTGAAGCGGCGTTGTTCGCCACGCTCAAGGCCGATGCGCGTTTCCCCGCCAACCCAGTGAGATGACAACCGCCAATGCCCACCACCCGCGAAACCGTCCTCGCCGCCCTGCACGCGCGGCTGCAAACCATTGCCGCCCCGAGCTTACGCGGGGATGTGCTGCCCGAGCGGATCCCTGCCACTGGCCTGATCATCCTGCGCGATGGCAATCCGGGCGAGCCGGAGGTGACGCTATCGCCGCTGAGTTATTTCTACCAGCACCGGGCTGAGCTGGAGGTGGTGATCCAGGCGGGCAGCGGGCGTGACGCGCTGTTTGATGCTCTCACCGCAGATATCGGCGCGGCGCTGGCGGCTGATCGTACGTTGGGCGGGCTTTGCGACTGGGTCGAGGCGGAAGCGCCCGAGCCGGTCGATCTGCCCATCGAAGGCGCTGCAGCACTGA
>CAYQPD010000283.1:0-2042 GCA_964419305.1 uncultured Rhodobacter sp.
GGCACGCGGGTGCTGGCCTTGCAACGCGATCAGAGTGAATTGGCCCGCTTTGCGCGGCGCACGCATGGGCATGCTGCCGTCACCGATATGGTCGCGCTGGAGCCTGAACTTGCGCACCACAGCGCGGCGCTGTTCTATGACAGCGAGGCCCATCTGAACCCCCGTCGCGCCTTGGCCGACCTGACCCATGCGCTGGCCGAACGCGGCGTGCGGATCGAACAGGCCGAGGCCACGCCAGAGGATATCACGGGCCCGGTGATCGACGCACGCGGTATGGCGGCTGGCCTGCCCGGTCTGCGCGGCGTTCGGGGCGAGATGCTGGTCTTGCGCGCGCCCGACATCCACCTGTCGCGCCCGGTGCGCCTGCTGCATCCGCGCCACCCGCTTTACATCGTGCCGCGCGGGGATGGCATGTTCATGCTGGGCGCGACCCAGGTGGAAAGCGCGGACCGCCGTGGCGTGTCGGCGCGCGCGGTGCTGGAACTGCTCAGCGCGGCCTATGCGCTGGATGCGCGCTTTGCCGAGGCCGAGGTGCTGGAAACCGGCGCCGACCTGCGCCCGGCATTCACCGACAACGTGCCGCGCGTCCTGATGCGGGAGGGGGCGTCAAACCACCCGGTGCTGCACCTGAACGGGCTGTTCCGGCACGGCTATCTGATGGCGCCGGCGCTGGCGCGACAGGCCACCGACTATCTGACCAAAGGCATCAAGGGGGATCTGGTCCATGCGGATTGAGGTGAATGGGCAAGCACGCGAGGTGACGGCCACGACCGTCGCCGCCGCACTGGCGGAATTGGGCCTTGCAGCCGCTCGCATCGCCACCGCGCTGAACGGCACCTTCGTGCCCAAGGCCGCGCGGGGCGATACACACTTGACCGAAGGCGACCGGCTGGAAGTGCTGGCGCCGATGCAGGGGGGCTGATCCATGCGCAAGTTCTATGGCATCACGCTCGACACGCCCCTGATGCTGGGCACAGCTCTTTACCCCTCACCCGCGATCATGGCCGAGGCGTTCCGGGTGTCCCGCGCCTCGGTCGCCACGGTATCGCTGCGGCGCGAGGGTAGGCAGGGGCAGGCGTTCTGGGACATCATCCGCGGCTTTGGCGTGCATGTCCTGCCCAATACCGCCGGCTGCTACAGCGCACGCGAGGCGATCACCACCGCGCAGATGGCGCGCGAGGTGTTCGAGACGAACTGGATCAAGCTTGAGGTGATCGGCCACGCCGACACCCTGCAACCCGATCCGTTCGGCCTGCTCGCGGCGACCGAGGCGCTGGCCGCCGACGGGTTCGAGGTGTTTCCCTACACCACCGAAGATCAGGTGCTGGCCGCGCGATTGCTGGACGCGGGCGCGCGCGTGCTGATGCCCTGGGGGGCACCCATCGGGTCGGGCCTTGGGCTGAACAACCGCTATGGGCTGAAGGCCCTGCGCGCGGCCTTTCCTGATGTGCCGATGGTGATTGATGCGGGCCTTGGCCTGCCCAGCCATGCCGCCGATGCGATGGAACTGGGCTTTGATGCGGTGCTCTTGAACACCGCCGTGGCCCAGGCGGGCGACCCGGTTGCAATGGCGCGCGCTTTTTCGATGGCGGCGCAGGCGGGGGCCCTGGCGCATGGGGCCGACCCGATGGCACCGCGCGACATGGCTGCCCCGTCCACCCCTGTTCTGGGAAAGGCCTGGCTATGACCCTGCCTCGGTTCTACCCGATTTTCGACTCGGTTGCGTGGCTGGAACGTGCTCTGCCACTGGGCGTCAAGCTGGTGCAACTGCGCCTCAAGGACCGCACGCCTGCGGATTTGCGCGCCGATATCCGCGCCGGGCTGGCGCTGGCCCGCCGCCATGGGGCCGCGCTGGTGGTCAACGATCACTGGCAACTGGCAATCGAGGAAGGCGCCGACTGGCTGCATCTGGGCCAAGAGGATCTGGACAGCGCCGACTTGCCCGCGATTCGCCGCGCAGGTTTGAAGCTGGGGATATCCACCCATGATTATGCGGAGCTTGACCGCGCCTTGGCCTTTGCCCCCGATTACATCGCCTTGGG
>CAYQPD010000284.1:0-2037 GCA_964419305.1 uncultured Rhodobacter sp.
CAGGAGCCATCCATACATGGTCCGAGCCCGATGGCGACGCCGCACAGCGACGCCTGTTTCGTGCGGGCCTATCCCGCCGCGACGGCGGAGGCCTGGATGGATGGCCCTGTCCACGCTTTCACCGTCTTTGGCGGGGTGCCGCAGTCGGTGCCCTATGATAGTGAGGCGGATCAGGAAACGATCCGGGGGATCGTTTCCCCGGCGAACCGCTGCCTGGTCTCCAAGATCCTGCCAGACGGGACGCGCAAGCGCGCATCGCTGTTCAGCGCCCTGCAGTCGCATTACCTGTTCCGGGATCGCTACGGTCGGCCGGGCAAAGGCAACGACAAAGGCAGCGTCGAGGGGATTGTTGGCTTTGCCCGGCGGAACTACATGGTGCCGATCCCACGCTGTGCCAGTTGGGAGGCGTTCAATGCCGACCTCGAAGCCCAGTGCCGCACGCGCCAGAACGACACCCTGCGCGGCCACAAGGAAACGATCGGCGAACGGCTGGAACGCGATTTGGCCGCAATGAGGCCGCTGCCCGGCGCACCATTCGAGGCCTGTGACCAAGCCAACGGCAAGGTCAGTTCGCAGTCGCTCGTGCGCTACGACAGTTCGAGCGTAAAGAAAACGATCCAGTGGCAACTGTATTCAAGGCATGGTGTTTGCCTTGTAGTCGGTGCTGGCTGCCAGCATGGCGTTCAGGATGTCCAGCAGCTTGTGGGCGGTGGCGACGAGGGTGACCTTGGTGGGTTTGCCGGCGGCTTTCAGGCGGTCGCGGAAAGCCTTGAAGGGCGGAGACAGGCGCGAGGCGTGCAGGGCGGCGATGTAGAGGATCGCGCGCACCGTGGGCCGCCCACCGCCGATCCTGCGTTTGCCCAGATGCTTGCCGCTGTCACGGGCGATGGGGGCCAGGCCCGCGAGGGCGGCGATACGGCGGCGGTCCAACTGGCCAAGCTCGGGCAGTTCAGCCAGAAGCGTTGCGGCCACGATGGGACCGACACCCGGGACGGTTTGCATCCGGCGCGCGGCCTGCGCCATGTCGGGCGTGGCACCGACCTGCGCCGCCATCGCGCCCTCGATCCGGCGGATGCGGGCGTTCAGGATCAGGATCAGGCTGCGGATATCGGCGCGTGCGGCGGGGTCCAGAGTCTGGGGAAGGCGCGTAAGCTCTTGTTTTCGTATCTCGACAAGCTGGCGTCGCCGCGTGGTCAAGGCTTGCAGCGCGCACCTTTCCGGCGCTGCGGCGGCCGTCGCCGCAGGCCGCAACCTTGCGCCGAACTCTGCCAACATCCGGGCATCGACCCGGTCGGTCTTGCCGACCACGCCCATCGCTCGGGCGAAGTCGCGCGCCTGTCGGGGGTTCACCCGGCTGAACCGCGCCTGGGCCGCCTCAAGCGCATCGCGCAACAAGCGATCATAGCCGCCGCTCGCCTCAAAGATCACCCACACCCCATCCTTCGCGCTGGCCTTGGCAAACCTGCGGGCCGCGGCGGCTGTGTTGTCGATCCGCCGCAACCCGGACCCCGGATGAAAGATGTCGAGCCAATCCTTGGCAATATCGACACCGACAAAGACTTCCTGCATCATGTTCCTACTCCTGTTCTGCGGGGTCTGTGTCACCAGCCCCAGTCAACTGTTCAGGATAACGACGACGAAGCGGACGGCTCCCAAGCCACTGGACGGGGTTAAACCCCGGGACCGTTGCGGGATGCCGTCCGCAGCCCAGCCTACCGCATTCCGCGTAGACAGGATCGATTTCAGCGAAGAACGATTACTCGGTCCCGGTCGCCTATGGCCATCACGATGTCTGGATCCGCGGATATGTCGATCAGGTGGTTATCGGTTGCCGCAGCGAAGTGATCGCCCGGCACCCACGCTGTTACGCGCGCGAGGACGCCGTCTTCGATCCGGTCCACTACCTTCCCCTGATCGAGCGCAAGATCAATGCCTTGGAGTGAGCCATTGAAGGCGCCACTGGTCCGAGCCCAATGGCGAACGCAGCGCCCCTGGCCGAATGGGATTTGCCCGAAGATTTCCACACCCTGCGCCGCC
>CAYQPD010000285.1:0-2029 GCA_964419305.1 uncultured Rhodobacter sp.
GTTCCAGAGCGCCTCCATCTCGGCCAGGTCGCTGTCGGCGGGGGTCTTGCCCGCTTCGGCCAGCCAGACCTCGATCCGCCCGAAGCGGCGGGTGAACTTGGCGTTGGCGGCGCGCAGGGCGGCCTCGGGGTCAAGCTTCAGGTGGCGGCCAAGGTTGGCCATAACGAACATCAGATCGCCGTATTCCTCGGCCACTTCGGCATGGGTCAGGCGCTCGCGCGCTTCCACCAGCTCGCGCGCCTCCTCGATCAGCTTGTCCAGCACCTGATCCACCACAGGCCAGTCAAAGCCCACCCGCGCCGCCCGCGCTTGCAGTTTAAGCGCCCGGCTCAGGGCGGGCAGGCCAAGCGCCACGCCGTCCAGCACCCCCACGGTGCCACGTTCCTGCGCCTTGATCTTTTCCCAGTCGGCGGTCTGCTGCGCCGGGGTCTTGTCGCGTGACTCGGTGCCGAACACATGCGGGTGGCGCGCCACCATCTTGTCGGCAATGGTGCGGGTAACTGCGGCAAAGTCGAACCGCCCGGCCTCTTCGGCCATCTGGGCGTGATAGACGCATTGCAGCAACAGATCGCCCAGCTCGCCCGGCAACTCGGCCCAGGCTTCGCGCGCAATCGCGTCGGCGACCTCGTGCGCTTCCTCGATGGTGTAGGGTGCGATGGTGGCGAAGGTCTGGGCAATATCCCACGGGCAGCCGGTGGCGGGGTCGCGCAAACGGGCCATGATTTCCAGCAGACGCGGCATTCCACCGTCGGGATCAGCGATCAGGGCGTCGCTGGCGGGTCGGGGCAGGGGGCGATGGGGCATTGCGGCGGCCTTGGTTTTGGGGTCTTGTCGGTCCCTAACCCTGATCCTGCCCCGGAGTCCACCATGCCCGTTGTGAACCGCATCGCCGACTACGCGGACGAGATGAAAGGCTGGCGACATCACCTGCACCAGGTGCCCGAGCTTGAATTCCAGTGTCATGAAACCGCCGCCTACGTGGCTGCGCGGCTGCGCGAATTCGGGGTGGACGAGCTGCACGAGGGCATTGCCACCTCGGGGCTGGTGGCGATCATCAACGGCACCGGGCCGGGGCCGACCATCGGTCTGCGCGCCGACATGGACGGTCTGCCGATCACCGAGATCAGCGCCGCCGCCCATGCCTCGACCCACCCCGGCCGGATGCACGCCTGCGGCCATGACGGCCACATGACGATGCTGCTGGGGGCGGCGAAATACCTGTGCGAGACCCGGCGCTTTGCCGGTCGGGTGGCGCTGATCTTTCAGCCCGCCGAGGAAGACGGCGGCGGTGGCAACGTGATGGTGCAGCAAGGGGTGATGGAGCGCTTTGCAATTGCCCAGGTTTACGGCATCCACAACGCCCCCAACATCGCCTTTGGTCACTTTCACACCACGCCGGGGCCGCTGATGGCGTCGGTCGATACCGCTTTCGTCCATGTCACCGGCAAGGGCGGCCACGCCGCCACGCCGCACGACTGTGTTGACCCGATCGTCGCGGTGGTCGGCATGGTGGCGGCGCTGCAGACCATCCTCAGCCGCAACGTTCATGCGCTGGACGAGGCGGTGATTTCGGTCACCCAGATCCATGCGGGCACGGCCAGCAACATCATCCCCGAGGAAGCGATGTTCTGTGCCACCATCCGCTGCTTTGATCTTCAGGTGCGCGAGCTGTTGAAGCGCCGCTTGCACGAGATCGTGGCGGGTCATGCGGCGGCCTACAATGTGCGCGCGCGGGTCGAGTATGACTGGGGCTATCCGGCCACCATCAACCACCCCGACAACACCGATTTTGCCGCCGAAGTGGCGCGCGAGGTCGCGGGCGACGCCGCCGTCGATGCCCGCGCCGGGCGGGAAATGGGGTCCGAGGATTTCAGCTACATGCTCGAGGCCCGCCCCGGAGCCTATCTGTTTCTTGGCACCGGACCGGGGCCGGGGCTGCACCATGCCGCCTATGATTTCAACGACGAAGCCGCCCCGATCGGGGCCAGCTTCTTTGCCCGGCTGGTGGAACGGGCGCAGCCGCTGGGGT
>CAYQPD010000286.1:0-2023 GCA_964419305.1 uncultured Rhodobacter sp.
CTTGGCCACCAGATGCTGGCGCTGGCGCTTGGCGCGCAGACCATCAAGATGAACCACGGCCACCACGGGGCCAACCATCCGGTCAAGGATCTGGAAACCGGCAAGGTCGAGATAACCTCGATGAACCATGGCTTCACGGTCGATAGCCAGACCCTGCCTGCGGGCGTGGTCGAGACCCATGTCTCGCTGTTCGACGGCTCGAACTGTGGTCTGCGGGTGGTGGGCAAGCCGGTGTTCTCGGTGCAGTATCACCCCGAGGCCAGCCCCGGCCCGCAAGACAGCGCCTACCTGTTCGAACGCTTTGCCAGCGCCATGCGCGCCCGCCGCCCGGCCTGAAGCCGCCCGGCCAAAGCGATCAGGAATTTGCCTGCCTTCCAATGGCGCTGTTAACCATTCCTTAAGCCAACATTAACTTATTTGCCCCGACCCTTTGGTCAGCCAAAGGTCGATGCATGCCAGCCCCCCGTCTGCACCCCTGGCCTCGTGGTGCGGTCGCAGGTCTGGCGGCCCGTGTCACGCAGCCCCCCCTTGCGCCCGACCGCGATCTGCGGCCGGCATCGCCACAGCCCCACCCGACCGCGCAGACCCTGGCGGCAACGCTGCTGCGCGAGGGGCTGGTGGCGCCGCATGCCATGG
Organism: uncultured Rhodobacter sp.; assembly: GCA_964419305.1. Classification (GTDB taxonomy): domain Bacteria; phylum Pseudomonadota; class Alphaproteobacteria; order Rhodobacterales; family Rhodobacteraceae; genus CAYQPD01. The sequence continues at coordinate 637 of CAYQPD010000286.1, forward strand.
TGCAGGCGCTGGCGTTGCAGCGCAGGCAGAACGGGCGGCTGGCCGATATCCTGATCGCGCGCCGGATGATCGCCGAGGCCGATCTGTTTGCCGCCTTGGCGCGGCACTGGCAGGCGGGGATGATCGACCCGGCGCGCCAGCCGCCCGATCCGCGCCTGATCGACCGGCTGGGGGCTGCGGCCTGCCTGCGCGACGGGCTGCTGCCGTGGCGCCAAGTGGGCGCGCTGACGGTGATCGCCACCGCCTTCCCCGAGGATTTCGCCCGTCGCCGTGCCCAACTCGAGGCGTGTTTTGGCCCGGTGCTGATGGCGCTGGTCCCAAACGGCGCGCTGGAGGCCGCGATCCTTGCCGCCCGCGGCGCGGCGCTGGATCACGCCGCCCGCTGCCGGGTCGCGGCACCGGAAAGCTGTCGCGACTGGGGCCGCGGCCCGGCCCCGCTTTGGTTCGCGCTGGTGGCGCTGGCGGCTTTGGCCGGGCTGATCGCCGCCCCGCTGGTAGTGCTGTCTGCGCTCACGATCTGGGCGCTGCTGACCCTGTTCTTCGCAACCCTGCTCAAGATCGCCGCCGCCCTTGCCGCGCTGCGCCGCCCCGCGCCAGAGCTGCCGCCCCCGCTGATCGCCCGGCTACCCACGGTCTCCGTCGTGGTTGCGCTTTACCATGAAAGCAGCATCGCAGCCCGGCTGGTCCGCCGCCTTGACCGGCTCGACTACCCGCGCGAGCTGCTCGACATCGTGCTGGTGGTGGAAGAGGACGACCGCCTGACCCGCAGCGCCCTGAACGCCGCTGATCTGCCGCCGTGGATGCGGGTGGTGGTGGCCCCCTTTGGGCCCCTGAAAACCAAGCCGCGCGCGCTCAATTTCGCGCTCGACGCCTGCCGTGGCCAGATCATCGGGGTCTATGACGCCGAGGATGCCCCGGCCCCGGATCAGATCCGCCGGGTGGTGACGCGTTTCTACCAGCGCGGGGCCGAGGTCGCCTGCCTGCAAGGGGTGCTCGATTTCTACAACCCCAACACCAACTGGCTGTCGCGCTGTTTCACCCTGGAATATGCCGCCTGGTTTCGCATCGTCCTGCCGGGGCTGGCGCGGCTGGGCTTTGCCATTCCGCTGGGCGGCACCACCCTGTTCTTCCGGCGTGCGGCGCTGGAGGCTCTGGGCGGCTGGGATGCCCACAACGTGACCGAGGACGCCGATCTGGGGATGCGCCTGGCGCGCCACGGCTACCGCACCGAGCTGATCGACACCGTAACCGAAGAAGAGGCCAATTGCCGGGTGCTGCCCTGGATCCGGCAACGCTCGCGCTGGCTGAAAGGCTACATGGTGACCTACGCCGTGCACATGCGCGACCCCGCCCTGCTGTGGCGGCAACTCGGGGCGTGGAAGTTCAT
>CAYQPD010000287.1:0-2019 GCA_964419305.1 uncultured Rhodobacter sp.
ATCTGGCGGTCGCGCTTCAGATACCACTCGCGGCTCATGGCCTCTACCCGTGAGGACAGACGTTCGGCGTAGATCAGGCACCAGACCCTGCCGCGTGTCGACTTCGCCCCGGTGCCGGAATTGTGCTGGGCGAGGCGGCGTTCGAGATCGAGCGTCCAGCCGACATAGGTGCGGTAACCGTCCGGGGCGTCGCAGCCGAGAACATAGACGAACCCGGTCATGGTGTTGCGGCGCGCAGATCAACCTGCCAGCGTGCGCTGAACGATCTTCGGATCGGCGGCAATCAGGGCCAGCAGCACGCGGGCGGGGCCTTCGGGGTTCCGCCTGCGGTGCTCCCAATTGAGGAGCGTGGCTTTTTTCACGCCGATGCTGCGGGCGAAATCCGCCTGCGACAACCCGGTCTGCGCCCGGATCATCTGCACGTCGGGATCGGGAATGTCGATCTCGTGGATGATGCCTGTGGTCGCGCCGTGCGCGTGGGCAAGGGCTTCCTTCAGGCCTTGTTCGATGCTGTTGAAGGCGTCGGTCATCGCTTGCTCCTGTAGGTTGCGGCCAGGACCTCGCCGAGGGTCTTGACCGCCTCGGTCTCGGTTTTGGTCAGGTTGGCCTTCTCGTTCTTGGCGAAGACCGTGATCAGAAATACCGGCGTTCCACCGTCGGGGCTGAAGAAGTGGATCACCCGATACCCACCGCTTTTGCCGCCGCCGTCGCGTGCGAAACGGAACTTCCGCACGCCGCCACCGATCGACACACCGGTCATCGGGTTTCGAGCGACGAGGTCGATCAGCTCCAGCCGCTCTGCATCACTCATGATCGCGCGGGCGCGGCGCTGGAACTCGGCGGTTTCGACAACGGTCACGATGGTCATGGGCTCATATATGCGCCAATGGCACATAAGTCAATGACACATGAAAGCAAGCGCCATGCCCACAATCGCCGAGCTGAAGACCCGCCGCGAAACCCTCTCGACGCAGCGCTCCTCCGGCGTGGCGCGGGTCAGTTATGACGGCAAGACCGTGGACTACCGCAGCCTTGCCGAGATCGACCGGGCCATCGAGGTGCTGGACCGTGACATCGCGACTGCCGAGGGGCGCAAGATCATCCGGCAGGTGCGCGTGATCACCACCAAGGGGCTATAACGCATGGGCTGGCTTGACGCCTTTCGCCGCCGGGGGACTGGCGGCCCTGTAACCGTGCGCGCGCGACTTGAAGGCGCGATGTCGCAGCGCCGGTTGCGGGGCTGGCAGCCGCCGCTGGAGAATATCAACTCGCTGGTCGCCTCGGGCGGGCCGCGCTTGCTGGCGCGGTCGCGTGAGTTGGTGGTGACCAATGGCTATGCCGCCAATGCCTGCGAGGCCTTTGCCTCGAACCTCGTGGGCGACGGGATCAAGCCCTCGTCGCTGATCGAGGATGCAGGACTGCGGGATCGCGTCCAGCGGCTCTGGCTCGCCTGGACCGACGAAGCCGATGCCGACGGGCTGACCGACTTCTACGGTCTGCAGGCCATGGTGGCGCGGGAGATGTTCGTCGCGGGCGAATGCTTCGTGCGTCTGCGCCCACGCCGGGCAGAGGACGGTCTGCTGGTGCCAATCCAGCTGCAACTGCTGCAGTCCGAGATGCTGCCGTTCGATAAGACCGAGGCCGCCGCCAACGGCAATCGCATCCGCTGCGGCATCGAGTTCGATGCCATCGGCCGCCGTGTCGCCTATCACTTCCGCCGCCGTCACCCCGGCGACAGCACCGATCAGGGCATGATCACGCCGGAAACGGTCCGCATCCCCGCCGAGGATGTTCTGCACATCTACCGGCCCATCGACGCAGGCCAGATCCGGGGCCTGCCGCATGTGGCTCCTGCCATGGTGCGGCTGTTTCTGCTCGACCAATACGATGATGCCGAACTTGACCGGAAGAAGACGGCGGCGATGTTTGCAGGCTTCATCACCAAGACCGCGCCCGAAGAGCAACTGATGGGCGAGATCGAGGCGACCGACGACAGTGGCGCGACCGTCAGTCTGGAAC
>CAYQPD010000288.1:0-1984 GCA_964419305.1 uncultured Rhodobacter sp.
CGGCATCCCGCACCTTTACCCAAGCCCCCATCCGGTGGTCGCGCGGGCGCTGGCGCAGGGCGTGCCGCTTGACAACGACATCGGCCTGTTCTTTGCCAGCTTTGCCACCCCCGCCTGGGACGAGTTCACCACCGCCCCGCGGGTGGTCTGCGTGACCGGATCAAACGGCAAATCCACCACCACCGCCCTGATCCACCATATCCTGCAAGCCGCCGGTCGCCCCAGCCAGATCGGCGGCAACATCGGGCGCGGCGTCCTTAGCCTTGAGCCCGCGCAGGATGGCGCGGTGGTGGTGCTGGAACTGTCGAGCTACCAGACCGACCTTGCCCGCGCCCTGACCCCCGATGTCGCGGTGTTCACCAACCTTTCGCCCGACCACCTTGACCGCCACAACGGCATGGGCGGCTATTTTGCCGCCAAGCGTCGGCTGTTCGCCGAAGGCGGGCCGGACCGCGCGGTGATCGGGGTGGACGAGGTCGAGGGCCGTTATCTGGCGGATCAGATGGCGGCGGGGGCGGCCGACGACCGGGTGATCCGGGTGTCATCGGGGACCAAGCTGGAAGGCTTTGGCTGGGCGGTGTTCGCGCGCAAGGGGTTTCTGGCGGAATGGCGGCGTGGGCGGCAGGTGGCGGCGATTGATCTGCGCGATGTGGCGGGTCTGCCCGGCGCGCACAACCACCAGAACGCCTGCGCCGCCTATGCCGCCTGCCGCGCCCTGGGGCTGGCCCCCAAGCTGATCGAGGGTGCTTTTACAAGTTTTGCCGGCCTGCCGCACCGCAGCCAGACGGTAGGCGAACAGGCCGGGGTGCGCTTTGTCAACGACTCCAAGGCCACCAATGTCGATAGCGCCGCCAAGGCGTTGCAGGCCTTTCCGCGTATCCGCTGGATCGCCGGGGGGCTGGGCAAGGAAGGCGGGATCACGGCGCTGGCACCGTTTCTGGGGTCGGTGGTGAAGGCCTATCTGATCGGCCACTCGGCGCGCGATTTCGCGTTGCAGATCGGCGACACGCCGCACCAGATCTGCGAGACCATGGAGCGCGCCGTGGCCGCTGCCGCCGCCGACGCCCAGCCCGGCGAGGTGGTGCTGCTGGCTCCGGCGGCGGCGAGTTTCGACCAATACCCGGATTTCGAGCGCCGTGGCGACGATTTCACCGCCTGCGTCAAAGCCTTGATCGGATAGACCATGGACGGGCAATGCACCTGCGGCGAAATCCGCTACCGGCTGACCCAGGCACCGCTGTTCGTGCATGCCTGCCACTGCACCTGGTGCCAGCGCGAAACCGGCTCGGCGTTCGCCCTGAACGCGCTGATCGAGACCGACGCGATCGCGCTGCTGGCCGGCCAGCCCGAGCTGATCGCCACCCCCTCGGCCTCGGGCAAGGGCCAGGACATCGCGCGCTGCCCGCGCTGCCATGTCGCGCTGTGGAGCCACTACGCCGGGGGCGGGCGCGCCTTCGCGTTCGTCCGGGTGGGCACCCTCGCGCACCCCGAGCAGTGCCCGCCCGACATCCATATCTACACCTCGACCAGGCTGGCGTGGGTGATCCTCGACGATCGGGTGCCGGTGGTGCCGGGCTATTATGACCGCAAGCAGCATTGGCCTGAAGCAAACCTTGAGCGGCGCGCGCGAGCCCTGGCGCGGGCGCGCGGTCAGGGCTGAAGCGGGGGCTGCCCGCCCCCGCACCCCCGGGAGTATTTTTCCAAGGAGACGGGCGGGGGGAGTCTGGTGGGGCAAGCGCACGCTTTCGGGATTGCAGCGCTCTGGCCGATGCTCTATCTGGATTTGCGCGGCACCCGTAGCTCAGCTGGATAGAGCGCTGCCCTCCGAAGGCAGAGGCCTCGCGTTCGAATCGCGACGGGTGCACCAATCAGATCAATGGCTTGGGTGAGTCTCGGCTTTGGGCATTTCTGGGCAGGATGCACTTAGGAAGCACGGCGCGGTCAAAGTCGGGTGGTTTCACGCGAATCCGCGCTGCCTTGTCTG
>CAYQPD010000289.1:0-1979 GCA_964419305.1 uncultured Rhodobacter sp.
GGGTGGGGCGATCGGCGCGGTGGCACTCGGCTGTGCAGGCTGATAGGATCGGCGGCAGGGATGCGAGGATGAAGGGCTTGAGATGTTCGATCTGACCGGAAAATGCGCGCTGATCACCGGCGCATCGGGTGGCATCGGCGGCGAGATCGCGCGGGTGCTGCATGGGGCAGGGGCAACGGTCGCGCTGTCGGGCACCCGTTTGGCACCGCTTGAGGCGCTGGCGGGCGAGCTGGGCAGCCGGGTGCATGTGCTGCCCTGCGATCTGAGCGATGCGGTGGCGGTCGAGGCCCTGCCCAAGGCGGCGATTACGGCGATGGGGGCGGTCGACATTCTGGTCAACAACGCCGGCATCACCCGCGACGGGCTGATGCTGCGGCTGAGCGACGCCGACTGGGCGGCGGTGATCGAGGTCAATCTGACCTCGAGCTTCCGGTTGATGCGGGCGTGCTTGCGCGGCATGATGAAGGCGCGCTGGGGGCGGATCATCACCATCACCTCGGTGGTGGCGCAGACCGGCAATCCCGGGCAGGCCAACTATGCCGCCGCCAAGGCCGGGGTGGTGGGGCTGTCGAAATCGCTGGCGCAAGAGGTGGCAAGCCGCGGCATCACGGTCAACTGCGTGGCGCCGGGGATGGTGGCGACCGCGATGACCGACAAGCTGAGCGGCGAGCAGCGGGCGCGGATTCTGGCCTCGGTGCCCGCCGGGCGGATGGGCGAGCCGCGCGAAATCGCGGCGGCGGTGCTGTATCTGGCCAGCGCTGAGGCGGCCTATGTCACGGGGGCTACCATCGACGTCAACGGCGGCGGTGCCATGCGCTGACCCCGACCTGGCACGATGCCGCCTTGCGGCATGGGAAAGCGTTTGCCAATGCGCCGCGCCCTTGCTATAGGCGCGCTGGAATACACCGCAAGCCGCAGGTTTCGGTGCCTTGCAGAAATGCCGGGAACAGCCGCCCTTCGGGGCAAGGAACAAAGGCCGGGGTCAGACCCGCAACGCAATGAGGAACGAACATGAGCGACATCGCTAATCGCGTGAAGAAGATCGTCGTCGAGCATCTGGGCGTCGAAGCCGACAAGGTGACCGAGACCGCCTCGTTCATCGACGATCTGGGCGCGGACAGTCTTGACACCGTCGAGCTGGTGATGGCGTTCGAAGAAGAATTCGGCATCGAAATTCCCGACGATGCGGCCGAAACCATTCAGACCTTCGGCGACGCGGTGAAGTTCATCACCTCGGCCTCGTAAGCTTTCCGGTCAGGTCAAGCGCAGGCACCCTCCGGGGTGCCTTTTGCGTTGGCGTCCCCCCCCGCGCGCCGAATTTCAGACCTCTTCACGACGCAACGGCGGATTCGCGCATTCAGGGTGTTCCAAATCCGGCGCGCGATCAGCAGAAAAGTGATCTGGTCTTCGCCAGCGCCCCGATCCCGCACACGTGGCACCTTCACGGGCACCGGACCAATGCCGGTCATCACCTCGGGTTCCGGCAGGTGACCATGAACACCGCCAAGATATGCCGCCTCTCAGGGCATCACCAACTCTCGCGCGTTTCTCGGTGCTGCATCGCTGCGAGTTCATGGATGGCGCGCGGAACGTCGTCCTGATCGGTGGGCCAGGCACCGGCAAGACCCATGCCGCCACTGGCGATGGAACTCCGCGATGAGTATCAAAGCGAAGCTGCATCGCTGACGGCGATTGCAGGTAAATTGGGCTGTTCGCCGGACAGCCTTCGCGTTTGGACCCGCCAGGTTCAGCGTGATGGAGGCGAACGCCCGGGCCAGACCAGTGCTGAGGTGGATGAGAAAACAGTCCGGGGGACTGTTTTCTCGACGAACGCGATCCAGACCTGCCTGACGATGAAGGTGCTGTTCGGCATGGCGCTGAGGCAGACGATAGGGTTCGTCAAGAGCCTGCTGCGCCTGATTGGCCTGGACTGGGCTGTGCCGAACTTCAGCACGCTGAGCCGCCGCCAGAAGACCCTG
>CAYQPD010000290.1:0-1961 GCA_964419305.1 uncultured Rhodobacter sp.
TGGCGTTGCAGGTGCCGGCCATCGGGGTCAGCGCGCTCGAGGCGGCGGCGCATGGTTTGCCGCGCCCGCTGGCGGTGGTCGAGGACGCGCGGCGCGGCGAGGTTTATCTTCAGGTCTTTACCGCCGATGGGGCAGAGGCGGCGCAGGTTTGCGCCTTGGCAGACCTGCCGCCATTGCTGGGCGCGCTGGCGCTGGCGGGTTCGGCGGCGGCGCAGGTGGCGGCGCTGACCGGCGGGGCGGTGCTGGTGCCACTCTGTGATCCGGTCGAGGCGATGGCCCGGATCGCCCGCAGCCGGATCGGGCAGCCGCAGCCCCGCCCGGCCCCGTTCTATCTGCGCGGGGCCGACGCCGCCCCCCCCCGTGATCCCGCCCCGGTCCTGCTGCCGTGACGCCCGAGGCGCTGGCCATGCTTCACGCGCAGGCCTTCACCACCCCGCGCCCGTGGTCGGCGGCCGAGTTTGCCGCCCTCAAAGCCCGGCCCGAGTGCTTTGTGGTGACCGCGCCGGGCGGCTTTCTGGTCGCCAGTGCGGTGGCGGGCGAGGCCGAAGTGCTGACCCTGGCGGTGGCACCCGATGCGCGCAGGCAGGGCATTGCGCGCGGTCTGGTCGCGGGCTTTCTGGCGGTTGCGGCGGCGCGGGGGGCGCAGGTGGCGTTCCTTGAAGTTGCGGCCGACAACGCGGCGGCGCTGGCGCTGTATCAGGCGCTTGGTTTTGCGGTGGCCGGGCGACGCAAGGGCTATTACCGCACCCCGGAAGGAACCCGCATCGACGCGGTGGTGATGACCCGCCGTCTGGCCGGGGCGGGGCGCGCATCCGATTTTTGATCAAAGAATCAAAGCCGGTAGCGTCGGGTGCAAATAGCTATTGACCGCCCGGCCGGTATTCGCCCTAGATTGAGCACGATCTGCCCGGTCACGAGTCCTGTCAAAGGGCCGCCCGCCGGGGCAACGATCAGGAACAACCGGGAGACAACCATGACCCTCAAGACAAATCTGCTTGGTGCCACCGCCGTGCTGGCGCTGAGCGCCGGGGTGGCGCTGGCCGAGCCCGCAATCATCTATGATCTCGGCGGCAAGTTCGACAAGTCCTTCAACGAGGCCGCATTTGCCGGTGCCACGCAATGGGCGACCGAGACCGGCGGCACCTTCAAGGAACTGGAAATGCAGTCCGAAGCGCAACGCGAGCAAGCGCTGCGCCGGCTGGCCGAATCGGGTGCCAACCCGGTGGTGATGACCGGCTTTGCCTTTGGCGACGTGCTGGCGCAGGTCGCCCCCGATTTTCCCGACACCAGGTTTGCCATCATCGACATGGTGGTCGATCAGCCCAACGTGAAATCGGTGGTGTTTGCCGAACATGAAGGCAGCTATCTGGTCGGTCTGCTGGCGGGCATGGCCTCGAAATCGGGCACCGTCGGCTTCATCGGCGGCATGGACATCCCCCTGATCCGCAAGTTTGGCTGCGGCTATGCCCAGGGCGTGCTGGCGGCCAATCCGGCGGCCAAGGTGATTCTGAACATGACCGGCTCGGACCCGACCGCGTGGAACAATCCGGTGAAGGGCGGCGAGCTGGCGAAATCGCAAAAATCGCAAGGCGCCGACGTGATCTATGCCGCGGCGGGCGGCACCGGCATCGGCGTGCTGCAAGCGGCGGCGGACGAGGGGATTCTGTCGATCGGCGTCGATTCCAACCAGAACTACCTGCATCCGGGTTCGGTGCTGACCTCGATGCTGAAGCGGGTGGACGTGGCGGTTTACAACGCCTTCAAGGAAGGCAGCGATCTGGTGCCGGGCTTCAACAACCTCGATCTCAAGGCCGAAGGTGTGGGCTACGCGCTGGACGACAACAACGCCGCCCTGATCACCCCGGACATGCAGGCTGCGGTCGATGCCGCCAGCGCCAAGATCATCTCGGGCGAGCTGGTGGTGCATGACTACATGAGCGACGACACCTGCCCGGCCGCGA
>CAYQPD010000291.1:0-1955 GCA_964419305.1 uncultured Rhodobacter sp.
CACCCCCCGAGAATATTTGAGCAAAGAAGAAGGGCAAAGGATGTTTCAGAGTTTTGCAAGCAGTGCCAGCCCGGAACAAGGCCCCGCCCGGCTGGCGGCGTTGCGCCAGGCCCTGGCCGCCGACGGGCTGGCAGGCTTTCTGGTGCCGCGCGCCGATGCCCATCAGGGCGAATACGTGGCCGACCACGACGCGCGGCTGGCGTGGCTGACCGGATTCACCGGCTCGGCCGGGTTCTGCATCGTGCTGCCCGACGTCGCCGGGGTGTTCATCGACGGACGCTACCGGGTGCAGGTCAAGGGGCAGGTCGATCTTGGCCATTTCACCCCGGTGCCCTGGCCGGAGGTCAAACCGGGCGACTGGATCAAGGCGCATCTGGCGGCGGGCAAGCTGGGCTATGACCCCTGGCTGCATACTGCTGACGAGATTGCAGGACTTGAGACTTCACTTGAGAAAAGCGGCGTAACACTTTGCGCGACCAGCAATTATATTGATTCAATCTGGCCGGATCAGCCCGCTCCGCCGATCGGGCTTGCCTTTTCCCACCCCGATGCCCTGGCGGGCGAGACCAGTGCGGCCAAACGCGCGCGGCTGGCCGAAGGCTTACGCGCGGCGGGGCAACGGGCGGCGGTGATCACCCTGCCCGACTCGATCTGCTGGCTGTTGAACATCCGCGGCGCGGACGTGCCGCGCAATCCGGTGCTGCACGGCTTTGCCATCCTGCACGACGACGCGCGGGTGACCTTGTTTGCCGGGGCCGCCAAGTTCGACCCGCCTGCCCGCGCCCATCTTGGCGCGTCGGTCACGCTGCGCCCGCCTGCCGATCTGCTGCCTGCCCTACGCGCCCTGCAAGGCCCGGTGCGGCTGGATCGCGCCACCGCACCGCTGGCGCTGCGCGTTGCCCTCGATGACGCCGGGGTGCCTTGCCAGTGGGGCGATGATCCCTGCCGCCTGCCCAAGGCCTGCAAGAACCCGGTCGAGATTGCCGCCACCCGCGAGGCGCACCTGCGCGACGGCGCGGCGATGGTCGAATTCCTGGCCTGGCTTGACGCCACGGCACCGCAGGGCGGGCTGAGCGAGATCGACGTGGTGCGCGCCTTAGAGGGCTTTCGCCGCGCCACCAATGCGCTGCACGACATCAGCTTTGATACCATCTGCGGTGCCGGTCCGAACGGCGCGATCATGCACTACCGCGTGACCGACGACTCGAACCGCCTGATCGGGGCGAACGAGCTGCTGCTGGTCGATTCGGGGGCGCAGTATGTCGATGGCACCACCGACATCACCCGCACCATCGCGGTCGGCGACCCTGGCACCCTGGCACGCGAAGCCTATACCAGGGTGCTGCAAGGCCTGATCGCGATCAGCCGGGTGCGCTTTCCGCGCGGGCTGGCAGGGCGCGATATCGACCCGTTGGCGCGCTATCCGCTGTGGCTGGCGGGGCAGGATTTCGACCATGGCACCGGCCACGGGGTGGGCGCGTTCCTGTCGGTGCATGAAGGCCCGCAGCGCATCAGCCGGATCTCCGAGGTGGCGCTGCTGCCCGGCATGATTCTGTCGAACGAGCCCGGCTACTACCGCGAAGGCGCGTTCGGCATCCGGCTTGAGAACCTGATCGTGGTGCAACCGGCCCCTGCCCTGCCCGGCGGTGATCCGCGCGACCAGCTTGATTTCGAGACCCTGACCTTCGTGCCGTTTGATCGCCGCCTGATTCTGACCGATCAGCTTGCCCCCGGCGAGCGCGCCTGGCTGAACGCCTATCACCAACAGGTGCATGACAAGATCGCGCCGCGCCTTGGAGGCCCCGCCCGCGCCTGGCTGACCCTGGCCACCGCGCCACTTTAGCATTCTTACTGGTTCAAATATCCCCGCCGGAGGCACCCGCCAGGCCGGCGGGCGCGGGTCAGCCCGCCGCCGCCTCGGCGGCCACCTTGCGGATGCGCGCGACCATGGCGCG
>CAYQPD010000292.1:0-1930 GCA_964419305.1 uncultured Rhodobacter sp.
CCACGCGCGGGGTCAGGCTCGCGTCGCGTTCGGCAGCTTCTGCCGCAGCGTCGGCTGCAGCAAACCAGCCTCCAGACAGGTTCGTCATGCCACGGGTGCTGAGTTCGCCGAGCGCCGAGCGCGCTTTTCGCTTGCCTGCGTCATCCATCGCCGCCGCCTTCAGATGGGTTACGACATCCGAGGCGAAGGAGACGACCGTCAAACGATCGCGGGAGTTCAAACGATCCAGCAGCCCCAGAGAAGCCAGTTTTGCAGCCTCGAGCTTGCCGCCAGACATCGACCCACTCGCGTCGATCGACAGGGCAATGTTGAGAGGGCCGCGCTCGACCCGGCTTTGCAATTCGGCGGTTTGCACCTCCAGCTTCGCCACAAGGTAGCGGACAGACCCACCTTCGGCCCAGACTAGGTTGCGGTCAAATCCGGCTGTCAGCAAAATTTCACTTGTCGTCATGGGAAAGTCCTCCGGTGAGAATGGCACGAATGAGATCAGCGACGCGTTCCAGCATGGCGCGGTCGCGTGGCGAAATTTCACCCCGCACCGACAGTTCTAGATCCGGGGTGATCGGGATGTGATAGCGGTTGGTGCCGCGCAGGCGTTTGACCGCCGGAACCCGCGCTGAAGCCTCAAGAACAGCCAGAAGGGCGTCGATCCCCGCCGCGTCGGGCTGAGGGTCGGCAGCTGACCTGCTTTCAATCGGCGACGACATCCTCATTTTAGCAACTGGTTCTTCAAGCTGTCGTGGCGCGGGATCGCGCAGTTGGGCCAAATAGGCCCGAGCGGAAGATGGACCCTGCAGAGATACGGTTCTGCCGGCAGCGACGAGGCCCTGTGCCTCCTCGGCCAGTTGCCGGATATCGCGGTCATCTGCCGACAGCAGTCGGCCACGAATTGCGGTGCGGGGCAGACCATGGATTTCCCGCAGGGCCCGGACCGCCATCGCCCGGTCAACATTGGCACGTGGATACAAGGCCCCTCGCCCGACCTTCAATGGCGCGGACAACAGCCCGTCTGCCACCCACGAGCGCAACGTACGCCGTTCCACTCCCGTCAGGTCGCTCATGTCATCAAGGGAAATATCATCATCCATGACGCACATCTATATGCGACATATATCAATGTCAAGATGACGCATTAATTGACTAATGAGCCGTCAAAAGCCACTCCCTGTCGGCTGCACAATCATCCCGGCCAGTCGGCGTCCGTTGCGTCACGCGAAGTGACCCCAAAAGCCGGACTTGCGGCCATGGTCCCGGCGCAAGCGGGCGACATAGTTCGCATGAGGTTCGACCGTCCCGAAGTCCTCGATCTGGCTGGCCAGCGCATCGCATTCGGCCAGGTGCCGCGCCGCATGTTGGTAACGGCTGGATTTCCCGGCATTCAACGTGAAGTCGATCATCGCCCGCAGGGCCAGTGTGGCTGCCAAGGGGTGACGCGCTGATAATGCCTCGGCGGCCGGAGTCAGGATCTCATAGTGATTGCCGTCCAGCTCGGTGAACCGCTGCTTAACCAGCTGTGAAGCCCGGTCCAAGGCGGGCCAGAGGATCAGGAAATGCAGCGCCGACAGGCTGCCGGAATAGACCATCACATAGGCCATGGCCCGTTCCTCGGCGTCGATATCCTCAAAATCGGGAAGCCGTTTCAGAAAGGTGCGCAGGTAGTCAGGCGAGAGATCGCGCTCGAAACAGGCCCAGCGGAAAGCCTGCGCCTCGTCGTTGCGGTCAAGCGCCTCCAACACTTCGAGGCGGGCATCCTGCCATTCGCGCGGAATCCAGCGGCTCTTGTCCACCTCGGCCCGCTCGATGAAGCCGAGCGCATCCTCTGCCCTGCCTGCGGCCAACAAGCGGGCAGCAATGTCGGCGGCGATCTTTGGCACCTTGCGCGTGGCGGGATCGTACTGGGCGATGAACGCATCCACGTCGCCCATCGCAT
>CAYQPD010000293.1:0-1926 GCA_964419305.1 uncultured Rhodobacter sp.
TGCTGGACGTTGCCGACATGAGCGACGAGCCCACCGAGCCATCCGATTCCGACCAGGAGCCAGCCATGCGCGACGACCCGACGCCCGATGAACCCAAGGAAAACATCGCGCATTTCAACCCGTGGCGGGACTTCAACGATGCCGTCTCGCAGGTGGATGTCTTCGGCGACGAGCCGGATCCGGAGCAGATCGCCCAATTCATGGATGTGGTCTTTGGCTACTGCGACGGGCTGATCCCGGTGCGCAGCTTCATCGACAAGGGACAGGGCATCGACGGCCGCCCGCATAACATCTGGATCGAGGCCGATACCGCCACCGCCGACAAGATGGCAACCTTCGCCACCTGGGCGTCGCGCGAGGGCGCGGCCGTCTATGTTATCCCCGGCACGGTTGCCGCAGCAGGACAGGCCAAGGCCGCAGAAATCCTGCAGATGCAGGCCGTGGTGGTCGATATCGACAGCGGTGACATCGCCGCGAAACGCGCCCATCTCGAGCGTCATCTCGGCATGCCCACCATGGTGGTCGAAAGCGGCGGGGTCACGCCAGAGGGCCAGCGCAAGTGCCATGTCTGGTGGAAACTCAGCGAGCCCGCAGAGGGCGATGATATCCGGCGGGTGTGCCGCCTGCGCGGCGACATTGCCGCCAAGGCCGGTGGCGACATGCACTTTCGCTCGGCCCACCAGCCGATCCGGGTGGCGGGCTCGGTTTATTACAAGAACAATCTCAAGACGCAGGTCCGGATCGTGGCGCTGAACCCGGCGCTGGAACGCGATCTGGACGAATTCATCGAGGCGGTCGCCGACATGCCACCCGCGCCCGGCATCTCGCTGCGCGCCGATTTCAGCCACCCGGTCGCACCGGTCGCACCGGTCGCACCGGACAAACCCGCAATGGGCGAGGTGCTGACCACGCCGGTGCGTGAGGGCGCGCAGGACGACTGGTCGCGCTTTGAAGGCGCAAGCGCCGCGATCGGGCATTTCATCCGCATGGTCCACGAGGGGCGCATGTCGAAGGATGAGGGCTGGGAAGGTATCTGTGGCTACAACGCCGCCATGCTGCGCCCCGCCTGGCCGGTGGAACGGCTCCGGCGCGAGTCCGAGCGGCTCTGGGCCATCCATGTCGAAAAGAACGGGGCCCCGCTCATCCGGCTCGACAGCGCGGCCCCCGCGCCGAACGAGATGCCGGCCTTCACACTGGGCGCGCTGCTCGATGACCAGTCGCCGATGCCCGAGGACATCATCGCGCCGCGCGTGCTGACGCCGGGCGGCTTGCTGGTGCTGGGCGGTGCCCCAAAGGTCGGCAAGAGCGATCTGCTGATCAGCTGGCTCGTCCACATGGCCGCCGGGGTGCCGTTTCTCGGCTTCACGCCGCCACGCCCGCTGCGGGTGTTCTACTGCCAAGCTGAAATCCAGTACCACTACCTGCGTGAGCGGATGAAGCAGATCGCGCTGCCACCCTCCGTCATTGCGGCTGCGCGCGACAGGCTCATAGCCACGCCCAAGCTGAAGATGCTGCTCGACAATGACGGCAGCGTGCGGGTGGCGCGCGCTGTTCAGGCAGTGTTCCCGGATGCGCCGGTCGACATCATCTGCATCGACCCGATCCGCAACCTCTTCGACGGCGGACCGGATGGCGGCGGCGAAAACGACAACACTGCGATGATGTTTTTCCTGAAAGACCGGGTCGAAGTCCTGCGAGACTACGTCAATCCCGACTGCGGCGTGATCCTGGCCCATCACACCAAGAAGCTCAGCAAGCTGCAGGTGAAGGATGATCCGTTTCTGGCGCTGTCCGGGGCCAGCGCACTGCGCGGCTTCTACACCTCGGGGCTGATCCTGCACCGTCCTGACGAAGAAAGCCCGCAGCGCAAGCTGGAGATCGAACTGCGCAATGGTCCTGCACTGGCTGCGAAGCTGATCGACAAGG
>CAYQPD010000294.1:0-1909 GCA_964419305.1 uncultured Rhodobacter sp.
GCCCGGCGGCGGTGCCGGTCAGGGCGCGCAGGGCGTCACTCATGCCATGCGGTGCGATTGCGGACAGGCCGGGGGCTGCCCGCCCCCGGACCCTCGGAGTATTTTGGCAAAGGAGAATTGGGGCGTTGGCTTTGCCGGTGGGTCATGCGTCGAGGCCGACCAGGGCGCGGGCGAAATCGTCGGGGTCGAAAGGGGCAAGGTCGTCGATCTGCTCGCCGATGCCGATGGCGTGGATCGGCAGGCCAAAGCGATCGGCCAGCGCCACCAGCACCCCGCCCTTGGCGGTGCCGTCGAGTTTGGTCATTACGAGGCCGGTCACGTCGGCCAGCTTGCGAAAGGTCTCGACCTGGCCGAGCGCGTTCTGGCCGGTGCTGGCGTCGAGCACCAAGAGGGTATTGTGCGGCGCACTCGGGTCTATCTTCTTGAGCACGCGCACGATCTTGGCCAGTTCCTCCATCAGGTCGGCGCGGTTCTGCAACCGGCCGGCGGTGTCGATCATCAGCAGATCCGCACCGCTGGCCCGGGCCTGGGTCAGGGCGTCGAAGGCAAGGCTGGCCGGATCCGAGCCTTCGGGCGCGGTCAGCACCGGCACTCCGGCGCGTTCGCCCCAGACCTGCAACTGTTCCACCGCCGCGGCGCGGAAGGTATCGCCGGCTGCGATCACCACCGATTTCCCCGCCGCCTTGAACTGAAGCGCCAGCTTGCCGATGGTGGTGGTCTTGCCCGAGCCGTTCACGCCCACCACCAGCACCACCTGCGGGTGCTGCGGATAAAGCGGCAGCGGGCGGGCGACCGGGGTCAGGATGCGGGCGATCTCGGCGGCCAGCGCCTGCTTGATCTCGGCCACCGAGACGCGCTTGCCATAACGCCCTTCGGCGATGTTGGCGGTGACGCGCTGTGCGGTGTCAAAGCCCATGTCGGCCTCGATCAGCAGGTTTTCGAGGCTCTCGATCAGGGCGTCGTCAAGGGTGCGGCGGGCGGCGTCGGGGGTGGCTTGCCCCAGCAGGCGGCCAAGCAGGCCGGCTTTGGTGGACGCAGGGGCAGGTTGTGGTTCGGGGACCGTTTCGGGGGCGGGCACCAGTGCGTCGAGAGCGTCATTGATCTTGCCCGAGGACCGGAACATCCGGTCGCGCAGTTTCTTGAGGAACGACATCACAAAGGCCCCGCTGGTTGCCCCCCTCACCTAGTCAATCGCGCGCCGGGATGGAAGGCCCGGCACCGCGCAAGCTGCGACAAGGGTGGCCGCGCTGGCGCGCGGGGGCTGGTCAGGCGCGGGCGGGTGGCCTAATCTGGTGGCGATGGAACCCGCCGCACCCGCCCCCCGACCTTGGCCGCGCATGACGCTGTTTGCGCTGGCCTCGCTTGCCCCGGTGGCGTTGCTGGCGCTTGGGGTGGCGTGGGGCGGGGCCTGGGCGCTGGCGGCGGTGCTTTACCTGACGCTGGTCAGCCTGTGCCTTGATCAGGCAATCCCGCTGGTGGCCCCCGATGCCGCCGAGGCTGATCGCTTTCCTGCCGCCGATACCCTGCTGGCGGTGCTGGCGGTTTGCCATCTGGTGGCGCTGCCGCTGGCGGTCTGGGCGATCGCGGGGGCCAGCGGGCTGGGCGCGGGCGCGCGGGTGGCGCTGTTTGTGGGCTTCGGGATGTTCTTCGGCCAGGTGATGAACCCGGCGGCACACGAGCTGATCCACCGCAGCGGGCGCGGTCTGTTCCGGCTGGGGATGGCGGTCTATACCAGCCTGCTGTTCGGCCACCACACCTCGGCGCACCGGCTGGTGCATCACCGCCATGCCGCCAGCGCGGGCGACCCCAACACCGCGCGCGGGCGGGAAAGTTTCTACCGCTTTGCCCCGCGCGCCTGGGCGGGATCGTTCCGCGCCGGGCTGGTGGCGGAAAACGCGCGGCGGGCCGG
>CAYQPD010000295.1:0-1898 GCA_964419305.1 uncultured Rhodobacter sp.
GCAGCAGATCGCCGGGCGCGGGAGTCGCGTGATATACCGCGCGAGCGATGGCGCGGGCCAGGCACAGCGCCGCCGCCGCACCGATCGGCGACAGATCGGCAGGGGCCACCGCCACCGCTCCGGTGGCCAGCGCGAACACCAGATCGCCGTCGTCGGGGGTATGCGACGGCACGATGGCGCGCGCCATGCCGTCATGCGCCGAGATTGCCAGCCGCTTGCACTGCGCCTTGGTCAGGGCGGCATCGGTCGCGACGATGGCGATGGTGGTGTTGGCGCGCTCGGCCACCAGCCCCGCCTTGCGGCTGATCAGCGGCGCACCGAGGCCGGCGCGGGGGTCGGGGCCAAGCCCGCCGAACTCGGCCCCGATCTCGAACGGGGCGGCCCAGAAGTGGCGGTTGCCGGGGGTGTTGGTGCTGCCCACCGGGTTGACCGCCACCAGCGCCCCCACCGTCACCCCATTGCCCAGCACCAGCGAGGCCGAGCCCAGCCCGCCCTTCAGCATCCCGGTCAGCGCCCCGGTGCCCGCGCCGATGCTGCCAAGCGCGAACGTCCCCGGCCTTGCCGCCGCCAGTGCCGCCGCGCCAAGCGCGCGGTAGGGGTTCGTAACCCAGTCCTTGGCACCACCGTTCAGCAGATCGAACAGAATCGCCCCCGGCACCAGCGGGATCAGCGCCGAGCCGACGCGAAACCCCCGCCCCGCCGCGCGCAGCCCGTCCGCCACCCCCGAGCAGGCATCAAGCCCGTAGGCCGACCCGCCCGAAAGCACCAGCGCATCGACCGCCGCCACCGACTTGTCGGGGTCCAGCAGATCGGTCTCGCGGGTGCCGGGCGCGCCGCCCATCACCTGCACCGAGGCGGTAAAGGGGGCATCGGCCAGCACCACGGTGCAGCCCGATTTCAACACGCCATCGCTGGCGTTGCCGACCCGCAGCCCGGCGATGTCGGTGATCAGGTTCAGCGGCCCCGGCCGCCATGCGCCCGCCTCAGATGCAGCGCCCACCGTCAACCTCCAGCGCCACGCCGGTGATCATGCTGGCCTCGTCGGAGCACAGGAAACAGGCGGCATTGCCGATGTCCTGCGGGGTCGAGAACCGCCCGAGCGGAATGCTGGCCAGAAACTTCGCCCGGATCTCGGGGGTATCCTCGCCCATGAAGGATTTCAGCAAGGGGGTCTCGCCCGCCACCGGATTGAGCGCGTTGACCCGCAGCCCGAACGGTGCCAGCTCGACCGCCATGGTGCGGGTGGCGGTGATCACCCAGCCCTTCGAGGCGTTATACCAGTTCAGCCGCGGCCGCGGGCTGACCCCGGCGGTCGAGGCGATGTTGAGGATCACCCCGGCCCGGCGCGCCTTCATCGCGGGCACCAGCGCCCGCGCGGTCAGGAAGACCGACTTGATGTTGACCCGGAACACCCGGTCGAAATCGGCCTCGCTGACCTCTTCAAGGGCGGCGGGCAGATGGGTGACACCGGCATTGTTGACCAGAATATCAATCGCGCCAAACGCCGCCTGCGCCGCCGCAACCATGGCCTCGACGCTGTCGCCGTTGCTGACATCGCACGCTTGCGCGATCCCGCCGATCCGCCCGGCCACCGCGCGCGCCGCGTCAAGGTTGATGTCGGCCAGCATCACCCGAGCCCCCTCGGCGGCGAATTTGCTGGCGATCCCTGCCCCGAACCCCGATCCCGCCCCGGTGACGATGGCGGTCTTGCCTTGCAGTCGCATGGTGCTCTCCTGTCGGTCGGATCGAGTCTGCCCAACCGGGGCGCGGGCGGCAAGGGGCATTTCGGCGTTGGGGGCGGGTTTGCCGGTTGCAAGCGGCACCCCGCCATGCTTTGCCACGGAAAATACATCACCAGGATGCCACCATGGCCGACAGGAAAGTTGCCCTGATCACGG
>CAYQPD010000296.1:0-1898 GCA_964419305.1 uncultured Rhodobacter sp.
GAACTGGCTGCTGGCAAAGGTGGCCCGTCGCCAGCGCGCGGCAAGATCAAGGCCATGGAAGTTCGCGCGGGCGGCATCTGGGGGCAAGTCGCCTGGAATGCCGCCGGCCGCGCATTGCTGGCGGATCAGTCCTATCGCGGCATCAGCCCGGTCATCATCCACGACGCAGAGTGTCGGGTCTTGCGGATCAAGAATGCCGCTCTGGTCAATTATCCCAACCTGCGCGGGCTTACCGCGCTCAATCAGGAGCAATCCATGGATCTGACAAAGCTGGCCGAAGCCCTCGGCCTGCCCGCCACCGCGACGATCGACGAGATGATCGCCGCTGTCGCCAAGCTGCAAGGCAGTGGCCAGTCTGAAGTCGAAGTGCAGGCGGCGATGGCCGAGATTGCCACAGCCCTGGGGGTGTGCGGCACCGACCGCGCGGCGATCATGGCGGCGGCGCGGGCCCGAAACACCGCGCCGCCGGCCGAGATTGCCGCGCTGCAGGCCGAGCTGACCACGGTGGCCAGCCAATTGAGCGCGCTGCAATCTGAGGGTGCCAAAGCCAAAGCCACCGCCTTCGTCGATGGTGAAATCACCAGGGGCCGCGTCGGCGTGAAGCCGCTGCGCGACCACTACATCGCGATGCACATGCAAGACGCTGCCCGCGTCGAAAAAGAGATCGGCGCGCTGCCGGTCCTGGGTGGCGGCAATCAGGCCACGGCTGGGCCGCCCGCCAATGGCGGCGAAATCACCGCGCTGAATGCCGAGCAGATCACGGCCGCCAACCGGCTGGGCCTTGGCCATGACGCCTATCTCGCGACGCTCAAGGCCGAGCGCGCCAATGAGGAGCAAAACCGATGACCGCACTGACCCAGGACCGCAACACCCCCCAGGCGATGGGCGACGCGCGCGTCGGGCTGCTCGGGGCCAACCAGACGATCCACGCCGGGTCGATCCTGATGCGCAACGCCTCGGGGCATCTGATCGCGGGCGCCACCGCCACCGGCGCGTTCGGGGTGGGCCGTGCCGAAGAGCGCATGACCAGCACCACCGCCGGGGTGACCAACCAGCGCTATAGCCCTGGCATCTTCCGCTTCGCCAACTCGGCCGCCGGCGATCTGATCGCCACCGCCGACATCGGGGCCGCCTGTTACATCGTCGATGACCAGACCGTCGCCAAGACCTCGGCCACCGCCACCCGTTCGCCCGCAGGCATCGTCGACAACGTGGACGCCATTGGCGTCTGGGTCCGGTTCGACGAAGCCCTGACCCGCGCCATGCTGTCGTAAGGAGCACCCCATGATCATCAATTCCGCCAACCTTGACGCCCTGCGCGTCGGCTTCAAGACCTCGTTCCAGGGGGCCTTCAATGCGGTGCCGTCGCTGCGCGACCGGGTCGCGACAACCATCCCGTCGAGCGCCAGCGAGAATATCTACGGCTGGCTTGGCGAGCTCAGCTCGATGCAGAAATGGCTCGGGCCGCGCACGAGCGACAACCTCAAGAACAGCGACTACCGGATCCGCAACGAGGCCTGAGAAAAGACCGTGGGGGTCGATCGCAACGATATCGAGGACGATACGCTGGGCCAGTATGCGACCCGCTTCGACATGCTGGGCCGCGCCGCCGCGCGCCACCCCGAGCAACTGGTGTTCGCGGCGCTGGCGGGTGGTTTTACCACCAACTGCTACGACGGGCAGTATTTCTTCGACACCGACCATCCGGTGATCGCCGCCGATGGTTCGATGACCTCGGTTGCCAACACCGACGGCGGTGCGGGCACGCCCTGGTATCTGCTGGCCGCCAACGAGGTGATCAGGCCGATCATCTTCCAGAGCCGCAAACCCCCGAACTTCGTGTCGCTCGACCGCGAAACCGATACCAACGTGTTCATGAACCGTCAGTTTGTCTACGG
>CAYQPD010000297.1:0-1896 GCA_964419305.1 uncultured Rhodobacter sp.
CGCTGCCGCCTTACGGGGCCTGCCTGCTGGGCTCGATCAACCTTGCCGCACTGGTGATCGACCCGTTCGATCCAAAGGCGCGGCTCGATGCGGCGGGGCTGAAGGAGCTGGTCCGCGTGGCTGTTCGGATGATGGACAACACTGTGGATGCCAGCCGCTTTCCCCTGCCGCAACAGGCCGAGGAGGCCCATGCCAAGCGCCGGATCGGGCTGGGTGTCACCGGTCTGGCCGATGCGCTTTTGATGCTGGGCCTGCGCTACGGCTCGGACAAGGCGGTCAGGAAGACCGAAATCTGGATGCACAAGATCGCCTGCGCGGCCTATCTGGCATCAAGCGATCTGGCGCGGGAAAAGGGGGCGTTTCCGCTGTTCGATGCCGAGAAATTTCTGGCACCGGGCAGCTTTGCGTCAACCCTCGATGGCGAGGTGCAGCAGGCGATCCGCGCCCATGGCATCCGCAATTCGCATCTGACCTCGGTCGCCCCCACCGGCACCATCAGCCTTTACGCGGGCAATGTCTCGTCGGGGATCGAGCCGGTGTTCGCCTATGCCTACAGCCGCAAGGTGCTGCAAAAGGACGGCTCGCGCAGCGAAGAGGAAGTGGTCGATGCCGCGGTGCGGCTGTGGCGCGACAAGATGGGCGACGCGGCCCTGCCAGACTATTTCGTGAACGCCCAGACGCTCGCGCCGCTCGATCACGTGCGGATGCAGGCGGCGGCGCAGGAATGGGTGGATTCAAGCATTTCCAAGACCATCAACTGCCCCGCCGACATCAGCTTTGACGATTTTCAAGAGGTCTATATGGCGGCCTGGGATCAGGGCTGCAAAGGCTGCACCACCTACCGCCCGAACGCCGTGACCGGCTCGGTGCTGACGGTCACCGAGACCAGCGACAAGGCCCCGCTGGCCGTGGCACCCGCGGATGGCGAAGTGGTTTACCTGTCCGAGCCGCTGGATCGCCCCGCCGCACTGGAAGGTGCTACATACAAGATCAAGTGGCCGGGCAGCGAGCACGCGCTTTACATCACCATCAACGACATCATCATGGCTGGCCACCGCCGCCCATTCGAGGTCTTCATCAACTCGAAGAACATGGAGCATTTCGCCTGGACGGTGGCGCTGACCCGGATGATCTCGGCGGTGTTCCGCAGGGGCGGTGATGTCTCGTTCGTGGTCGAGGAACTGAAGGCGGTGTTCGACCCGCGCGGCGGGGCCTGGATGAACGGCACTTACATCCCCTCGATCCTGGCCGCGATCGGCGCGGTGATCGAGCGCCATCTGGTAGCGATCGGCTTTATCGCCGGGGCGGGCATGGGCCTGAAATCCGACCCCAAGGCCGAAGGCCCCGCAGCGCAAGCCCCGCGCAAGGCCTGCGAAAGCTGCGGCAGCTATGATCTGCGCATGATCGAAGGCTGCATGACCTGCGCCAGTTGCGGCCAGTCGAAGTGCGGCTGAAGCGTCAGGTTCCGAGCAGGCTTTCCAGCCCCGCCACCACCAGCGCGTGATCCTCAACCTCGGTCAGGCCCGAGACGGTGACCGCCCCCACCACCCCCGCGCCTTTGACCCGCAACGGAAAACTGCCGCCGCTGCTGGCGTAGTCGGCGCTGGCAAGGCCGTGCTTATCAAGGCTGTCGCCCTTGGCCCGCAGGCGCATGCCGACCAGCAGCGACGCGGCCTGAAACATCAGGCAGGTCGCACTCTTGCGCCGCGCCCACAGCGCATTGAGCGGGGCCGAGCCCGGCAGGGCGGCGTAGAACAGCGGCCGGTCCGGGGTGCGGATGTCGATCACCACCGGCAGCGCCCCGGCCTGCGCCAGCCGCACCAGCGCCTGCCCGAGCTCAAGCGCGGTGGTCTCGTCAAAGCGGGCGAAAACCAGCCGGGTCTCCTGCGCTTGCAG
>CAYQPD010000298.1:0-1880 GCA_964419305.1 uncultured Rhodobacter sp.
GCGACCGCCAGACGGTCGTGTTCTGCTCGACGGTGGCCCATGCCATGCATGTGGCAGAGGCGTTCAACGCCGCCGATGTGCCGGCCGGGCTGGTCCACGGCGATCTGCCAGCCGAGGAACGCCGCGCCATCCTTGCCGCTTTTGCCCGCGGCGCAATCCGCGTCATCACCAACGTGGCGGTGCTGACCGAAGGCTGGGATCACCCGCCGACAGCCTGTGTCGTGCTGCTGCGGCCCTCATCCTACAAATCGACCATGATCCAGATGGTCGGGCGCGGGCTGCGCACCATCGATCCCGAGGAACATCCCGGCGTCGTCAAAACCGACTGCGTTGTGCTGGATTTCGGCACATCGAGCCTGATCCACGGATCGCTCGAACAGGATGTCGATCTCGAAGGCAAGACCGAGATTGGCGAGGCCCCGACCAAGGTCTGCCCGGCCTGCGGGGCCGACATTCCACTGGCCTGCTTTGAATGCCCGCTCTGCGGCGAAGTGCTGATTGAGCCCGACGATGAGGCAAGAAGTGTCACCGCCCCCGATGGCAGCCTGACTGGCTTCATCATGACGGAGATTGATCTCTTGAAGCGGTCAAGTTTCGCCTGGATCGATCTCTTCGGGGCCGATGACGCGCTGATGGCCAACGGCTTCACCGCCTGGGGCGGTATCTTCTTTCTGGAGGGCCGCTGGCATGCCGTGGGCGGCGCGCGTGGCCAGACGCCCCGCCTGCTGGGCATCGGCGAGCGGACCGTCTGCCTCGCCCAAGCAGATGATTGGCTGAACGAGGCCGAGACTGATGAGAGCGCCTTCAAGACGCGCGGCTGGCTGAACCAGGCCGCCACCGAAAAGCAGCTGCAATATCTGCCGCCCGCCTATCGCCAGGATTTCGGCCTGACCCGCTATCATGCCTCGGCGCTGATGACCTTCACCTTCAATAAGCGGGCGATCCGGCAGCTGATCATGGCCGCCGCCCCCGACACGCGGCGGGCCGCATGAGTGATGTCGCGCAAATAGCACCCCCGCCCGAACTGGCTCTGGATCGACCGGGCCGTGATCGCCTCTGGCATCCGCATCCGATCCTCTGCGCCGTCTGCACATCCCGCACCCGCGGCTTCGGCTGGTTCGATCCCCACCGGCCGCGCCGTTCGCCGGGGAACCGGTCCCCCGGACCGTTTCCTGATCCGGCTCACCGTACCCGCCGCTGGTTCTGCTCCATGGGCTGCCAGGCGGCCTTCACCCGAAAAGCCTTGAAAGGATTGAGCATGGTCGATTTCACCGAAGAGGAAACGCAGGCACTGCCCGCCGTGATGCGCGCGCTTGGCCCCGAGATGGAGCGCATCGGCTGGGATCGCCCGCTCGCCAGCCTGACGGCCAATGACATGCAGCGCCTGATCGTCACCACCGTCGCGGCATTTCGCGCCGAGATGCGGGCGATCACCAGCCAGTCGGAGATCCCCTTCTGATGCTGGATTTCAACCACCGGCCCAACTTCGCCGAGAAGGTGAACGCCGCTGTCGATGCGGCGCTGGCCGCTGACAATGCCGCGCACACCCCGCGCGATTATCTCGGTGGTTCGCGCCTTGGCCATGCCTGCGAACGCGCACTGCAGTTCGAGTTCACCCACGCCCCGAAGGGTAAGCCGGGCCAGGAAACGGTCCGGGGGACCGTTTCCCCGGCGAACGGTCAGGAGTTCTCCGGGCAGTTGCTGCGCATCTTCGCCATCGGCCATGCGCTTGAGGATCTGGCGGTGGCCTGGCTGCGCGGCGCGGGTTTTGATCTCTACACCCGGAAAGGGAACCGGCCCGATGGCGGCCAGTTCGGCTTTTCCGTCGCGGGTGGGCGCATCCGGGGCCATGTCGACGGCATCATCGCCGCGGCGCCCGA
>CAYQPD010000299.1:0-1833 GCA_964419305.1 uncultured Rhodobacter sp.
GGAGCCACGCATGACACGCCTCAACCCGATCACCACACCCCGCCAGCAACTGCGCGCCGAGAAGGCCGCGCGCAACCGGGAAGCCGCCCTGAACGCTTTCATCGCCAAGAAGACCGAGATCGACACGATGCTCGCTCGCCTGCAAGCCCTCAGCGACGATCACTTCAACTGCGATCCCGACGCGATCAATTGGGGCAACGTCGGCACCCTCGAGCATTACGCGGGCCTGCTCAGGCGCATCACCGACAGCGCCTTCGGCGAGGGCAAATACGCCGAATAGCGTCTTCAGCCCAGCATCCCGAGCAGCCCGCCCAACCGGCGGGCTTCACCCGGTAGGAGGCGCCGCATCCCGCGCCGCCCGCAAACCGGAGACCATCCATGACCCAGATCCAGCTATCCGACGCCCAATCCATCATCCTGTCCGCCGCCTGCGCGCGGGGCGACGGGATGGTGTTCCCCGTCACCACCAGCCTCAAGGGCGGCGCTGTCGGCAACGTCTGCAAGAGCCTGCTGAAGCGCGGGCTGATCGAGGAAGTCCCCGCCACCGACCTCAACACCGTCTGGCGGCACGACGAAGATCGCGGGCCGATCACCCTGCGCGCCACACCGCTGGCGCACGCGGTCCTCGGGATCGGCGACGCGTCTGAGCCCGCCGAGCCCGCGCCGGAGCCCGTGCGCCGCCGCAGCGGCACCAAGCAGGCGGCGCTGATCGCCATGCTCCGCACCGAGGGCGGTGCCAGCATCGACGAGATCGTGGCAGCCTTGCAATGGCAAGCTCACACCATCAGGGGTGTCATGTCCGGCGCCCTGAAGAAGAAGCTCGGGCTGACCATCACCTCCGAGAGAGTGGACGGGAGGGGGCGGGTCTACCGGGCATCCTGACCGGCCAGTTGTCGATTGACCGGACCACATGCAAGAAACTCAGGGGCTGGCGCGATATCGCCAGGCGGGGCATGGCCCCTGACCTTCTCAATCAAGCAGAGCTTCCCAATCTCGACCACCATAGAACAGGCGCAAGATCACGACGCGTTCGGGCTCCACCTTGAACGCGATCGTGACGCGGCGTTCAAAGCCAATGATACGCAAGCCAGGCCGGATGTCATCGCGGGCCTGGCCACGTTGCGAAGCCATTGCAAGCCGCTGACAAAAGGCTTCTATCCGCGTCACATACCCAAATGCGACATCGGGCGATGCCGCATCAGCAATCCAGTCGTAGATTTCCAGCAATTCTGCTTCAGCCGCGACGCTGAAGACGACCTTGCGTTCCCTCATTGTTCAGCGGCGCTTGCGCTCAAGGTGGCGCGCCCGAAGGCGCTGTTGAACCGCATCCGCCAGGACGACCCGATCTGGGTCGGCCGCAATCTCGTCACAGGTCTTGGCCACTTCGTCGCGCAGCCAGCGCTCCACAGCAGCGTCGCGCTCCTGAAGCGCGCGCAAACCGGCCCGGACCACTTCACTGGCGGAGCCATAGGCGCCGGTTTTCACGAGGCGATCGATGAAGGCCGCATGCTCCTGCGGCAAACTGACAGTCCGTTTTTGAATGGCTGACATCCGAAGCGCTCCTTGCCGCTAAATGCGGCTATGGTGTGAAGATATCACACCGCCGTGCCTGTTGCCAGCCAAGGCTTCTCATCGCCGGCGTTCAAACAGCCGCCGCAGCAGATAGCCTCGCAGCAGCGACATGCCGACGAAGGCCAGTCCGATGGTCAGATGTTCGGTCAGACCGGCCTCGATCCTGAACCACGGGAACACCACCATCTGCGTCGCAACGGCCAGGACGTAGCCCACGATCACGTTGGCGACGGACTCGATCAGCGACATGGTGCGAGATTG
>CAYQPD010000300.1:0-1815 GCA_964419305.1 uncultured Rhodobacter sp.
CGAGATCGAGGCGGCCATTGCCACGCTGAAGACCACGCCGCACAAGGGCAGCCTTCGCGATGAAATCGCCCCTGGCCTGCGCGCCATCCCGGCTGGCCGAAAAGCCGTGATTGCCTTTGTGGTTGATGATGACGCGGGCGAAGTGCTGATCTACGCTGTCACCTATGGCGGCGCGGATTGGGCCCTGCGCAGCAGCGCGCGCAGCCGGTAACGGGGCAGAGGCCCCCTATGTATTCGAAGGGGTCCTCTGATGGGATTTGTCTTTTACGATCTTGAGACCACCGGGCTATCGCCGGCCTATAATCAGCCGCTGCAATTTGCGGCGATCCGGACGGACGACAATTTTGCCGAGATAGAGCGCGTCAACCTTCGCTGCCGGATCGCCCCGCACATCATCCCGTCACCGCAAGCACTGGTCGTCACCGGCGTGACGCCCGCGCAGCTGGTCGACCCGGCCTTGCCGTCTTTGTTCGAGTTTACTCAGACCATCATGGACCTGATCGAACTTTGGGCGCCCGCGACATGGGTCGGCTTCAACACCATCCGGTTCGATGAGGAGGTTCTGCGGCAGACCTTCTACCAGAACCTGCAGCCGAACATTTACGCTACCCAGTTCAACGGCAACAACCGGCTCGACATCCTGACCGCCGTCTATGCCGTGTGGTGTCGCAATCCGGGTCTGATGCACTGGCCGACAGACAACACTGGTCGCACCACCTTCAAGCTGGATCGTCTGGCCCCGGCCAACGGCTTCAACGCCCACAATGCTCATGATGCCCTTGGCGATGTCGAGGCCACGATCCATATCGCGCGCATCATCGCCAACGGCGATCCGGCGCTCTGGTCGGCCATCCTGCACAACCGCGACAAGCAGAACGTCATGGCGACGCTGGAAACCTTCCGCCCCGTGGAGCTGGTGCTGCGCTTTGGCGGCGGCCCGCCCCGTTCCTATGTGGGATGCTTCTGTGGCACGGCCGGGGGTAAACCGACGCAGGCCGCTTTTTTCGATCTGGAGGCGAGCGATCCGGAGGCCATGATGCTGGCCGATGATGCGGCGCTGTTCCAGGCGGTCGATGGCACGCCCCAGATCATCCGCAGCATCGCGACCAACAAGGTGCCGTTGCTGTTCCCGATTGCTAATCCGGATCCCGAGCACCTGCGCAAGGCGGCGCTGATCGCCGCGAACCCCGCCTTTCGTGCAAGGGTTGGGCAGGCCATGGCCGCGCGCTACGTCGATGATCCGGCTGCACCGCCGCCACCGGTCGAGAAGCAGATTTACGGCGGGTTCTATGCAAAGGCTGATCGTGATCTGCTTGCCGAATTCCAGCGCGCGGATTGGCCCCGGCGGCAAGAGATTGTTGGCATTCTCACCGATGCACGTCTGCGCCAGCTCGGTAGCAGGCTCATCGCCTTCCACGCGCCCGGAGCCTTGACAGAAGCCGAGGGGGCGCAGTTTGAGGCGTTCCTGCAAGAGCGTTGGAATGCCCATGAGGTGCATGAGACCGAATGGACGACCATTGGCTCAGCGACGCGCGCAATAGCAGAGCTGCGGGCGCAGCCGGGAGAGGATCACGGGGCGCTGGATAACATAGCTGAGTTCATCCGGCAGATGACGTTCAAGTAAACGACCATATGTAACCGTTGTTGGTTTCGGCCCAGAGCCGCCGGTCGGTCCGTCGCCCAACATTCACCGGAGCGGCCATTCAGACCCAGCGCAGCGTAGTACCGCAGCCAACCTCGAAGTGGACGGTCGCACCTAGGGTGCAACGCACTCGGGCGGCCATCCTAGCAGCCTGTCGGACTGGGTCTGTCGAA
>CAYQPD010000301.1:0-1809 GCA_964419305.1 uncultured Rhodobacter sp.
GTCCGCCGATGTCTTCCCACTCGGTCTTGCCCATCTGTTGGTGGTGCGGCAGCGTGAAGCTCTGGATTTCCACGTCGCCGCGGATAAGCGGCAGCTTTTCTTCAGGATCACCGATGGTCGCCGGGTCCTTCCGGGCAAATGGGTCCAGCGGCATCAGCAGGCGGTCGTTCAGCAGAATGCGGAGCGGTTTGGTTTCTTCCATGAAACGATGAAAGACGAGGCGCAAATGGCGTTCGGTTTCCGCAATCCGCTGATTGATGACCTCTGCACGCTTGGCCGCATTGTGAGAATAGCCGCCGGTCAGGCGATCAAGCTTCTGCCAGAGAACCAGCGTGCCGGAAGAGCCGAGTTGATCGACACCGGGGATTCCCGAGACGTCATCCGGCAATTGCACGGCCCATTCGTTCCGCTCGGCCACATCATCGAGATCCCAAACAGCGGCAGACGTGTCGCCTGATCGTCGGGAGACCACCGTGAGCCTGCGACATTGCGAAAAGCTGGCACTCTTCAACCCAAGTCCGAAACGACCGAGATCGGGCTCATCTCGCGTCGCCAGGGGATTTCTGCTGCCCGGGCGCATGGCCGCGACAAGCTCGTCTTCTGTCATGCCATCGCCGTCATCAATGATGGCGATGTAAGGCTCATCGGAAAACGTTTCGGTGAGTATCTGTAGCCGGCGTGCCCCCGCTGTGATCGAATTATCGACGATGTCGGCGATTGCGGTTTCGAGAGAATACCCGATATCCCGCAACCCTTCGATCAGGGCCGCTGCATGAGGTGTCGCATCTGCCCATCTTGCAATGGTATTTTCCTTCATCCTCAACGTCCAGTGAACCAACCGGCTCCACTCTGACGCGAACACGACGGGGTTACAAGGCGGTCAAATCGGAAGGGCGTCGGGTTTTGTCAAGGCAGCGAGGACAAGAGCCGCGATCTGTCTTGCAAGAAACGGCGGCACCGCGTTTCCGACCTGGACATACGCCTCTGTGCGGTTGCCGAGAAACAGGTAGTCATCCGGGAAGGTCTGAAGCCGCGCAGCCTCGCGCACCGTCAGGCTGCGGCACTGAACCGGATCGGGGTGGATGAAATAGTGCCCGTCTTTCGCGATATGACTGGTGACCGTGGTCGAGGCCTGATGCGCCAGTTGCACCCGGAACCGGTCGTTGAAGACCCCGCTGTGCCAGTTGCGATGATCGGGGCCAAGGACCAGCGGAAACTCGTCGGCCTTCGGGCTGTAGCCGTGCACCGCCCCGAACACCGAAGCGAACAGATAGCGCCCAAGGTCCGAGGCCATGTGCCCACGGGTTTCGTGCTGGGCGATGGCACGAAGTTCGGGCCGTTCCAGCCAACGCAACAGATCGTCGTTTGATTTGCCATAGCCCGAAGGCAGC
Organism: uncultured Rhodobacter sp.; assembly: GCA_964419305.1. Taxonomy (GTDB): domain Bacteria; phylum Pseudomonadota; class Alphaproteobacteria; order Rhodobacterales; family Rhodobacteraceae; genus CAYQPD01. The sequence goes on from CAYQPD010000301.1 coordinate 1,392, forward strand.
CGGGCAGACAGGCGCTGTGGCGGCGCTTCGGTCTTGAGCCGCCTGGCAATCGCCGCGAAGGCATCCCGCATCAAGGCCTGGTCCCTGGTCCGGTGCATCCCGGCCAAAAGTTTCGCCGCGTCGGTCACGGTTTCGCGCCAGGCCCCCGCGCTGTCATCGCCGCGGCTGAGGCCGCTTCGCAGCGGGGCAAGCCCGCCGATTGCCTCCGCCACGCATCGTCTGGCTCCGGAAACCACAATGCTCGCCCCGGAGGCACGCGGCGCAAGGTCCGACCGAATTCCGACGATGATCACCCGATGCCTGCGTTGCGGAACGCCAAAATCGTCGGCCCGTACGATGAAGTCCGAAGGTTTGGCTGCCTCGCGGAGGCTGGCCTTGCCGTCCTCGACCCGGATCGCCCTGAGTTCATAGAGGTGAA
>CAYQPD010000302.1:0-1774 GCA_964419305.1 uncultured Rhodobacter sp.
CAGCTTGCGCTGAAGCACCCGGATCAGAAAGTTGCCGCTGCCACAGGCAGGTTCCAGAAAGCGCGAGTCGATACGGTCGGCCTCGCCCTTCACGAGGTCGAGCATGGCATTCACCAGCCAAGGCGGGGTGAATACCTCCCCATGATCGGCAACGCGCTTTTTTGACTTGATCAGGCTCATGCGAATTTCATGACAGATTGATTGAGTGGGGTAAATGCGCCCTTGGCCGCGTGCGCAGGGCAACTGCGTCGTATGAGCGCTGTCACGAACATCATGTTGGTAGGGCTGACTTTGTCATGTGATTGAAGCCGATACGCTATTTTCCTGTATAAAAAGAGGAATTTTACAGACCTTAGCTCACCCGATGGGCAGAGTCATCCCAACGCCATCACGAGACACGCATGATTGCCCCTTTGTCCAGCCTCTTGACGTAGTCGACAGTGCTTCCGTTCCAGTGGTAGGCGAAATGCCCGCCCTGCGTCGGGATCGGCACGACATCCGGCCAGAATGCCGCGATGCAGTTGCCGCCCGCAAACCGTACGCTGGGCCAGAAGAGGCCGTTCGAACCGGCTGCGCGCCGTTCGGTGCCGAAGATCTGCGAGGCGGCATAGTCGTCCGAGTCCAGCAGTTCATCTCGCCCCGACACATCGTCGAAATCGGCGTCGGCCGATCCTATCAACTCGCGGAACTGCGATGTCCAGCCGGGCGGTTCGGCGGTGGCCAGCATGGTCTTGCTGTGATGGTGGATGGTTTCGGCAATCGCCACCTCGGTGCTGTCGCTCGCATAGTAGAGCCCGAACGATCCATCGGTGAACCGCCCGGGTCGCAGCGGCGAGCAGTGAACGAACGGCGCCATGACCCAACTGGCACCCGGCCCAGTGACGCGACGGGCCACCGGCACCTTTGCCAGATCGCCGATGCTGTCGCGGATGCGAGGATTGAACTTGGCCTCGGACGAGGCCAGCGCCTCCCAATCTGCCGGGTCAGCAATATCTTCAAAGAGGTCGATCGGCGGATAGATCGAGCGGATGATCCGGGCGCTGCGCGGCCAGATCACACGACGCACAGGCGCTGTCACCATGCACCACGCTCGGCGTCCAGATAGGCGCGCAGGTCGATCAGGTCGGTGATTTCGCCGCGCATCATGACATCGAGCGCGCTTTGACCGGCAAAGGCACCGTTCGGCTTTTTGATCCACGCATAGCCGCGCGCGGGATCGGTGAAGAGATAGCGCAGGCCTTTGTGGACCCCCATGAGGATGGCCATGCGCGCCCGCAGATCACGGTCGATCCGGCCAATGCTGCCTTCTTTCCAACGCGCCCATGTCCGCTGGGCCATGTCGCCCAGCAGCGTCCGAGCCTCATTGTCACTCAGCTGCCACGCGCGAAACAGGTTCACGGTGGTGCGCGCAAGGGCGGCGGCCTCGTCGTCCGTGATGGCGGGGATGTCAGGGCGGGCGGCGGTTGGCTGGATCGTGGCAAATTGCATGGCGTTTCCTCTATGACACTAATATAGACAATAATTGCCATTTGGCAAGGAATAGTTTCCATGGCGGTCTTGATGGCCGGTCATGACCATGGTCGCACCTTGGGCATCGCCGCCGTCACCTCCACCTCCCGCAGCATCCCGCCCGCCACCAACCCATCGCGCACCCAGTCCAGCGCCTGCCACCAATCCTCATAGCCGCGCCGGGCGGATGCGATCTGCTCCGGGTGCGGTCGCCAGGTGACCGGGCAGGCAAGAACTTCCACGCTGCGCCAGCGCCTGCGATGCA
>CAYQPD010000303.1:0-1762 GCA_964419305.1 uncultured Rhodobacter sp.
CCGGCGGCACTTACGAGCCGTTCCAGTATCGCACCCTGCTGCAAATCTCGGCGGCACTGGGTATCCCCTACGGCTACCTCTCCAATGACGGGGCCAAGGGCAACTTCTCGAACTCGCGGCTCTCGCTGATCGAGTTCCGCCGCCGCGTCGCGGCCTGGCAGCGATCGGTGATGGTGTTCCAGATGTGCCGCCCCATCTGGGCGCGGTTCATCGACACCGCCGTGCTGGCGGGCGCGCTGCGGTTGCCCGGCTATGACCGTCGCCGCGGCGAATATCTGGCGGTCGATTGGCTGCCGACCAAGTGGGATTGGGTCGATCCGCTGAAGGACGCCAATGCCGAGATTGCCCAGATCGAAGCGGGCCTGAAATCGCGCACCCAAGCCATTTCTGAGCGCGGCTACGACGCCGAACAGGTGGACCGCGAGATTGCCACTGAACGGATGCGCGAGCGCAGGCTCGGCCTCGATTTCCGCCGCCCGGGATCGCCCGCGCAAGCACCGGGTGCGGTTGATCCGAATGGGGCCGATCAGAACGACCTTGGCGCTAATCCACAGGACCAGAACCAGGACCCGACCCAAGACACGGCCCCGCAGGAGGGATCATGATCCGATCAGGTGCACGCCAGCCATCTGCGCCGCCTTGCGGTCAAAGGTCACCAGAAAATGCGCCCCCGCCCGGCGCGCGGCCGCAGCAATCATCAGGTCGGCAAAGCCAAAGCCTTCGTCGCGGTAGCGATAGAGGGCGGAGCCGACATCGTCGGCGGCCTCGACCTCGAGCTCAACGGCCGCAAGCAAGCCTTCAATCGCCGCAGCCACCTGGCCGCGACCGTGGCCATAGGCCCGTTCCAGCACCCAGACCAGTTCGATCATCACCTCACGGCAGACAAACCCGGGCGCATCGACGGTCAGCCCTGTCATCACCTCAGAGGCGGCAAGCGCCTGTGCCGCGTCATCCTGCGTCAGAAACCGGACCAGAACATTGGTATCAAGGGCGATCATTCGGCGGGCCTGGCGCTGTCCGTGGCTCCGGCGGCAATCGCTGCCTCCATCGCGTCGAGGCTGACCGGCTTGCGGCCAGGCTGTGCCAACAGCCCCGCAAGACCCGCAACCGGCCGTGCCTTCAAAAGCCGAACCTCACCATCCAGAATGATGTAGCGCACCCGATCCCCCGACCCGACGCCAAGTGCTGCGCGGACATCCTTGGGAAGGGTGGTCTGGCCTTTCACGGTGATCGTGGATTCCTGCATGACTGGATTCCTTACTTTTTTGATGTTCGCCTTACTATAGGGGCGACCCGCCTTCTTCGCAAGATCGGCGGTTGCCGCAATGATCAAAGGACTGACGTCAATGTTCCATGGCGTGACCATCACGCTGATCCATTCCAGCAGTCACTAGGTTGACGGCAAACTTTAACAACCGTTGCCCGACCCGGTGCGAGCGACCACTGGCGGTTCGATCAGATCAGATCATCATCATCCCGTTCATCAACGGAAGATTCGCCATTGGCATCTGTTCCGGCCGGTTCATCATCCGCCATCAACCGGTAGCCTTGACCGCGTTCGCCGGAAATCCGGTTTTTGGGATCTTGTGCCATACGGTAAACGCGGGCCGACAATGCGTTTAGATCCTTGTCGCGGCCACCATCGCCAATGACAATACCTCGCGCAGTCAATGCTTCATAGAGCGCTACACGGTCCATTGGCTCGCCCGTCTCGCGCAAAACCCCAATAACAGCGGCCTCAAACTCGGGAATGGGCGTCTTG
>CAYQPD010000304.1:0-1747 GCA_964419305.1 uncultured Rhodobacter sp.
TCCTGCTGGATGCCTATGGCAAACCGATCGAACGCAAGGCGCTGACCCAGGAGGTGGCGGCGGCGAGCTATGGCGGGGTGCGCAGCCCGATCACCGGCTATCCCGGCGACGGTCTGACCCCGGCCACGCTGGCCGCGATCCTGCGCGAGGCGGATGCGGGTGACCCGCTGCGCTATCTCGAACTGGCCGAAACCATAGAAGAGCGGGATCTGCATTACCTCGGGGTGCTGGGCACCCGCCGCCGCGCGGTCAGCCAGATCGAGGTGACCGTTGAAGCCGGGTCGGATGCGCCAGAGCATGAAACCCATGCCCAGATGGTGCGCGACTGGCTGAAGCGCGACGCGTTGCAGGAAGAGCTGTTCGATATCCTTGACGCGGTCGGCAAGGGCTATTCGTTCACCGAGGTAACGTATGAGCATTCGGAGGGCCAATATCTGCCGCGCATCGTCCGCCGTGACCCGCGCTGGTTCCGGTTTGATCGCCGCGACATGACCACGCCGATGCTGCTGGTCGAGGGCGGGCAGGAAGAACCCCTGAAGGCGGGCAAATTCATCTTTGCCCGGATGCAGGCAAAGTCGGGCCTGCCGGTGCGCAGCGGTATCGCCCGTGCCGCGCTCTGGGCGTATCTCTTCAAGATGTACACCCAGCGTGACTGGGCGATCTTCAGCCAGACTTACGGCCAGCCGGTGCGGGTCGGCAAGTTCGGGGCCGGTGCCACGGCAGAGGACAAGGCCACGCTGTTCCGGGCGGTGGCCAATATCGCCGGGGATTGCGCGGCGATCATCCCGGAGTCAATGATGATCGAGTTCATCGAGAGCGGCAATGTCGGCGCGGGCCACGGCATGTACAAGGAGCGGGTCGAATTCCTTGATCAGCAGGTCTCCAAGGCCGTGCTGGGCCAGACGGCGACCACGGATGCGGTGGTGGGCGGCCTGGGGTCGGGCAAAGAGCATGGCGACGTGCGCGCCGACATCAAGAGCGCGGATGCCAAGGTGCTGGCCGCGGTGTTGAACCGTGATCTGATCCGGATCTGGGTGCAGATGGAATTTGGCCCGCAGCGGGTCTATCCGCATCTGCGCATCGAAGACCCGCAACAGGAAGACCTGAAGTCGTTGGCCGATGCACTGGGCCCGCTGATCGACCGCGGCCTTGAAGTCGAGCAGGCAACCATGCTGCAGCGCTTTGGTCTGCCGGAACCCCGGAAAGGGGCCAAAATGCTGCGGCCAGCGCTCGCGGGCGCACTGCCGACGGACACTCCCGGTCCGGATCGCGAGATTAAACGGGTTTCAGGCGAAATTAAACGGGGTGACGCCCTTCCGGGCACAGTCGCCGCCCTGAATGCGCAAGGGCCGTCAGCGGGCAAAAATCAGGGGTCTGATCCGGTGGACCATCTGACCGCCCGGCTGGCGATCGAGGCCGCCCCGGCGATGGCAATGATGCTGGGGCGGATCGAGGCAATGCTGGCGGCGGCGGGCAGCTTGGAAGAGTTCCGCGCGATGCTGCTGGCGGGCTTCCCGGACCTTGACGGCAGCGGGCTGGCGGCGACGCTGGCGGCGGGGATGCTGGCCGCGCACGGGGCCGGGCGCGTGGCGGTTGATGAGGCCGCCGGGTGAGCGACATCGCCGCCAGCTTTCGCCGCCCGTTTGACGCGCAGGTCGCGGCCTACCGGCGGCGGCTTGGCAATCTGGTGCCGACCGCGCGGTGGGATGATCTCTCGCACGCCGAGCACGACCGCGCCTTCGTGGTG
>CAYQPD010000305.1:0-1702 GCA_964419305.1 uncultured Rhodobacter sp.
CCCGCCGGTCTGCTGACGGTTCCGGGCAAGGGCGAGGCCAAGGCCGATTGCCTGATCGCCCGCCTGCGCGCGGTGTTCCCCGAGGTGCTGCTGGTGCATCGCCTCGACACCGACACCTCGGGGGTGATGGTGTTCGCGATGAACAAGGCGGCGCAAGGCAACCTTGGCCAGCAGTTTGAAAAGCGCCAGACCAAAAAGACCTACATTGCCCGGCTGGCGGGCCTGCTTGATCCGCGCGAGGGCCGGGTGGACCTGCCGCTTTGCGTCGATTGGCCCAACCGCCCGCGCCAGCACGTCAACCATGAGTCCGGTCGTCCGGCCCAGACCGACTGGCGGGTGGTGAAGTATCTGGCGCACGAGACCCGGGTGCAGCTTACCCCCCTGACCGGGCGCAGCCATCAGTTGCGGGTGCACATGGCCGCCCTTGGCCACCCGATCCTGGGCGATGCGCTTTATGCCGAAGGGGCGGCGCGCGACTGGCCGCGCCTGATGCTGCACGCCGAAAGCCTGCGCCTGCGCCACCCCGAGACCGGCAAAAGCCTGACCTTCCGCGCGCCCTGCCCGTTCTGAGTGCCGACGCCCGGCCCTGCCGATGTTGCATTCGCGCGCCGCTGCGGGCATACACCCATGGTCCCGCACGGAGTTCGCGATGAACTATCTCGATTTTGAAAAACCGCTGGCCGAAATCGAAGGCAAGGCCGAAGAGCTGCGGGCGATGGCGCGGGCCAACCGCGAGATGGATGTCGAAAAGGAAGCGGTGGCGCTGGACCGCAAGGCCGAGACCCTGCTGCGCGACATCTACAAGGATCTCTCGCCGTGGCGCAAATGCCAGGTCGCGCGCCACCCCGACCGGCCGCATTGCGCCGACTACATTGCGGCGCTGTTTGCCGACTACACGCCACTGGCGGGGGACCGCAACTTTGCCGATGACCACGCCGTGATGGGCGGATTGGCGCGGATCGGTGATGTGCCGGTGATGGTGATCGGGCACGAAAAGGGCAATGACACCAAGACCCGGATCGACCGCAACTTCGGCATGGCGCGGCCCGAAGGTTACCGCAAGGCGATCCGGTTGATGGACCTCGCGCACCGCTTCGGCCTGCCGCTGATCACCCTGATCGACACCCCCGGTGCCTATCCCGGCCTTGGTGCCGAAGAGCGCGGCCAAGCCGAAGCGATTGCGCGCTCGACCCAGAAATGCCTCGAGATCGGGGTGCCGCTGGTCGCGGTGATCATCGGCGAGGGCGGCTCGGGCGGGGCGGTGGCCTTTGCCACGGCCAACCGCATTGCGATGCTGGAACACGCGATCTACTCGGTCATTTCGCCCGAGGGCTGTGCCTCGATCCTGTGGAAGGATGCCGAGAAAATGCGCGAGGCCGCCGAGGCGTTGCGCCTGACGGCGCAGGATCTGCAAAAGCTGGGGGTGATCGACCGCATCATCAAGGAACCCACCGGGGGCGCGCAGCGCGGGCGCGAGGCCACCATCGCAGCGGTCGGCAAGGCGATCGAAGCCATGCTGGCCGAGCTGGCGGGCAAGACCCCGGCCGTGCTGATCAAGGAGCGGCGGCAGAAGTTCCTCGAGATGGGGGCCAAGGGGCTGGCGGCCTGAGCCAGGCCGACGGCATTTGAATAAAATCCGATTGATTTTGTCGGTAGCCGATCAGGTTTTCTAAACCATCGTCGCCGAACCTCGCCTGGCAGA
>CAYQPD010000306.1:0-1697 GCA_964419305.1 uncultured Rhodobacter sp.
AAGCACGACGACATGGCCATCTTGCAAGGCAGCAACTTCCACCCCTGCCTGCGACAGGCCAGGACTGCGCTGAACCTCACCCACCAGCATTGTCGCCGATCCGGCACCGCTGATCGCCAAGATTTGCAGGCAATCTGCGCAACTGTCGCTGCCTTGACGCAGCGCCAGCAGGCGGCCATCTGCCGCAAGGTCCAGGTCAAGAATTTTGCCAGTTGCCTCTTTCACCGGCTCAGGGCGCAGTTGGGCCGTGTCAGGCTGCAACCGCGACAGCCCGGCGGGCCCGGCCAGCCAGAAGGCATCATGGGCATAGACGATCCTGGTGGTATCCCCCCCGCCACTGGCCACATGCCAACTGCCATCGCGATGGTCAAACAGCGCCATGCCTTGGCCGCCCGCCGCCGCCAAGAGCCAGCGCCCGTCATCTGAAACGGCCCAGCCAACAACATCCTTTTGTTGCACAGCTCCGCCCGATTTGCCGATCCAGGCCTGATCCGAAAGCAGGATCGACCAGGTGCCGCCCTGACGTGCTACCAGTCCGCCCGCATCTGTCAGCGCGAAAAGCCGCTTGTCATCCGGGCAGGCGGCCAGGCCAACTTGGGGGCGGTCTCCACAACCTGCCGAAAGCAGGGTCAAATTGCCTGCAATCCGCCCAGCGCCCCGATTGATGTGATCCTCTGAAAAAAGCTCGGTTTTGGTATCATAGCTTTGGATCGTGCCATCCGACCTTGCCATCTCGACCCTATCGCCGGACAGGACGGCATCGACGATGGGCGAAGTTGCGGCGCGAAAATCGGCCAAAGCGCGCTTGTCTGCGACGGGTTCGACCAAGGCTGGGTCAAAATAGCCGCGCGCGTCTTCAAAGCTGGCCAAACCGAAGCCTGCCGCACTGAAGATACCAACCAAAGCCGCCAGAACCAATGCCAAAGCCGGGTCAATGCGGCCACGCGGCGGCGGCAGTGCCAAGCGGTTGGCTGCTCCTGCGGCGTTGACCTTGTCGGCAGCACCTCGCAGATCGCCCAGATTGCCAGGGTCAGTCTTACCCGGTGCACTCATGGCGTGACCCCGAAGCGTGCGGCGACTTCGCCGTGTGGGCGGGAGCCAAGCGGCAGGCCAAACACCTCAAGCAGCAATTCGTCGGGGCGGCCCTGTCGGACTGCACTTTCGGCGCGGGCGGCCCAGAATTCAAAGGATATGCTCCCTTCGGCGGTGGCCCATACGTGCGAGCCAGCAGACGCCTTGCCGTTCCGCAGATTTGCCCAGACATCGAACCATTGCAGGATCAGGGGTGAACCGCTCTTCGCCCCGGCAAGTGCCACGATCAGTGTGGCAATGGCCGCTCTGACCGGATCCGGCTTTGCCGTGGCCAGCCAGTTGGCGGCAGCCAGAACGGCCGTTTCCGACGCAGGTTTTCCGGTTTTGGCAAATGCGCGCACATAGGGCTCTAGCTCCGCCTCGGGCACTTTGGCGACCAAGACCCGTTCCAGATGCCGCACCCCGGCCTGATCTGACTGGCCAAGCAACTGAGCCAACGCCAAAACCTCGAACCCGCGCAACATGTCGCCCGGCACGGTTTCGCCCAAGCGAAGATCCAACACCTGCAACGCTAAAAGCCGCCTCAGATCGGGCTTTGCTCCGCCCTCGACAGCGTGCAGGACGTCACGCCTTTCCAGCCGCAGCTTTTCGCCTACCACGGCATG
>CAYQPD010000307.1:0-1691 GCA_964419305.1 uncultured Rhodobacter sp.
ATGTCGCTGATCAAGGCCGCGACCAATGTCGTCGTGGGCTACGTCCTTGCCATCGCGACGCAGATGATGGTTTTCCCTTGGTTCGGCATTGAGGCCGCGCTCAGCGAGCATCTCGCGATCGGGCTGGTCTTCGTCGGGGTCTCGTTGGCGAGGGGGCACCTGCTGCGGCGGTTGTTTGAACGGATCAAGGTTGCCTGTCGCTCCGACGGCCATGCCGGACATGGAGAACCTGCACCGCCCCGTCGATGACGGCGTAATAGATGCGCCAGCGGGTTGTGCGGCCATAGAGCGCGCGGCGAACGGCCAAATCGAAGGCCTGCGACTCCGGCGCAATCGGATGCGCCTCGGGCATAGCCCCGAGGCCAAGGATGGTATCGCGGATGCCTGCAAGCCATTCGTCGGCAGCCCTTGGGTTGCGGTCGCGCAGCCAGACCCATGACGCTGTCAGATCATCCGCCGCGTTCGGCGTGATGATCACGGGCAGAGATGTGGTCATTTTGCCCGGGCGAGCCCGTCGAAGAAGCGGGCAGCCTCGGTGCCTTCACCGGCACGCACCTGTGCAAGTCCCTTGCGGATCCCGGCAACGGTTTCGGCGTAATCGAGCTGGTCCTGCATGTCCTGCCAAGCGCTCGCGTCCATCACGACGACCGAGGGCTTGCCGTTCACGGTCAGAATCTGCGGCCGCCCGGTTTCCTTGATGCGCGCGATCATGCGCGCCGAATCCCGCTTGAACTCGGTCAGCGGGCTGATGTCCTTGGTGATGTTCATGGCTGGGCTCCCGATGCGCATCAAATTCGGTGCGAGTATAGCGCCAAAATCGATGCGCGTCGAGATGTCTGCCAGTCAGAGCAAGCGATAGACCCGGCCCTTGCCCTCGATCTTCTCGGACGTGATGGTCAGCCCGAGCTTCTTCTTCAGGGCGCCGGACATGACACCCCTGATGGTGTGCGACTTATGCCGATGTCGGCATAAACTGCATTATGCCGATGTCCGGATTATGCCGATGTAGAGTTTCAAGCCCTTGTTTCTGTTGGGGATCGCTGTGAAGGGGTCGGCATAATCAGAGGGCTTCGAGGAAGGCGAGGAGTTTGTCGGTTGGCCTGAAGCGGCCGGGTTTCGTCGTGATCGGGGCTGTCCTCTCCAGGGCGCGCTCCTTGATCTGCAGATCCGCGTGCAGGTAGATCTGGGTTGTTTCGATCTGTTCGTGGCCGAGCCAGAGCGCGATCACGGCTGTGTCGATCCCGGCTTGCAGCAGGCGCATTGCAGCTGAATGGCGCAGGACATGCATGGTCACCGATTTTTGCGCCAGCGACGGACAGGCGTCGGTGGCTTTCCGGACGTATTTGGCAAGCCTGTGCTCGAGAGCATCGCGGCTGAGGGCGCGCTCGGCAAGCCAGACGCGCAGATGGGCGATGGTGCCCGAGGTCAGCGGCGTGATCCGCTGCTTTCGCCCCTTGCCGTGGCAACTTACATGCGCGCCAGAGCCGAGATGGACATCGCGACAGGTGAGGCCGATCAGTTCGGAGGCGCGAAGCCCCGTCTGGGCGGCGAGGGCGAACAGCGCCGTGTCGCGCCGCCCGGTCCAGGTCATTCGATCCGGGGCGGCCAGCAGGGTGTCGATTTCCACCTCTGTCAGCCAGGTCACCAGCCGACGATCAAAGCGTTTCGGCGGGATCGCCAGAACCCGTTCG
>CAYQPD010000308.1:0-1674 GCA_964419305.1 uncultured Rhodobacter sp.
GGTCGGCGCAAGCCCGTTTGCCTCTTGCCACGCCGCCATCGACTTGCGGGTGCCGGGACCGAACGCCCCGTCGATCGCCGAGGTGTAAAAGCCGAACCATTGCAGCGCACTCTGCAGCGCCTGGCGGTCCTCGCGCGACAGCGCGGCTTCAGTGCGCCGCGCCTGCGCCGGGGTTTCTTCATCGACCACCACCGGGGCGGCTACCACCGCCGCTTGCGGCTGGCCGTCGGGTGCGACGGGATCGGCAAGGGTCGATTGCTCGACCGGTGCCACCGTCACCCCGGTCAGTGCCGCAGGCCAGAACTGGCGGGCAAAGCTGCCGGGACGGGCGATGATGCTGCCTTCGGGCACCAGCCGCTCGGCGGTCAGGGTGGCCAGCCGCGCCTGTGCCTCGGTCGGCGCATAAGGCCCCAGCACCACCGCATAGCGGCCCGCCGTCAGTTGGAACCCCGCCACATCGGGAAATACCCCGGCATAGGCGCGGGCGCGGTCTTCGGCCTCGCGCAGGGTGGGCTGATCCTCGATCTGAATCCAGACCGTTTCCTGCGCCTGCACCGTTGCCCCGAATACCAGCGCGGCCATCAGGCCGACCAGCACCACCATGACTTTCAACATAATTCCGACCCCATATCTTCCTGTCACAAATCGTGTTCCGGCGACCCTAGCAGAGCAATCGCGGGATGCACGTCGAATCTCGCACCATGGCCGCGGCCCCGCATTGACCCTTGCCCGCCTTCTGCCTATGCAGAAGGCGCTTTTCAAGAGGGTAAGCATGACCGCCAAACCCACCGCGCCGCGCAGCTTTCAGGAAATCATCCTGCGCCTGATGACCTATTGGGGGGCGCGGGGCTGTGCCGTGCTGCAACCCTATGACATGGAGGTGGGGGCCGGCACCTTTCACCCCGCCACCACCCTGCGCGCGCTTGGCACCCGGCCCTGGGCCGCGGCCTATGTGCAACCCTCGCGCCGCCCGACCGACGGGCGCTACGGCGAAAACCCCAACCGGTTGCAGCACTACTACCAGTATCAGGTGCTGATCAAACCCTCGCCGCCCGACCTGCAAGAGCTCTACCTTGGCTCACTGGCCGCGATCGGCATCGACGCCGCCCTGCACGACATCCGCTTTGTCGAGGACGATTGGGAAAGCCCGACGCTGGGTGCCTGGGGTCTGGGCTGGGAAGTGTGGTGCGACGGCATGGAGGTCAGCCAGTTCACCTATTTCCAGCAGGTCGGCGGCCACGACTGCCACCCCGTGGCGGGCGAGCTGACCTACGGGCTGGAACGCCTCGCGATGTATGTGCTGGGGGTGGACCATGTGATGGACATGCCGTTCAACGCCCCGGACGCCCCGATCCCGCTGAAATATGGCGACATCTTCCGCCAGACCGAGCAGGAATATTCGCGCTGGAACTTCGATCAGGCCGATACCGCGATGCTGTTGCAGCACTTTCAGGATGCCGAGGCCGAATGCGCCCGCATCCTGGCCGCCCCGCAGCCCGACAAGGCCGGACGGTTGATCGTGATGGCGCATCCGGCCTATGACCAGTGCATCAAGGCCAGCCATCTTTTCAACCTGCTGGATGCGCGCGGGGTGATTTCGGTCACCGAACGTCAGGCCTATATCGGCCGGGTGCGCGCCTTGGCCAAAGCCTGCGCCGATGCCTTTGTGACCAC
>CAYQPD010000309.1:0-1668 GCA_964419305.1 uncultured Rhodobacter sp.
ACCGGGCCAAAGTTCAGCTCCAGCGACTGATGCGATCCGGCATAACGCAAATGGGCACGCGCCTCGATCCGGGGGGCCGCGACCCCTTGCGCGGTCAGATCGGCTCGGGCTTCGGCGGCAAGCTTTGCCAGCGCATCGGCGGCACCGGGATCTGCCAGCGGCGCATCGAACTGGCGCTCGCGCAGGGTGCGAATCTCGGCCAGACCCATGCCGTAGGCTGAAAGCACCCCGGCGAACGGGTGCACCAGCACCCGCCGCATCCCCAGGGCGTCGGCCACGCGCGCCGCGTGCTGCCCGCCCGCGCCGCCAAAGCATTGCAGCGTGTAGCCCGTCACATCATGCCCGCGCTGGACGCTTATCTTCTTGATTGCATTGGCCATGTTGTCAACCGCGATGCGCAGGAAACCGATCGCCACCGCCTCGGGCGCGGCCGGGGGGGTGGCGGTCGCGGCGGCAATCTCCAGCGCCAGAGCGGCGAACTTTTCCCGCACCACAGCGGCGTCCAGCGGCTGATCGCCGGTCGGGCCGAACACCGCGGGAAAGTGCGCCGGGTGCAGGCGGCCCAGCATGACGTTGCAATCGGTGATGGTCAGCGGCCCGCCGCGCCGGTAGCAGGCCGGGCCGGGGTTGGCCCCGGCACTTTGCGGGCCGACCTGATAGCGCCCGTCGCGAAACCGGCAGATCGAGCCGCCGCCAGCCGCCACGGTGTGAATATCCATCATCGGGGCGCGCATCCGCACCCCCGCCACTTCGGTCTCGAACGATCGTTCATAAACGCCGGCAAAGTGGCTGACATCGGTCGAGGTGCCGCCCATGTCGAACCCGATCAGGCGATCATATCCGGCGGCCTGGCCGGTGCGCACCATGCCGACGATGCCGCCTGCCGGGCCCGACAGGATGGCGTCCTTGCCCTGAAACCGCACCGCCTCGGTCAGCCCGCCGTTTGATTGCATGAACAACAGCCGCCCGGTGGCGCGGCCAACGTCAAGTGCCGCCTGCACTTGCGCCACGTAAGCCCGCAGGATCGGCGACAGGTAAGCATCGACCACCGTGGTATCGCCGCGCGCCACCAGCTTGGCCAGACCGCTGACCTGGTGGCTGACCGAAATCTGGGTAAACCCCGCTTCGCGCGCAAGCGCGGCCACGCGGTCCTCGTGGGCCGGGTTCAGATAGCCATGCAGCAGGGCAATCGCGACCGCCCGGATGCCGCGCACATGGGCTGCCCGCAACGCGGCGCGCACCGCGCCCTCGTCCAGCGGCGTGATCTCGCCGCCCTCGGCGTCAAGCCGCCCCGGCACCTCGGCCACCGCCTCGTAAAGCGGCTCGGGGCGCTGAATGTTGAGATCGAACAGCTTCGGGCGGGTCTGATAGCCGATCCGCAGCAGATCGGCAAAGCCTGCGGTGATCAGCAGCAGAACCCGCTCGCCCTTGCGCTCGAGCAAGGCATTGGTGGCGACCGTGGTGCCCATCTTGACCGCCCCGATCGCGCCATTTGGCAGCGCATCATCCGGCCCCAGCCCAAGGCAATCGCGAATCCCCTGCACCGCCGCGTCGGGGTAGCGCTCGGGGTTTTCCGACAGCAGCTTGCGGGTTGCCAGCGTGCCGTCGGGGCGGCGCGCCACCACATCGGTGAAGGTGCCGCCGCGGTCGATCCAGAATTCCCAAGCC
>CAYQPD010000310.1:0-1659 GCA_964419305.1 uncultured Rhodobacter sp.
GCCCCCCCACCGACCAGACCCTTCGGTCCAAGAAGAACCGCACGACCCTGATCATCGCGCAGGGCAGCCAACGGCGTTTCGCTGCGGTTGAGCCCCTCTGGCCCATTTGGCCCAAGCAATAGCGCGCCAAAACGGGTGGGCACCAGAAGACGCCCGGCATCGGCGAAAGTGGGGGTGCCAGTGACAACCAGATCGTCAAACCGGCCTAGGGTCAGGTTGCGCTGCATCGGCGCGCCGGTTTGGCTGGTGCCGACGGCCAAGGGGCCAGCGGCAGTGGTGAACCAGTGCCAGATCGGGTCGCCCTGCCCGCCCGCCGCCTCACGGCAGGTTTCTACGTTGCGGGGCTGGCCGTCTGCGGAAATCTGCCGTTCGAACCCCGCGCTAAGGCAAAGGACCGGGGCACCAGCCTCGTCTCGGTCGTTCCACACGGCGGTCACAGCTTTGGGATCCGGCAAGGACGCATCGCGCCGCGATTGTGGCATTGACAGAGACGGATCGGCATTGGTCCACCAGCCGTCCGCCGCAAGAACCTCTGTTCTGCCTTTGTAGGGTGCCGAAAGGGCGCGGTATTCGTCAAGGCTCAGCCGCCCGCCCGCCAAGGCAACCGCTTCGCCCTGAAAGGTGATTGCCAGTTGCCCCGGCTGGCCCGCCGCAGCATCGACGCGCTGCCATCGGCCAAGGGCGGGATCGTCGATCAGTTTGGCCGTCACGAAAGGATCCGGTGAGACGGCGGCCAGCGCGCCCAGTTCCGGCCCGCCATCCGGATCACCCTGCCAAACCTGGCCATCCCGGCAGCGCAACAGAATTGGCGACCCCGGCAGGCTCGCCAGCCCCTGTGTTGAGCCATCAAGCATGGCGATCCGGTCCTGTGCGCAGCCTTGCAGGCCCTGCGGATCGTCGGGCACCGCCAAATGCAAGCGATCGGCGTCAATGCCGATGGCAGAACCGTGCCCGACCTCCAGCACGCCAGCGGTGGTTGCAACCCAAAGATGATCCGCGTCAGCCGCAAGGGCGACAGGTGCGTCAATGGCAATGCGTCCATTCTGCCATGGCAGGGCCCGCCATTCATCATCAGTCCAGCGGTGTTCGGCCAAAAGCCCGCCATCGTCCTGCAGACGCAGTCGCAGGCGCCCCGCCTCCCACGGCACAAGGCCCAAAGCGCGGTCTTGCATGGGCTGAGCCAAAGCGGATGGCAGAGCAGTGGGGACACCGCCCGCGACTTGCAGCGCCATCCCCGCACCAAAGCCATAAAGCCCGGCAGGCAATGTGCTACCGTGACCCAGCAAGGCCGTAACGGTCTGGCAATGCAGCCCCTGCACGCCAGGAGTGGCATCGCTGCGTTGGGGCAGACCGTTTGAATATTGGGTGACGATGTCGGCGGCGCTCCAAAGCTCGGCACTGTCAACGCCGTCGCACTGCGTGCGGTCGCGCAGCAGGTCGTGCGGCAGGCCAGCGGACAAAGGCATATGTATCGGCAGGGTCGCCCCCCCTGCCAGCAGGTACTGCCCGCTGACGGCAGCGTCGGACTTGCTCCAGGACCAGAACGGGCTTTGCAGGACAAACCGATCCTTCAGGCCGCTGGCATCGGCGCAAAGTGCTGGCGGCCGGCTTGGGTTGGTCATCTCCAGACAAGTGCCATTGTCAGTTTCGGCCAGAACA
>CAYQPD010000311.1:0-1626 GCA_964419305.1 uncultured Rhodobacter sp.
GCTGAACCCGGTTGTATGGTTCCAGCCCAACTTCACGCCCATCACCAGAACCGCGAGCGAGACCAGCAAGAGCGCGAGGCTCAGCACCAGCCCCGGCACGCGCGGCAGCGCCTCGGGCACCATGTCGATTGCGACAAAACCGCCCCAGCGATAGGCCGAGGGCGCGATCAGGCCGGTCATCCAGAGCATCAGGAACCGCGCGGCTTCATCCGGCCAGGCGAGCGCGTTGTTCAAGACGTAACGAAAGAAGACCTGAAGCAGGATCACCCCGACCATGACCACAAGCGCCATCCAGGCAGCGCTGCGACCAACTCGCAACAAAACAGTGTTTACGGCCGCGAGTATCCGCAGCGGCAGATGAATCATGCTCAGGCTCCCCCCTCAGCATCCCGGCGTGGCGCGACCTTAACGCATTATGCGCGCTTTTGCTTTCGTTTCTTTCGTATGCTTGTCAATGCGAACCGTCAAGCCAAACAAACTGCGGCCATGAAGGTTGTGCGATCTGGCCAATCTGGCCTAGTCTGCGGTGATACATTCAACACCAAGGTCGTGGCACATGCGCCGCAGGTCTTCCTGCAATCCATCGTCGGTAAAAAACTCGTGGACCTGATCAAGGTGCCCAATGCAAACCGGCGCCGTGCCCCCGGCCTTGCTGCTGTCGGCAGCGAGGATGATGCGGCGGGCCGATCCGATGAAGGCGCGCGCAAGCGAGGCCTCGCGCAAGTCAAAATCGAGCAGCGCACCATCGGCGCCAATCGCCGCCGCGCCAATGATCGCGTAGTCGGCGCGGAACTGGCGGATGAAATCAACAGCCATATCGCCAAGAATCGCGCCGTCTGATTGCCGGATGCTGCCGCCCGGAACAATGACCTCGAGCCCGGAATAGGTGCGCATCAGGTCGGCAAGGTGCACGCTGTCGGTGACCACCAGGAGCCCCGCGTGTTGCGACAGGTGGCGCGCTACGGCTGCGGTCGTGGTGCCCGAATTCAGGAAAATCGAACAATTGTTCGGAATCCGCCGCGCGAGGGCGCGCCCGATCCGTTCTTTCTGCTCTGCGGCAACTTCCTTGCGGATATCGAAGGCGGTGTATTCAACCCCCGCCAGTAGCGAGGCGCCGCCATGAAACCGGATGATCTTGCCTTCTTCCGCGAGAAAATTCAGATCCTTGCGGATCGTCTGGGGGGTGGTCTCCAGATGTTCGGCAAGGGTCTCGACCTCGATCCGCCCGTTTTGGCGCAGGCAGTGCAGGATTTCCTGTCGGCGCGCTCTGGAAGTGCTGTGCTTGGTCGGCATGGAGATCTCCGCAAGTTGTTTTCGTTTTAGTGCCAAAACGAAAGCCATGGCAAGGCAATCGAAGCCGTCGGGTGCTCGCCTCAAAACGAATTCGCTATGTTTGAACACGCCCACGGGCTTTGGAAGGGGTTTTCCAGCGGGGTCATGCTGCCGCCGCCGCGATGACAGATTGCGCCTTCACAGTCGGCCCACGGAAGCGCTGCACATGCTTGATGAGTCATCCAGCCCACTCGGTGGGCTCTACCTCGCCCGGTCCGAAGGCGCACTGGGTGTCATCGCTGAGAACGGCGGTGCAAAAGTCTGCCACGGTAGCGGCGGGATAGGCCTGCTGCG
>CAYQPD010000312.1:0-1613 GCA_964419305.1 uncultured Rhodobacter sp.
CCCTGCAGCTTGCGCGCCCGGTTGTTGGGCTTTTCCTTCGAGGGCCGCGCCCGGCCCTTGGCTATGATGTTCAGCAGCTTCGCCACATCGAACGGCGTGATCTCGGTCACCAGTTTCCCGCCCCAGTGTGGCGCGACCAGTTTGGTCAGCATTGAGCGCTGGTCGGACGCGTTGGTCGGGGCGAGGTGCGGCACATGCTCGGCCAGATAGCGGTCGATCATGTCGCTGAACCTTGGGGCCTCGCGCAACTCGCCGCGCTCGCCAAGTGGATCGCGGCCTTCGTCGATTTCGCGACGCAACTCCTTGGCGCGGTCGCGGGCGGCGGTCACTGTCCATTCGGGCCAGCGCCCGATGGTCATCCGGCGCTGGTGTCCTGCGAAGCGGTAATCCAGCGTGAAAGACCGGCTGCCCGACCGCAGGATGCGAATGGAGAAGCCTCGCACTTCGGTGTCGAATATCTGGTGGTCGCGGCCCTTTTCCGGCACCGCCTCCCTTACGGATTTATCGTTCAATCGCAGACGATTGGGCGATGGTCGTTTTGGATTTTTGGTCATGGGTCGTCTCCCCTTTCACCTGTGACACAGGCGTGGATTCGCCGCGCTTGCAAGCAAAGCACGCGGATCGGGGTGGCGGGGAGGCACAGGGTGGCATCGAATTACCGCAGCCGTGCCACCCCTTGTTTTATTGAGTTTTGTACGAAAACCGCCGCACGCAGGAGGTTCGGTAGTGGGCCTGTCAATGCGGCACGGGGCACCGCACAACCGGATTCTCGTGCCAATTCTGTAAATATCCAATGAAATCAGTGGGTGGCGCGGTTTCGGCAAGCCGGTGCCACCCTGCCACCCCACTGAAACCCCGTATTTGCTGGCGAATATCGCCCAATGCGGGGAAAACACCGTGAACCCGCCCAAGCTGGCCGCCCAACGATGGTGGCAACCACTGTGTCGGGCGGTCCGGTCGCACCGCCGCTGCGTGCGCCAAATGCGAAAATCTCAATGAAACAAGGGGTGGCACGCATGTGGCGTTTCCAGTGCCACCCTGCGCCTTCCCGCCACCCCTGACCGCCTGCGCTTCATGGCCCCAGAAATCGGCCCATTCCGGGCGATCGACGGGAGACAGAAGATGTCAGCAACAGGAACATCTGCGAGGTCCGCTTCAGGCGGCTTGCTGGGCGGCTGGATCAGCCGCCTCGACCTGGCCCTTGAACTCGGCATTACGGTCGAAACCCTGCGCCGCTGGGAGGCGCAGCGCTTTGGCCCGCCCTGCGTGCGTGCCGGGCGCAAGGTCTATTACCGCCGCGACGGTGTGCGCGACTGGCTGCAGTTGCAGGAAGTGCCCAGCCCCCGGCGCGCGGGTGGCCGTCGATGACCGCGCCCATGTCCAACCCGCTTCTTGCCGCGCCTGGTTCCGGTGACTGGATGCAGGATCGCTTGACCGAGGCCCGCGTGGTTCTGGCCGATGTCGCCCATCACCAGGATGGGCTGATCCGCATCGCCTGTCGGGTGATCGTCCGCCATGGCGAAACCGCCAGGGAGCGCGAGAATGCCCGCGTGCTTCTGGTGGTGATTGAGGCCCGCAGCCCGCTGCGCCATCGCCATCGGTCGGACCAGGAT
>CAYQPD010000313.1:0-1581 GCA_964419305.1 uncultured Rhodobacter sp.
GATCGGGGCCAGCCGCGTTCCCTATGCCACCGCGACCCGCCGCCTGCACGAATTAATCGAAGCCGGCCTGATCGAACAGCGCCCAAGAACAAGAACCGGCAAAAGCTTCTCCCTGCATCCAAGCGAAAAGCTGCTGGATCACTGGGTGCAATTGTCGGGGCGGGTCCGCAGGCTGGCCCAGTCGCGGTTCGGCGGGATCGAGCAGGCGGCAGAAACGACAGATTATTATTTCGGCGGATCTTACCTGTCCGCCCAGACCATTCCACCGCTTCTGGTTCTGCCCGAGCCGCTGAAACTAGCGGGTGGCGTGCGGGTTCTGGTGCACGGCGATCCGACCTTCATGGTGATGGAAAACCTCAAGCGCCAGTTTGAACAGGCAATCGGCACGCAGATCCATCAACGCGCCTTTTCGATCGACCGGTTGCGCGAAGAGGGCTTGCGCAATGCCGATCGCAAGACCAGCCGCTACGACATCATCGCGGTGGATCTGCCCTGGATCGGTGGCTTTGCCAACTCAGGCGTTTTGATGCCGCTCGACGAGGCGATGGATATCGCCCGGCTCGACCCTGCCGATTTTCACACCGCAGGGTGGAAAGCTGCGCATTGGGACGGGCGGCCTTATGGCGTTCCGGCCCAGACGACGCCGGAATTGCTGTTCTACCGGCGTGACATGTTTGCGGCGGCCGGACTGGAGCCGCCGACCACGACCGACAGCCTTTTGCGCGCCGCCAAGGCGCTGCATGACCCGCAGCATGGCCGGTATGGCATTGCGTGGAACGCGGCCCGCGGCACGGCTCTTGGCCATACGGTGTTGATGACCTTGGCAGATTTTGGCCAACCGGTGCTGGATTTGCCGAAAATTGCGGGCGGTTTCGGCACAGATGCGCTGGCAACGCGCGTGTCCCGTCCCACCATCGACACACCCAAGGGCCTGCTTGCCGCCGAGTTCCTGATGGAACTGCTGCGCTATTCGCCACCCGATATCCTGTCGATGTCCTGGTACGAGCGGGTCCGCCCTTATGCAGCGGGAACCATCGCGATGGCCTATGGCTATACCCTGCTCGCCCCCTATTTCGAGCTTGACCCATTGTCCCCCGCCGCAAGCCAAACCGGCTATCTGCCGCACCCCGCCGGGCCCGGTGCCAGCCCGGTGGCCCCTGTGGGCGGCTATGTCATGGGCATTCCGGCCAATCTTGCGCCAGAGCGGATTGCGGCGGCGGTGGAGGCGCTGCTCGTCTTTACCTCGCCTCAGGCGCAAAAGCTTTATGTGCAAAATGGCAGCCGGACCAATCCGCGCTATTCAGTGGGCGCCGATCCCGAGGTGCGCCGCACCTCGCCCATATTCGAGGCGGTGGACGCGATGTCCTGGCGCGATGAGTTGCAGTTCTGGCCGCGCCCGCCGGTGCCCGCCATCTGCGACATCATCCAGATCTGCGGCGAAGAGTTCCACGACATGTTGCGGGGCATTCGCAGCCCCGCCGAAACGTTGCGGCGGACCCAGGCAAGGGCCGAAGCCGCGATGCGATCTTAGCCAATTCCGTGATTTGAGGAGGAGAACGACATGGACCCCAAACGCCTGCA
>CAYQPD010000314.1:0-1573 GCA_964419305.1 uncultured Rhodobacter sp.
GTCATCTTCGCCCAGATAGCCGCCGGTTTGCACTTCGATCAGCACCATGTCCAGCTTGCCGGGGTTTTCCATCCGGTGCCGCGCGCCAGGCGGGATATAGACCGACTGGTTTTCGCTGATCAGGCGCACAGAATCGTCGATCGTGACCCGTGCCGTGCCGACAACCACGATCCAGTGCTCGGCGCGGTAATGATGGCTTTGCAGGCTCAGCGCGGCACCAGGCTTGACCACGATGCGCTTGACCTGAAACCGCTCGCCGATCGCCAGGCTTTCAAACCAGCCCCAGGGGCGGTGATCGACCGGAAACGACTCGGCCTGTCTTGCGGCGCAGGCCTTGAGCATGGCGACCGCCTGTTTGACACGCTGGGCGTCGGATTTATGCGCCACCAGCACCGCGTCGTGCATTGCCACGGCGATGATATCCTCCAGCCCGATGCCGACCAGTTCCAGCCCCGGCGTCTCGGACCTTAGCAGCGTATCGCGGCAATCAATCGCGGTGGCATGGGCAGATGTGACATTTCCGGCGCGATCCGGCCCGCTTTCCAGCCAGACCGCGTCCCAGCCACCAAGGTCGGACCAGCCCGCGCCAAACGGCATCACGGCCAGATTGTCGGCGCGTTCCATAATGGCGTAGTCGATCGAGATATCATCAACCGCAGCCCATGGTTCAGCCGCAAGGCGGGTGAAACCCAGATCGTTCTGCGCCCCCGAAACCGCAGCACTTACCCCGGCAATCAGGTCGGGCACGTGGGTTTCAAAGGCGGCGACAATGGCGCGCACCGAAAACAGGAAGATGCCCGCATTCCACAGAAAATTTTTTGCCGCCAGCATTTGCGTGGCATGCTCGGCATCGGGTTTTTCCACAAACCGCACCAACGCCTGGGGCTCCGCCGCCCCCGGATCCACGCCCGGCGCCAGTTCAAGCCAGCCATAGCCGGTCTCAGGGCGCACCGGCGCTATGCCGAATGTCACCAGATCACCCGCCAATGCGCGCGCCGTCGCGGCAGCAACCGCAGCGCGAAATGCGGCGGCGTCGGGGATGACGTGATCCGATGGCACCAC
Organism: uncultured Rhodobacter sp.; assembly: GCA_964419305.1. Classification (GTDB taxonomy): domain Bacteria; phylum Pseudomonadota; class Alphaproteobacteria; order Rhodobacterales; family Rhodobacteraceae; genus CAYQPD01. Next base: position 1,063 of record CAYQPD010000314.1, read on the forward strand.
CAGCATCAACGCCGCGGGGTCTTTCGCGTTCAGCCACAGCGCGGCGGCCAGCACCGCCGGCGCCGTGTTGCGACCCTCGGGCTCGATCAGGATTGCCTGCGCCATCGTCTCGATCGCGGCAAGCTGCTCGGTCACGATAAAGCGGAACGGATCCGTGGTGATCACCACCGGGGGGGTGAACCCCGCACCTGACAACCGGCGCGCCGCGGCCTGAAACAGGCTTTCCTCGCCGATCAGCCGCACGAACTGCTTGGGATAGCTTTTGCGCGACAACGGCCAGAGCCGGGTGCCCGAGCCGCCGCACAGGATGATAGGGTGGATGGTGGGGTGGGGCACGATACGCGTCCGGGTCGATTGTTTGGGTTGCATTGTTCGAAGAACTCCACGTCAAGCACGGCGAAGATCGCCGCAGTGTCACGGAATCGCTGAAGGGTAGTGGCACTGTCGCCAGCAGCAAGCAGAAATCGCGCGTCCGCCACAGCGCCGCCTTGAATCCGACACGCGCACCGGG
>CAYQPD010000315.1:0-1573 GCA_964419305.1 uncultured Rhodobacter sp.
GACAGCCTGGCGGCGGCGGGCTTTGCGGTTCGATCGCAGATCATCTGGGCAAAGGACCGACTGGTTCTGAGCCGGGGTGATTATCACTGGCAGCACGAACCCTGCTGGTATGCGGTGCGCGTCAAGGGCAAGGGCCATTGGGCGGGGGACCGCAAGCAAACCACCCTCTGGCACATCTCCGGCAAGGACCAGGACGCGGCCACCGTCCATGGCACGCAGAAGCCGGTCGAATGCATGCGCCGCCCGATCCTGAACAATTCCAATCCCGGCCAGGCGGTGTTTGAACCCTTCATGGGGTCTGGCACCACGCTGATCGCGGCCGAAACCACCGGGCGGGTATGCTTCGGGATCGAGTTGAACCCGGTCTATGTCGATGTCGCCATCGAGCGCTGGCAGTCTTTCACCGGTGCCAATGCCGTGCTGGCGGAAACGGGCGAGACCTTCGCCGACCTGAAAACCAAGAGGCTCGCAGCATGATCACCGCAGAATCCAACCAGCCCGGCAGCATCAGCACGCCCGACGCGATGGAAATCACCCTCCTGATCAACGCCATGGCCGAGATGCGCGCCGAGATCCCCAAGACAAAAGCCATCCCGCGCATGAACGCCCTGCAACAGGATCTGCGCGCCCTGCAGCAGCGCCTTGCGGTGCTGTTCGGTGCAACCCGTGGCTGGACCTTGTCCCGGTCCGACTTCACTCCGGCGGTGCTGGCGCGGCGCGGTCTGTTCGACGGTCGCGGCTACTATGCCGATCCCTGGCCACGGGATCTGGTCGACCATCCGTTTTACTATCGCAAGGACCGGATGGCATCCGCTGTCGCAGCACACCTCTATGGCACCTTCGATGCGGCCAAGCGGCAGGACATCGCGGCGCTGGCGGAATTGAAGGGCCTGCGCGCCACATGGCCGGAGGACTTTCCAAGCTGGTGGCTTCCCGGCAGAACCACGCTGGTGGTCTACACGCCCATGACCGGACCCGCGCGATGATGATGCCGCCCGACCGGATCGAGCTCTGGCCCCTCGCCCGGCTGAAACCCTACGCCCGCAACGCCAAGACGCACGATCCGGACCAGGTCGCCAAGATCGCCGCTAGCATGGCCGAGTTCGGCTGGACCGTGCCGGTGCTGGTCGCAGCCGACGGCGAGTTGATTGCCGGGCATGGCCGGGTGTTGGCTGCCGCCCATCTTGGCCTGACCGAGGCCCCGGTGCTCGTGCTGGGGCATCTGACCGAGGCGCAGCGCCGGGCGTATCGCATCGCCGACAATAAGTTGACCGAGCTGGGTGGCTGGGACGAGGCCCTGCTCTTGCAGGAATTGCAGGCGCTGCTGGCCGAGGATTTCGACCTCGGGCTGATCGGGATCCCCGAGGATGAACTGGACGCACTGCTGGCCGACGCCGACGACCGCCCGGCAATCTCCGACGATGCGGCCGACGCCATTCCCGAACCACCTGCCGAACCCATTACCAAGCCGGGCGACATCTGGGCGTTGGGCAAGCATCGGCTATGCTGCGGCGACGCGACCGATCCCGCCGCTGTCGCGAGGCTGATGCAGGGCGAACAGGCGACGCTGATG
>CAYQPD010000316.1:0-1572 GCA_964419305.1 uncultured Rhodobacter sp.
CTCGACGCGCTTTATCGGGAGGGATCAGGCGCGGTGATCGACGAAGTCGCGATAGCTGGCCGGCCCGAGGTCGAGGCCGATCCCCAGGAGCCGGTCGAAGGCGATGTGCGTGTGGCGTCGTCGGTTCCAGCGAAAGACGAATTCATCAAGGTAGCGCTGAACATGGGCCTTGCGCAGGCCGTGGTAGACGCCCTTGGCCCAGGTCTTGAGGTTGGAGAACACGCGGTGAACCCAGCGCAGGATCTCGTGCGCGCGTCTGCCGGTGACGATTTTGGCCTCATGGGTGTTCGCGGGCGGGTTCTCATAGCCGAGCCAGCCGTCCGTGATGATATGCGCGCCGGGTTCGACGGCCCGGCCGATGAAACCATGCAGCGTTTTCGACGCGCCGTCGGGGATTTGGGCCAGACGGATGCGGCGCGGCTGGCGATCCTCCGACAGTTCCACCGCGCCGACGATGAAGATCTTGCCGACCGGCGAACGGCCGCCCTTCTTGCGATCCGCGGGATCGTTTTTTGAGCGGTAGGGCATCTCGGTCTCGTCGATCTCGACCAGAGTTTGCAGCAGGCTCCGCCCGGGGTCGACCATGGCGCGGCGGAGCTTGTGGAGCAGCAGCCAGGCGGTCTTGTAGCTGCCGATGCCCAATTGCCCCTGCAACTGAAGGGCCGAGATGCCGTTGGAGTGCGTGGCGACACTATGCGCGGCGAGGAACCAGGTCTTCAGCGGCAGGTGGCTGCGGTGCATGATCGTGCCGGCGGTCACCGAGGTCTGCCGTCGGCACGCCGCGCATTCCCACGTCGGTCTGCCCCGATCCAACGCCCACCCCTTCCGGCCACCGCAGGCCGGGCAGACAAAGCCGTCGGGCCAGCGGCGTTCGGCGAGATACCGGGCGCAGGCGTCGTCATCGGGGAACCGCGCCTCGAACTCCTGGCGCGACATGGGACGATCTGATGACCAGCGGGCGGGCATGCCGGAACATTAGAGGAACATTCGACCCACCGCAAGGCTCAAACACCACATCTTGGGAGCCCGGACTCAGAGGGATAAGCCTTGTGTTCCCTTTTCGCCGAAAATGCTCTGAATAGAGGATCTGGATTAGGTCTATCCCTCACCCCAATTCGCCAGGATCAACCCCGACACCCCATCCACCGCCCGCAATGCGTCCCGCGCCAGATCCAACGGCTTGCGCAGTTTGACCCGCTGCACCAGCAGGAAAATCGGCGCGTTCTTCGCGGCAATTGATCCCCCGCATCGGTCACCAGCAGGCTCGGCCCCCGTCTGCGATAGACAAAGCGCGACCTCAAGACCCGCCAGCCGCACTTGCTGCCCGGTGATGCGCGGCCCCAGCCCGGCGAGGAACGCCATGGCCTTGGACGGCTCGACCAGCAGCGGCGTGTTGAACGCCCGCTGGGCAATCTGGGCATGGAACATCATGATCCCTCCTGCGGGGCGGTGTCTTGGGTCGGGTCCTGGTTGGGGTCGGCGGCGTTCTGGTCCTGCGGATCGGGCGCATCGGGATCAGCCGCACCCGGTGCTTGCGCGGGCGATCCCGGACGGCGGAAGTCGAGGCCGAGC
>CAYQPD010000317.1:0-1566 GCA_964419305.1 uncultured Rhodobacter sp.
GATCAGGTGCGGGTTTCGGCCAGCCGCGGCGCGCATCTGGCCGAATTTCCGACCACGCTGGAGGCTGCACATGCCTGCCGCGCGGAGGGCATAAGGGTGATGATGGGTGCACCCAACCTGATCCGGGGTGGGTCGCATTCCGGCAATGTGGCCGCCAGCGGGCTGGCCGAGGCGGATTTGCTGGATATCGTATCCTCCGACTATGTGCCTTCCGCGCTGCTTTCGGCCGCGTTGATGCTGGGCGATCTGTGGGACGACGTGGCGCGCGGTGTGGCTTGCGTGACGGCGGCGCCGGCGGCCGCTGCCGGCCTGAACGACCGTGGCAATCTGGCCATCGGCGCGCGCGGCGACGTGATCCGCGTGGCACGGCTTGGCGGAACCGCCGCAGTGCGGGGAACCTGGGTCCAAGGGCGACGCGTAGCATGACTTGCGCACGGATCGGCGCGGCGAGCGCAGAACTGTAGCCGACCCGTTGGCACCGCCTGCCGGACTATGTCAAACTGAACCGGCTCTGCTTGAGCAGGCTTGGGTGCGGGTTGGGGGCCGGCGCGGCGCGCGTGGGGATCGCAGGGCCATCCGATGCCCGCCCCTTGCATTGCCGGTGGCGGGCAACCCATTCTGACGCGCAGATGCGCCCGGATCGGAGATGGGGGATGCTCGCAGACTGCGTGAACACGGCAATGGCGGAACTCGCGGGCGCGCCGGATATCAGTGCGGCGCGGGCCTGCCTTGATCGTGTCGGTGCAGCGCTGTTGCAGGCGCCGCAGGATGGGGCGGCATTGGTTCGCGCACTGGGCCGCGCGGGCGAGGATGACGACCTCGAGAGCGATCTGCAGCAGATCCTTTCGGCTGCGCTCGACAGCGCACGGATGGCGCAGGAAAAGGGTCGGGCGCGCGGCGGGGTGCTGATTGCGGCGCTGGAGGCGGTCGTGGCGCAACTTCGCAAGCAAGGCGGGCTGACCCTGCCCGGCAGCCTCGCGCTGGCACGGGCTTGGGTGCGGGCGGGACTGGTGCCACCGGCGCACCTGGCAGTGCCCGACCGGGTGATGGCGGATGCGGCAGCAGGCCACGGCCCGGTGGACCCCGAGCAGATCGAGGCGATGATTGACGACATGTTCGGCGACCTGGCCCGGCAGGCCGAAGGTGGCGTCGCGGCGATGCACGAGGCCCTGACCGAGATGCTGCCCGCGCTGCCCGCCGAGGTGCGCGAGGCGCTGATCACCGCCGCCCTGACCCGGCCCGGCGGATGGTTCGGCCGGCTGGGCTGTGCCTTTCTGCTTGACCCAAGCCCCGGCACAAGGCTGGCGGCGGCGCAGGGTCTGGCGGCACGGCTGGCGGCGGGGCGGCTGGAACCGCAGGTTGCGGCCGATCTGGTGACCCTGCGCAGCTGGCTACCCAAGGATGCCGCCCGCGCCTGCCTCGACACCCTGCTGCGGCTCTGTTGCACAAATCGCGTGAGGACCAAGGTTCCCCTTTCCCCGGACAGACTTATCCCATGGCTTCAGTGACGGGTATGCCGAGCGCGGTGAAGCCGTTCATGACGGCCACACGGACCTGGAACTCGGC
>CAYQPD010000318.1:0-1550 GCA_964419305.1 uncultured Rhodobacter sp.
CTCGGCCGAATAAAGCCGGTCGAAATCAGCATCAAGGCTCGCCAGCGCGTCATTCACCACCTGCCGGACCTTCCGCAGCGGGTGGCGCGCCGGGATGCGCTCCTCAAGGTCCACATAGCTGAAAAGCGAACCTGCCGCCTCGTCCGTTCCCCGCATGATCACCCCCGCAAATACCGCAGCAGAGGTGAATCATGTTCCTCAAACCACGTCGAGGGGAGAGATTTTCAGCAGCCTGTTAAGGAACGTCTGATCAACGCGTTCGGCTGCGCCGATCTGTCAGCCTGATTGCGAGTGTCGCGGCGAAACGGGCATTTGGCGCCCGGTTTTGCAGCTTCAGGGCCGCCATATCGGCGGTCTTGTCGATTTCGGGCAGACTCGTGCTCATGCCATCAACCGTCGCCGCACCAGGAACAGGTTGCCGAGCGCGAACAGCGTGAAGAGCTGGGCGCGGTTCTTGGCCAAGCCCCGGTAGCGGGTCTTCACGTAGCCGAACTGGCACTTGAGGACGCGGAACGGATGCTCGACCTTGGCCCGCACCATGGCGATGATGCGGTTGATCCTTTCGTCGAGGGGATGCAGCGGGCTGCCCTTGGGGGCCTTGCGCATCACACCCCATGCTTTGCCGGGCCCCTGGAACGCTGCCTCGCGTTCGGCGCTGACATAGCCCTTGTCGGCCCAGACCGAGGTCTCCTCGCCGTGCAGCACCTCGTCCCAGACCTGACTGTCGTGCAGCTTGGCCGTCGAGGTCTCGAGGCTGTGGGTGACGCCGCTCTCCGCATCGACGCCAATGTGCGCCTTCATGCCGAAATACCAGTCATTGCCCTTCTTGGTGGACGACATTTCGGGGTCGCGCGCACCCGCCTTGTTCTTGGTCGAGGACGGCGCGTCGATGATCGTCGCATCGACCAGCGTGCCTGAACGCAGCGTGATGCCCTTGTCGGCCAGATGCGCGTTCACATCCGCGAAGATCGCTTCCGTCAGGCCGTACCGCTCCAGCAGGTGGCGGAAATTGAGGATCGTGGTCTCGTCCGGGATGCGGTCGTCACCCAGTTCGATCCCGGCAAAGCGCCGCATTGCCTCGCTGTCGTAGAGGGTTTCCTCGGCCATCGGGTCGCTCAGCGCATACCAGTTCTGCAGGAAGTAGACCCGCAACATCGTCTCCAGCGGCATCGGCGGACGCCCGCCCTTCGGCCCGGCCTTGGGGTAATGCGGCGCAATCAGCGCCAGAAGGCGACCCCAGGGCACCACCGCATCCATCTCCGCCAGAAACTGCTCGCGCCGCGTCTGCTTCTTCTTCATCGCATTGCGAAGACCGGGAAAGGCGGGTTGTTTCGGCATCGGCAGAGCTCCTCGTCGCGTTGCCGAAGTCTATCAGATCAGGCGGAAATCGGGAGGTTTTTCAGACGTTCCCTAAGTTGAAGATAGTTGGAAACTCGCATGTTGCTGCATTCAAGGCGGCACTCGACGGGATGGCGGAACAGCTTGTCGGAACAGAGGTTTCGTATTTCGCATGGTCAGAAGGTCCAGGTTGGTCTTCGCCACTGCGGCTT
>CAYQPD010000319.1:0-1544 GCA_964419305.1 uncultured Rhodobacter sp.
CGGCCATGGATGGTTTTACGCTGCTGACAACATTTGGCACGCGCGCCCGGATGGGTGCGCTGGCGGCAGACTTCTACGCCGGGCCGGTGTCGCGTTTTGACCTCGACAACGCGCTGGTGGTCGAATTGGCTTCCGGCAAGCAGCGCGGAATGCTGGTCGTGACCGGGCTGAAGGCATCCTGAAAAGGGGCGGCGCAAGACATCCTGACCGCAGCGCGGCACGGGCGGCCTCGCATTACCCGCGGCGGCGAGAGCAGTTTGCCCGGCAACGGACATCGGATTGTTACATGCGGGCCGTAACAGCGGATCATCCGCTCGATCCGGCTTGAATGCGGACGGTGAAGGTTTCGCTTGTTCGATGGCTTCGCGGTGCCTATTGTTCGGGCAAAATTCGAAAACAGGGGAGACTTCCAGATGAAGCTGCGTTCGTTTTTCTCCACGGCCGTTTCGGCGATCGTCATCGCCGCGCCCGCCGTGGCACAGACCCAGATCGACTTTTGGCACGCCTTCACCGGGCGCCTGGGCGATCTGGTGGCCGAACAGGTGGCCGCCTTCAACGCCGGCCAGAGCGACTATGTCGTCGTGGCCAACAACAAGGGCAACTACTCGGAGACCCTGAACGCCGGCATCGCCGCCTTTCGGGCCGACGAACAGCCCGATATCCTGATGGTGTTCGAGGTCGGCACGGCCACGATGATGGCTGCCAAGGGAGCGATCAAGCCGGTTTACCAGGTGATGGCCGATGCCGGTGCCGCCTTCGACCCGGATGCCTTTATCGGCGCGGTCAAGGGCTATTACACCTCCACCGAGGGCGAGATGCTGTCGTTGCCGTTCAACTCCTCGACGCCGGTGCTCTGGGTCAACCGCGACGCGCTGAAGGCCGCAGGCATCGACCCGGACACCGATCTTTCGACCTGGCAGAAGGTGGGCGCGGTGCTCGACCAGTTGAAGGCCGCGGGCCATACCTGCCCGCTGACCACCGCCTGGCAGAGCTGGATCCATCTCGAGAACCTCTCGGCCTATCACAACGTGCCTTTCGCCACGAAGGACAACGGGTTCGGCGGCCTCGACACCGAACTGGTGCTGAACGGGCCGGTGCAGGTGGCGCATATCCAGGCGATGGGCGACTGGGCCCGCGACGGCAAGTTCGTCTACAAGGGCCGCCGCAACGAGGGCGGTGCCGATTTCCGCGCCGGCACCTGCGCGCTCTTTACCGAAAGCTCGGCTGGCTACGCCGGGATCAAGACGGAAGCGCAGTTCGACTTCGCGGTGCGGCCACTGCCCTACTGGGAGGGCGTCGCGGGCGCGCCGCAGAACACCATCATCGGCGGGGCCTCGCTCTGGGTGATGGCGGGTCAGACGCCTGAGGAGTACAAGGGCGTCGCGGCATTCCTGAACTTCCTCTCCTCGCCCGAGATCCAGGCCAAGTGGCACCAGGACACCGGCTATCTGCCGATCACTGCCACCGCAGCCGACCTGACCCGCGCACAAGGGTTCTACGACGCCAACCCCGGCACCGACATCGCGGTCGAGCAGATGACGGCC